>PLEY01000134.1:14070-14197 GCA_003136595.1 Burkholderiales bacterium
ATGTCCTGCGCCCGGGAGCGATCTACAACTCGAGCCGCTTCACGCTCAACGGATTGCTGGAGGGCATGGGCTGCGTGGTGACCGACCTTGGCATCATTCCCGATACCCTGGAAGCCACGCGCGCGGC
>PLEY01000174.1 GCA_003136595.1 Burkholderiales bacterium
GACGGAATGCCGCTGCCGATATCCCGGTAGATCGTCGAGCGGCTCGGGTCGCCCTCGAAGCGCTCACGCCAGCGTCCGCGAAACGCGGTGCGGGCGGCATCGTCCATCGGGAACTCGCGACCCGGCAGGAGCCGCACGTCGCGGACCGGATAGAGACTGCGCTGGGTGCCCACGTCAAAGGTGCGGATCGATTCGATCTCGTCGCCCATGAGATCGAGCCGGTACGGCAGAACCGAGCCCATCGGGAACAGGTCGATGAGTCCGCCGCGCACACTGTACTCGCCCGGCGACAGGACCTGGCTCACGTGTTGGTAGCCCGCAAGCGTGAGCTGAGCGCGCAGCTTCGCCTCGTCGAGCTTTTGACCCTGCTTGAAGAAGAACGTATAGGCGGCAAGGTGCGCGGGCGGAGCGAGCCGGTAGAGCGCCGTTGTGACCGGAACGATGAGGACATCGCATTGTCCGGACTGGACGTAGTGCAGGGTTGCCAGACGCTCCGAGACCAGGTCCTGGTGGGGCGAGAACTGATCATAGGGCAGCGTCTCCCAGTCCGGCAGCAGATGCACCCGCAATTCCGGCGCAAAGAACGGGATCTCGTCGCGCAGCCTCTGGGCGTCGAGCGCCTGGGCGCAAAGCACCGCCAGCGCACGCTTCTCACCGGTGAGTTGCTCTGCTGCCTGGGCGAGCATCCACGCGTCCCCAGATCCTGCGGGGGTGGGCCAGTGAATGCGTTGGGTGGTGCGTGGGAGGAGGACGCTCATGCGGATTCTAGGAATCCGCCATTTTAGCCGCTTGTCGATGTCGGACCGTGCTGCACCAAAAGATTCCTGCAAATTGCACAGCCGTTCCGTGTCTGGAAGGCGTCGCCCCGGGCAGGGGGCAGATACCGTCTGGCAGTCCCGGATGCGGCGGGCGGGGAGGGGGNNGCGGCGCTCAAGTTGACAGGTTTGTGCCTGACGCTATAATTCACCCCCTGTATTTGCAACGCGGGAATAGCTCAGTTGGTAGAGCGCAACCTTGCCAAGGTTGAGGTCGGGAGTTCGAGACTCCTTTCCCGCTCCAGTCACGAGGGGAAGCCTTACAGCAGCAAGGCTTCCCCTTTTGTTTGTTGGCGCGCCGTTACGCCTTGACATTTGGCACCTGCAGGTTCGCGCGGGCCTCGCTAAAATGGGTTAAGGGTTGCGCTGGTATCGAGGGCGGGGTGGCAGAGTGGTTATGCAGCGGCCTGCAAAGCCGTGTATGCCGGTTCGATTCCGGCCCCCGCCTCCAAACATCAGTACGTCAAATCCACTCTAATCAAGAGCTTAGGTCTTTGAGAGGCGCGCGGTCGTTTCGCCTCATACCGCCTCAAACCGGCTCGTGCCACCTCAAAAAGGTGGGCTAACCACCCGCATCTCGGCCTACTGGCCGTGGATAAAACCGCTTCGCTAGGTGCCATGTCCTTAACTCACTTTGGTGATGCACATGTCGTACCTTATCCGCCCCCGCAAGTCGGGCGTGAGCGTCCGGGGAACCCACCTTGCGGACTCGTGATGAGGACGCTACGTGCTCTTGGATAGTCCAGTCCCGGCCGGGTGGCGGGTGTCAGTTGATCGAGGGGTGACGCCACCGATGCGGTAGCAGTTCCTCGATGCGGCTATTCGGATGGGTTGCGAGACGGCCCAGCACATCGCGAAGGTAGGCCCACGGGTCCAGTCCGTTGAGCCGGGCTGACTGCACGAGGCTGAGGACGATCGCCGCGCGTTGCCCGGCCAACTCGCTGCCGACGAAGAGCCAGTTCTTGGCACCCAGTTTCAGGGGTTTGATCTGCCGTTCGATGTGGTTGTTGTCGATGGCGACGAGGCCATCTTTCAGGTGCAGCGTCAGCGCATCCCAGGCGTTTAAGCTGTAGTCGATGGCGAGCATGACTTTGCCTCCGGGCAGCACCCGCTTGCGCTCGAGCAGCAGCCAGAGCTGTAACTCCTCCCAGAGCGGAGCGGTGCATTCCTGACGCGCCTGCCGGCGCTGCTCCTGGCTCATCGCAGCAAACGTGCCCTCCGCGTGATAGATGCGCGCAAAGCGCTGCAGCGCCTCTTGGCCTACCGCGCTGGCGCTGCCCACGTGATCCGAGCAGAGTTCCTCAAATTTCCGCCTGGCGTGCGCCGCGCAGGCGGCAGCCTTTCGGTCCGGGAATACCGTGCCGTCGACAACCGCGTCGTATACCGCGTACTGGTCGGACAAGAGCGTGCCAGACCACGGCCGCTCCGGTAACGGGGAGCCCTTGCCACCCAGGAAGGTCAACGGATAGTGCGCTCCGCGCCCCAGACAGAACTCGTAGATCACACCGCAGTGCTCGTCATGCGGCCCTCTTGCGTAAGCCCACATGTACGCTCGCTTCGTCTTGCCCGAGCCGGGATCCAGCAGCGGCACCGGCGTCTCGTCGACGTGCAGCACGCGCGCGCCCAGCAGGAAGCGCTTGTGTGCTTCGTAGAGCGGTTCGAGCGCAGCACCGCCGGCGCCAGACCAGGCGGCCAGCGTGGAGCGCGGCGTATGCACACCGGAACGTGCGTTGATCTGCTCCTGACGGTAATACGGCAGGTGATCGGCAAAGCGGCTGATCAGCGTGTGCGCCACCAGGCCGCTCGCCGGGATCCCGCCCTCGATGATCTCCGGCTGGGCAGGCTCCTGCTGCAGCGTCTGGCAGCAGCGGCAGGCCCACTTGCCGTAGATATGACGATGCACGAAAAATTCGGCAGGAATGATGTCCAGGCGCTCGCTCACATCCTCGCCGATACGCTGCATCGGCTGACCGCAGTCGACGTTCGGGCAATTCGTGCTGTCTGGCTCGTGGCGGTGTTCAACGCGACGCAGCTGCTCGGGCAGCGCCTGGCGACGTGGCTTGCGCGGCTCCCTGGGAGTGGCCTTGGGGGCGTCTGGCAGCGTGCCTTGCAACGCGAGCAGCTGTGCCTGCAGGGCGGCTTCATCCTCAATCAGCGTTTCCTGAAACAGCGCGCGCTGCTGGGCGTTCATCGCCTCGGTCTTGGCGCCAAACTTCCAGCGCTTCAGGCGCGCCATCTCGAACGTGAGCTTCTCGAGTTTGACGTCGCGCCACGAGATCTCGCGAGCCTGCGTCTCAACCGTCTTCTGGAGCCGTTCGATGAAGCCTGCCACCTCGGGTGCGAGAGTGCCCAGATCGATTGAGGTGGCGCCGCGGTCGGTGACTGACATGACCGTCATGTTGCCTGAGTACGGCGCTATTGAACATAGGTAATTCCGATGTCAACCAACCCGCACTTCGGTGTTGCGCGTGCGGATGCTATGCGCGTCGGATGATCTCGAGATCACCGAGGCGCTGCCACGGCAATCCGAGTACCAGCGCATCGAACTGCTGCGCGGTCAGCTGCAGTGCCGCAGGTGTTTCTCCCTCCTGGCGCAACCCATCGCATTGGGCCCAGACGAAGCGCCCGGTGTGCAGACGGCGCGTCGCGCACCACACCCCGAAACCATCGTGCACCAGCAGTTTGACGCGCGTGGCGCGTCCGTTGGCAAACAGGTAGCCGTGATAGGCCTGGGCCTGGCCCAGCGCATTGACGACCGTTGCCAGCAGGCGCTCGGCGCCGGATCGCATGTCCACCGGCTGCGTGCACAGCCACAGCGCATCGATGCGGATCATGCGCGCTCCATCGCATCGGCCAACGAGCGCAACACCGGCGCAAAGGCTGCCGCTGCAGCGCGCGGGCAGGAGAGCTTGACCGACAGTGCGCCCATCACGAGTTCCAGCTGCCAGTCGTCAGACGCCGCCAACGCCAGCGCTGGGTTCGGACCGTTGGCAGTGGTAACGCCCACTGGAATGAACTGCAGGCCAGGAGCCGAGGCCATGGCGCTCGGCGCCGTCAGCCCGGTACGCTTCAGTCCCTGGCCAGCGAACCACTTGTGCACCAGATTGGGATTGAGCCCATGCCGCAGAGCCACTGCAGCAATCGAAGCGCCGGGCTTCCGGCCCTCCGCCATAACCTGCGCCTTGAATTCGGAACTATGGGTACGACGGCTACGGGGATTGGAGTTCATGGTGTCCACCAAAATTTAGGTGGGCACCATACTCTTCACCAAAGTCCAAAATCGCAAGATGGGATAGCTAGCCGCTCACAGTCGGGCTCATTCGAGCTCCGTATAAAACATTTTTTTAACCCAAGAAAAAGCCCCTCGGTGCGCTGAAATTCTGAACCCCAAAGATTGCGAACCTCGCTTCGCTTCAAGCGCGCGCGTCGGCGCTCCACCTGTGGAGCTCAATTTCCTCGGAAGACGCCAAATGGGTAAGAACACTCACTGCTCCGCATCTCCCAGTGCTTGTCGCAGAGACCGACGAGTGACGCGGGGTGCGCAGGCCTTATTTGCCAAGGGCCCCTCATGAGCGTACACGTACTAGGTTGGGTCCAATCGCCGATGCACTTCCTTGTTCTAGTGCTTGTGGTGCGGCGATGCTTAAGTAACCCAGTACCGGGTCGATAGGCGAGGGCACGCGCCGCTGCGCAAACCACAGCAATCGCTCATTTCTACCAAGCCCGAGAACTCTCCCAAAACCCGTTGTCGGAGTTCTGCTCAATGGCAACAGCCAAGCTCCGAAGTGTCAAAGAAACTCGACAACACACCGCAACCGCCGCGTAGCCACCGCCCAAAGGGCGGTAGTGCGTGCAATCAGGAGAGCATGAAATGATTCGACTACAGTACTTCAGCCAGGCGGTCCCGACCACAACCATCAGGGACATCAAAGAGGTCCTCGTGTCTGCACGACGGAAAAATAAGGAGATGGACATCACGGGAGTTCTGGTGAGTGGCGGCTCAATTTTCCTCCAAATACTCGAAGGACCCGAGCAGTCCGTTCTGAGCCTATATCTGAAAATTCTCCAAGACAAGCGCCATACTGACGTAGAGATAATGCGGGTGACCCCTATTATTGATAGGCTCTTTGATGATTGGTCGATGGCATTTGTTGAGTCGACGCCACTGGAATTCCAGCAAATCATGGAAGTTAAGTCAGCGTATTTTGCATTGGGAGAGCCACAAGAGTTCCTAACCGCGATGCATGGACTTATAAATGTTCTGAGGGGGCAGGAGAAGTCTATCGGCGCATCAAGGTAGGATTTTTGAAAGGTAGCCGCGGTTTCCCGCGGCGGATTCGAATCGAACCTCTAGTCGATTGATAGCCTAACGCTTTGTGCCCAAGGCAGACGGTTGCCGCGGAGCGCTTCGTTTCTAGGGCGTAAAGGTACTCTGGTCCTTCCTGTCGGACAATCCGTGATAGCGAACTTTCAACCGGGGGAGGAGTGCTCTCACTACTTTAGGATGATGCTCCTGGAAAAAGCGGGCCGGAGACGCAACGAGTCCGCTCGAGAATCTGGCGAGGCGTCCGATTGTGCCTGCCGAAAACCCTTTGGCCAGAAGCGCTACTAGTGCCGGAAAGCGTTACGTCAAAGAAAATAAAAATGTGCTGGCATTGGGTTTGGCAAACCAATAGGCATGCGCACGCCTCCCTCTGGGCCACGCTGCATCTCGGGCACGCAACACCGAACCTTATTTCACGGCAAGGGAAGCCCTCGGCCGCTCGCAATTTGACGGTTCAGCTCGCGCAGCCGTTTATCCCACGCATCGCTCGCATTCCTTGCGGCGGAGTGCGCGACCCGTAAGCGGGGCGTATCGCGAAAGGATTGCGCAATTTGCCCACGCCGTCAGCAGGAGACATACAGGATGGCTGGATCAGGGGTTTCTGGCGGAGGACGTGCAGTGGGTTGAAGCAAAAGGAGAAAAATTCTCTTTAGCGGCCTGCAAAGCCGTGAATGCCGGTTCGCTTGCAGGCAGTACACCGACGTGCCAGTCTAGAACGACGCGATGGCCTCCAGCCCATCCGATGCCCCGAGCGACGACGGCCTACCCGCCGAAATCGCCTTCTCGAAACGCGTACTCGGCAAGTTCTATCGTACCGATGCCCAATTCGACCTTTCGGTCTACCTCGATCACGACATACAAACCTAACTCGCCGCCCGTGCAGAATCACGTGGCATTGAACTGTCCCTTCGCCTGACCATATTGGCTACGGTAAGAACCTCCGAATCGTTGATTGATCCAAGCTCGCACTGGAGCCTCGAAGTACTTGAACGAGATGCTCGCGACGAGCATGGTTGCAGCACAAGCCCCCAGGAACCCAAGAGTTAAGCTTCCCGTCAGCTCGACCAGGACTCTATTGGTCGAATACATAACCGCGCCGTGGATCAGATACATCCCGTACGAAACGCGCCCCATCTGTCCGAGGAGTCGGGAACTGACCACCCATCCCGTGATGTCAACCCGCTCGGCCGCAAAGACGGACGAAATGAGAAACAAGGAAATCACGATTGGCTCCAGCATGTAACCCACCGAAAATTTGTATACGGCATCGCTATCGTTGAAAGCGACTGCGAGCATCGCGACTACGAGCGCCAGCCAGACCGATGGCCGATCGAGCCAAGTCACAATCTTTCCGTACGCTTGTCCTGGCTGGAGCAGCACAGCGACGAGGCAGCCAATGGCCAGATGATCTCCCCGGGTCTCGAGCGCCCGATACAAGTAATAGTCTGAGGCGTGGATGCCGAATACGAGAATCCACCGATAAATCCAGATCGCCAATATCGCGCAGGCGAGGGTTGCCACAAGACTCTTGCGTCGTGCCAGCAGGATAACGAGCACAGGAGGCCAGAACAGATAAAACTGTTCTTCAACGGCGAGTGACCAGCAGTGCGAGAGAAAGTGCGTTTGCGCCCCGGTGAATGCTTGGTAGTAATTGATCACATAGACGCTGGATGAAACCACGGCACCCCAAGGCACGGGTTGCCCCCGTAGTAGCAATAGCACGACGCCCACCAGGAGATAGACATAAAACGCGGGAAGCAGGCGAGCAGCTCGACGCCGATAAAAGCGGCCCAGGGTAATTCGTCCAGTTGCTTCGTGCTCCCGCAGTAGAAGTCGCGTGATCAAGAATCCGGAGAGAACGAAAAACGCCTCGACCCCAAGTCCACCCGCTGAGTTGATGACTCGAACCCAGAATGAATCGGGCCATCCCTCAGACGCATGACCCGCCATGACAAGGAAAATGGACAGGGCACGAACGAAATCAAGCCCAGGTATGTGAGCGGCCTGCAAGAGCGACTCTAGTCTGGAGGTAGTCGCCGTCTCATGACGGGTGATCGACCGAGCCTGACCACTTCGGAACGTCTGCTCTTCGACACTTTCAGTTGGCATGGGGCTGAGACTTTGGTGAAATAACGTTGGTGGGCAATCTAAAGTCAGCGTCTGGTGCGAATCTTTCGCAATGCCCTCCCGGAAATGCGTGCGTCTAGACAGACTCAAAATGGCCACTATCATCACTCCTACTTCTCCTGCTCAGATTCTGGGCAGGAGGGTTATGACACGTGGGTCATACTTAGATACAGATCTCCCTTCCAGGCAGGGCAGTTCGGGGTGCAAATCAACATACTGACTAAGTGGGCGTGGCTGTCGATGCCCCCAACAAGTCCAATTGGGTGAATCTCGGAAAGTACTTGAATCGAACCGAGGCAGTATGGGCCGCGAAGCCGTGAATGCCGGTACGATTCCTGCCCCCCCTCCAAATACGACCATACCAAATGGCATCAGCTTCGACGAGTTAACGCGCATCTTGCCTTCGCGCCTGCGTGCCAAGAAGCTCCTCAAGAGAGCTGGTCCTACCTCGCTTTGGTGGCACTGCCGCCAAGGGCACGCCTTGCTTGCCGTTAAGGCGTGCGCGGCTTCGGGTGAACGAAGCCGATAGGTGCTTTGGTGGTGGTGGGTGGCCGCATCAACCGCCGGATGGCATCGAGGATACCGGCCAGTGCTTCGTCGTGGCTGCTCAATTTGCGCTCCAGGCGCTGCTCCAGTTCGTCGAGACGACGAGCGAGCTCCTTGTTACCGGCGAGCAATTCGCGCAATTGGACGAATGCGCGTACCACATAGACCGAGACCTCGACGGCGCGCGGACTGTTGAGGACCGTGGCGGCCATGAGGGCGCCGTGTTCTGTGAAGACATAGGGCAAATACTTGCGGTGCTGCCCGCGTCCACCCTTTAAGGTCGCAAATTGCGACCTTAAAGGTGCCCACTCGGCATCGCTCAGCTGGAACATGAAATCGGTGGGGAACTTGGACACGTTGCGCTTGACGGCCTCGTTAAACCGTTTTGTCGGGACGTCATAGAGGGCGGCGAGGTCGGAATCGAAAATGATGCGTTGGCCGCGCAGGACTTGGATGCGCGAGGCGATGGCCTCTACGGCGACGAGTGCCGGGCTGGTGCTCAATTGCGTTCCTGGGCAAAGCGATTGGCGGTTTGACCCTCGAGGAGTGATTTTGTCAGGATTCGAATCCGCCGCGCGCTGAGTACTTCGTGCAGACGGGGTATGCGCAATTTAGTAACGACGCTCTCACAAACCAGATACACTGGAATCACGCTAACGCAGTGTTCTTGCGACGCCAGACCGGTCTACGGCTCGGGGTCAGACTGACGGTCCGACGAACATTGGACATCAACAGTTCTTTCATCGTCGGTCGCACCGATGACAGGAGTCTTCGCCATGCTTCGACCGCAATGAGGATTGCGATTTCAGTGCCTTCCCTGGTAACCATTTGGGGTCCCTCGGCTACACAGGCCTCGAGCAACCCGCTGAAGCCCGCCCTCGCAGCTCGAACCGACCAAGTTTTCATGTCGTACCCTCACTGAACAGGCTTACCAACCTCCCGGCCCGTATTATTCAGATTAAGCATCGTTCCTCCTGTCGTCAATGGCGCATTCGACTCATTTGGTGGACTTCGTTCGGATGCGGTCTTGGACCGATGGTCAGATGAGTGGTGAACAACGGTGGCGCCATAACTCTATGATTCCAAAGGCCGGAAAACCGCCCAAGCGGCCTGCAATGCCGTGAATGCCGGTTCGATTCCGGCCCCTGCCGCCACTCATCAGTACGTCTAATCCAGCTGGATCAAGAGCTTGGGACTTTGAGCGGCGCGAGGTCGTTGCGCCTCAATCGTTCTCGAACCGGCTCATGCCAACGCGAAAAGGTGGGCGAACTAGCCGCGTTTCCGCCTAGTGGCCGTGGACCAAACAGTTCCGCTGGTGCCATGTCCTTAACTCGCTTCGGAGACGCACATGTCGTACCCCATCTGCCCCACGAAGTCGGGCCCTTTCGAACTCGGCATTGATCGCGATGTCGTCCCACTCTGCCGTCTACGCGGTCCGTCCAAGCGGCGGGTCGCGGTGGCAGGGCTTCGGCGGATCGTGTCGCTGGAGGCAGCTTCATGTGGCTAGCGGCGGGTTCTGCCGGGAAGCGCGGGCAGGGGGACCGCGGGAGGGGCGGGAGAGCGGGCCGGTCCTGCAGCCCTCATGTCGCCGCTTCCGAGGGCAGGTCGACATCGCAAGGCTGGCTCCAGCCATGGTTCGCGCGCGCGTCGAGCATGCCGACGCCAAGCTCGGCGGGTCCGACCTGTTCCTCTGGCGTGTGCGAGCAGACAAAGCCGCTCAACTCGAAGCGGATCCGGGTGCCGGGTGGCAGCCTCTGTCCGTGCAGGCTGAGCGCCGGCCCGATCAGATCAACCGTCAGTCCGTCGGCTGCGACCACACCTTCCTGGACGCGATGCACAAAATTCACCTCGCAGGGGGTGTCCGGGAGGATTGCAATCGGTTTTTCAGTGGCAGGGTCGGTCATGGAGGACGTCAGTGAGAACAGAGAGTGCACCGTGGCACACCCGCTGGCCTCGCATCTGTGCGCCAGCCCGCATTGGTCGATCCTTGGCTGATATCACCTGATCCGCGAAGTGTCGCCCAACGGACAGACGGAAAAGGGGGCGGCCGCGAGAATGTAGCCGGCGGAGCTGAAAAAGCCGTCGACGGGGTGCTCACGCGACCCCCGGAATATCGAGGCGAAATGTTGAACCGACACCTGATTTATGCGGCGGCCATAATGCTCTTCGGCCTGCCCTGCGCGGCCCTGGGTTTGCGGCTGCATGGCACACATTGGGGGCCCTGGCTCCTGGCGTTGGCGGCCTGCTTCTTCCTCATGGGTGACGTGCTTGCGATCGCCATCCAGACACGCGGGCACCTGCGGCGGCGCGCCGGCAAGCTCAGGCTTGGCGCGCACTCTGCCGGCTCGCGCCAGCGGCTGTCTGCCCGGCTGAAGCTTGTCATTTACCGGTTTCGTGAGCGCCCCGCTGCATCGCTAGCCGAAGACGATCGCTAGCCGAGCTCCTGACCGGACCAGGCCTCTGGCTGGTCGACGGGCCTTGGCACCACGTCCGGACTGAGGCAGCGGGCACCCCTGATGCAGGTCTGCACAAGCAGGATGCTGTCCTCGCGGGCAGCCGTCGCAGATGGGGCCTCGAGGCTCGTGTAAGCGACCACGAACTCGCCCGGATTCCCGGTCCGGATGACGCGGGCGCTGCAGTCCTGCTTGCGCAGGTATTCCTCAAGCCAGCTATGGCTGAAATTGGCGCCGGGCACTCGGAAGTCGAGCGAGAGATCATATTTCATGGTGAGTCCAAAAAAGGGGAGGGTTTGCGGAGAGCGGCAATAAGGATTGAATCGAGCAGACCCAGGTCCGGCGAGCGCCCCCCTTGACCTCCGCATTGCAGAGGTTGGGAAATCGGCAGGCGCCACCGGTGCTTTGGTGCGCGGGCGCTTTGAGCCCGCGCCCACAGGTGGGCTGGGTCGAATGGCCTTACATCGATAAGAACCGGGGGTGTTGGGTTCGACAAAAGGGTGCAAAAAAAACGGTGCGAAAAAAGGTTGAGAGGAGGGGGTGGGATAAATGCGTGGAAAAAACGCATCGGATATCCAGGGAAGCGCTGGACCTACTCACTTAGTGGATCGTAGCACCCAGCACGATCACAAAGACGTGCGCTCGCGTACAGACACCCTCATGTGGGGGGAACTAGTGTCAAACACCGGGCAAGCGAGGCCTGATGGTGCAAGCGGTGCGAGGGGTACGCGGGGTACGAGCTGATCCTGCCTGAAAGCGTTCTCGCGCGCCCGATATTGCGAGGTCGACGGTGGCGACGGGGGTGTTGGTTGTTCCGGGCGTTGGAGGTCTTGGGAATGTCACTTTGGGCGGGAGGCGCAGCATGGGATTTTCTAACAACAGTCATTGCGCGTTGCGTCTGCGGGCCAGACGCTGTGCGCCGGATCGCAGGGTTTGCATTTCCTGCGAACCTGCCGGTGTGCGGGCTGTTCTTCGACCAGGAATGACAGGTGCCCAAAGCGCCAGTGCTGGCTTGCGATGAGTATCGACTCGCCCGGTTGTCACGGTGAGGGCGCAGGCACCGAGCCGATCCCCGAATGGGACGCACCCGAGGTCGAATGGGCGCGCTGGCTCTTGCACCTGTGCACCCTGCCGGGCATGGAGCTGTCGAGCCCGGCGCCGATGCGTTTTAGGCAAGCGGCGTTGGAACGAGGCAACCAGGATGTCCTGCTGTTGCCATCTATTTAGCGAAAGGCAGGCATGACATGTCCGCACAATTTCATCAGTTTGAAAAGAAGCCTGAGGCATCGGGCCACTCCGTCCAGCTTTTTCGCGTGGGGGCGCCCGGCCGTCGCTCGCGTCTGGTCGCGCTCGGTTGTCTCACGCTCGCTGCCGCCGTGCTGGGAGTTGCCGCCCCGCTCGGGACGGCCAGCCCGTGGGTGCTGGCAGCCAGCGTCCCGGAGGGGCTGGTTCGATGATGCCGCACATCAAGAGACACGACCTATTGTGGGGAGAGCGACCATGCTGGGAGTCACCGACCTGAAGTTTGTCGCCGACGGCGCCATGACACTGGAAGAGTTGGCCGAGTTGCTCGAGGCGCAGGCCCGCGAGTTCCGCGAGATGGCTGCGGCCCACGTGAACCTGCACGGCCCGGTGGAGGGGGGGGTCATTGAAATCAGCGCGCCAAAACGCATCGCCGCCCGCTTCGAGAATTACTTCTGAGGTGTTTCGGCCGGAGTTCGGCCGAGTTCAGTCCTTCCCGCTCGGTCTATCGACCAGGGATCGAGGTCGGCACCATGATCCGGGACGAGGGTTTCCATTTTGGCGCGGCGCAGGGCAGGGCCGCCAGTGGACGCGTGATTGCCAGCGTCGTCCCCACTTCCAACCAGCGTGCCCTTACGTCCTGGATGGTAGCGCGGGGCGTTCCCAAGGTTCGTGAACTGCGGAGCGCTCCCGCGCAATGCCCTGGGGATCGAAGTCCCGCTGCCTGCGCCCGGTCGGGAAGGTGAACCACGGGATCTGAGCAGCGCGAGCGAGGCCGGGTCGGGTTGACCCCGTTGCCCGGGGCCATTCTGTGCAGCGCGGTCAATTTCTGGCAGGCTCGAGGTTTTACATTGCACGGCCTCGGACGGGCCCGGTCGCCAAGAGTCTTGCGCTCCTGGCCCGAGCCATGAGTCCTCAGCCCTCAGCACTCAGCCACCCGCGCCCGCCACCATGCGTATCCGCGTTGCCAAGCCCAGCGATGCCGCAGCCATCACGGCGATCTACGAGCCGATCGTGAGCGGCACCATCATCTCGTTCGAGCTCGAGCCTCCGAGCATCGATGTGATGGGGGAGCGTATCGCAACGACGCTTGAGATCTTCCCCTGGCTCGTGAGCGAGGATGCCGCGGGGCAGGTGGACGGCTACGTCTATGCGAGCCGCCACCGGGAGCGGCCCGCCTACCAATGGTCCGTGGACGTCACGGCCTACGTGCGGGGGGATTCGCAGCGGCGCGGCATCGGCCGCGCGCTTTACCGCGCCCTCTTCGAGGAACTCGCAGCACTTGGTTACTGCCAGGCCTTCGCGGGCATTGCACTCCCGAATATGGCGAGCATCGCACTTCATGAAGCGGTGGGCTTCCTGCACATCGGCACCTACCGGAAGGTGGGCTTCAAGCGGGGCGCATGGCACGACGTGGGCTGGTGGCAACGGGAGCTGGCCGCGCCTCAGGAACCGCTGGCGCTCGTGCCCTTCGCGGGTGCGGCGCGCTGCCTGCAGCCGGGGTGACCTTCAGCCTGCCCTCAGCACGCAAGGAAAGCCAAGGGGGCTGCGGGGATCTCGGGGCGNNGAGCCCCTTCCCGACCCTCTACGCAGTCGAACGCATGGCGGCGCTCTCGGCAATGGATTCGCCCGGTCTCTGGGTGGGGAGCGCGAAGAGCGCCACCAGAGCAACGAGACCAAAGGTGATTGAAACCCAGAGCGCACCCCCTCCCCAGCGTTCCAGACCGAGGCCGAAGAGCCAGGGTGCTCCGGCCTGGGCAAAACGGGCGGGAACGGTCAGCATGCCCTGGCGCTGGCCATAGCCCTCTGGACCGAAGAGGACGAGGGGCAGGGTGCCCTTGGCGATCGTTAGGATGCCGTTGCCGGCGCCGTGCAGGACGACGAAAAGCGCGGCTGCTGGCGCGCCAAGGATGATGAGCGCGACGGCCCCCAGCGGATGCAGGACGGCCGCGAGGCGTGCCGCGACGAGCGGGTGGACCCGCCTTAGGAATCCAAATTCGAACAGGCGTGCCGCGACCTGGGCCGGACCAACCAGGGCGCCCAGGGCGACGGCGCTGGAGAAGCCCACGCCGCGTGCCGCAAGCAGACCAGGCAGATGGGTTGCCATCGCGGTGCTCACGAAGAGCATCGCGGCGAAGACGCTCGCAAGGAGGATCGTCATGCGCGTGCCATCGAGTACAGCCATGGGCGGAGACGACAGCGGAATGCGCGTCGCGGCGTGGAGCGTACCCGCCGCCAGAGTGGCTTTGGGCAGGCTCGCGTTTAACGGCACACCCAGGATGAGATGCAGGGTGGCCCAGCCAAAGCAGGCCCCGCGCCAGCCGTAGCGGGATTCGAGGAAGGCCGAGAGCGGCCAGCCGACGGTGCTCGCAAAACCCGCGATCAGCGTGATCCCTGTGATCGCGCCCCGCGCCTCGTGGCCGTAGAGACGCACGAGTGCCGCGAACGCCGCCTCATAAAGCCCGCATCCCATGCCGACACCCATGATGGCCCAGCCGATGCAAAGGCCAAGCGGCCCGCGCGCTATCCCGAGGCAGACCAGCCCAAGCGCGAAGACGAGGTTGGTGCCGATCAGGACCGGGCGGCCGCCAAGGCGGTCGATCGAGCGACCGGCTCGCGGGCCGATGGCAGCCGATACCAGAAGCGCCCCCGAGAAGGCGGCGAAGACGCTGGGCGTACTGACACCAAGGTCACGGGCCATGGGTAATGCCAGCATGGCCGGCAGGTAATACGACGAGGCCCAGGCGAGTGTCTGCGCAGTCCCCAGTACGGCAACCGTTGCGGCGGCGGGTCGGTTGGCCATCTCAGTCAGACGGCCCCCGATATGCGCTTGTGCCTGTGCGAGTGCCTGGGCCAGACGTGTTCGGGCTCGGGCACCGCGCCGGCGAGGAGGCGCCCCATGAATGCGGCAGACGCGGGGCAGGCACCTTGGAACTGAGTGGATGCATGAAGCGCAGGGGGCGCATCCTCGATCCTGAACTCAATGAATCCAAAGCGCCGAAAAAACCCGCCCGCGCTGGTCGTCAAAAGATAAACGCGGTTGATACCGCGGCCCTCCGATGCGTCGAGAAGCCCCGCGAGCAGGGCGCCGCCAAGGCCCTGGTGTTGGAAGTCTGGTGCGACGGCAAGCGAGCGCACGAGTGCAAGGTTGTCGTAGACCTCACTTCCCGCACAGCCGACGAGCCGGCCACCCATGGTTGCGACCACAAAGCTGGAGAGGTGCGCCTTGGCGCCGTCCAGAGGGAGGTGATTGACCTTGAGCAGAGCCTCAATGTCGAGCCAGTCGTCGGGCGTGGCTGCGCGCAAGGCGATGGGGACGTTCAGCACGCCGCGCGCTCTTTCCTGGGGGGCGGGCGATGTTCGGGACCGCTAATTGATCTGTGGTGGATGACGATCGACATAGACGACGCTAGCCTCCGCTGATTTGGTTCTGAATCTCCCCATAGATCAAGCCCTTGTCATTGCCCCGATTTTGACCGCCTGAGCGCGGGGGGTACACCGAAATCGCTGGATACCTTGGCCATTTTTTTTTCGCTACGTTGCGCGCCATGCAGACTTACTGTGGTCGCGGTTGCGGCGAGGCCGACATCGCCTGCGAGTGGCTCGCTGAGTAGCTGACCGAGGCGCTCACTGCGCGGCTCAGCGAGCGCATCCGGGTGGCGCGGGGTGCTCCCCGCGAAGAGGCGCTCGAGAATGACCCCTGCTGCGGCCCCTGCCAGTTCGGCGAGCACAAACGCGGGAACGCTGGCCGGTGCGATGCCCGCAAAACTGTCGGTGAACATCCGTCCAAGCGCGGCGGCGGGGTTGGCAAAGGACGTCGAGGCCGTGAACCAGTAAGCCGCGCCGACATAGGCGGAGACGAGCCCTGCAACCCGGTCTTTTGGCGCGCGCAGCACGACGAGGACAAGGCCCGCTGTGGCCACCGCTTCAGCCAGCCATTGGCCCCAGCCGCTACGGATGTGGGTGGAGAACTGGAGCAGATCGACTGCGAACATCGCGTGGGCGAGCCAGGCGCCCAGCACGGCCCCCCCGAGTTGCATCAGGATGTAGGGAACCAGGTGCGCCTTCTGCAACTCGCCCCGCGCTGCCATGACGAGGCTTATGGCCGGATTCAGATGGGCACCGCTGATCGGCGCGAATACTTCGATCAGCACATAAAGGCCACCCACGGTCGCAAGCGTATTGGCCAGGAGCGCCACGCCGAGGTTGCCCCCGGCAAGCCGCTCGGCCATGATGCCCGAGCCGATCACCACAGCGAGCAAGAGCGCGCTGCCCAGGGCCTCGGCGAGGAGCTTTTGTGGAAGGGGATGGGTGCCCATCAGCTCCGCCCGATCCGCTCGAGCAGCACGGAAAGCTCGGCGTCGCCGAGCGCAGCCATGGGCAGGGTGAGGAGTTGCAGCAGCCGGTAGGCAAGCGCCTGGCGCGTGAGTTCGAAGGCGCTGCGGCGCGCCGCCAGATCACCCCCGACGCGCGAGGGATCCGGGTAGCCCCAATGGGTCGTGACCGGTGCGCCGGGCCAGAAAGGACACGGTTCCGAGGCGGCCTGATCGCAGACCGTGACGACGATCCGCATGCGAGGTGCGCCATCGGCCGCAAACGCGGCCCAGCTCTTGCTCCAGAGGCCGCCCAGCGCCACCCCGGCCGCTTCGAGCACCTCGAGGGCAAGGGGATTGATGAGCCCGCTGGGCGCGCTGCCGGCACTGTGGCCGTGTACCGGCAGGCCCAGTCTTTGGGCCATGTGATTCAGCATCCCCTCGGCGAGGATGCTGCGTGCCGAGTTATGGGTGCAGAGGATGAGGACGTTGGTCGCATCCGCTCGGGCAACCGGAGCCTCCGCGGGTGCGCCGCCGGCATGCACCGGGCGGGCATGGCCGGAATCCAAGACAGGGGCCACGCGCCGACCCTAGCAGCAGGACTTGGCGGGCGTGATCGAAACGGCGATCGGGCTCGCAAGCGGCCTGCCGCTCGCCGCGCGCGGCGTGCAGCAACTGGCCGATTCCTCCTGAGCCTCGCCAGGCGCGGGCGTGCTGACGGAACTCACCTTCCCGGCCCTCGTCACTTCCGGGGCTTCGTGGAAGACCGGGATGTTGGCGAGCGTGTGGAAGTGCTCCCAGGCGACACCGTCGGGATCGGTCACCCAGTGCTTGTCACTGCGCGCATAGCAGCAGGTCGTCTCGCCCTCGTCGAAGAGCGCGAGATCGGCAGAGCGGGCCTGTTCCTGAAGCTCTCCAAGTTCAGCCACGGAGTCGGTCTGGATGCCCAGATGGTCGATACCGGGCTTGCCGCCCCGGGTCGAGATCGCAAAATTCAGGCGTGGATCCTCGAGCATCCACTTTGCATAGTCCGGCTCGGTGCGCGTGGGCTCGGTGGCGAACAGCTTGGAGTAGAAGGCGATGGCCGCCTTCAGGTCGGTGACGTGGGCGTGTACATGAAAGCGCTTCATTGACAACTCCTTAGCAGTCGCACAGGGTGGCGGGGGTTTCCAGGCAGGCTTCGCCCTGGCAGCAGTTCGCCGTCAGGTAACTCAGCACACTATTCATGCGGGCAAAGGCTGCACGGTATACGAGATGGCGGCCATTGCGTTCGTGCGTCACGAGTCCCGCATTGGCGAGTTCCTTCAGGTGGAAGGACAGCGTGGCCGGGGGCAACGAGAGCGCTGCACCCATCGGGCCCGGGTTCATGCCGGCGTGACCGACCACCACCAGTGCCCTAAAAATCTGCAGGCGCGTCGGGTGGGCGAGTGCGGCCAAGGCCTTGATGATATCTTCTTCTTCCATGATTCTATAATAATGGAAAGATCGAAGAGTGTCAAGGGCTGTGCAAGCATTTTTTCAGGCATGGCAGGAGCCTCAGGGTGCCTCAGGCAGCCTCCGCGGGCCTTCGAGTCTGGACGGACACCTGCGAGCCTTTGGACCCGTCCGGCCGCTAGGGA
>PLEY01000182.1 GCA_003136595.1 Burkholderiales bacterium
CGAAGTGAGCACCGAAGTGAGCAAAATAAGGCGGCTCGACCGAGCCGTTCGTTCCACGCCGACGTGGTGAAATTGGTAGACACGCTATCTTGAGGGGGTAGTGGCGAAAGCTGTGCGAGTTCGAGTCTCGCCGTCGGCACCAAATTGTTAACCCGGCGCCAGTTGTTGCTGCGCGACGGGGTCTGTACCGACCTGTGGCACGGTCTGTGCAAGCGTTCCAGCGTTTGGCGTCTGCAACGCGACAGCATAACCAGGACGAGATGCCTTGAATCTTGAAAACTACTTTCCGGTGCTGCTCTTCATCCTGGTGGGCGCAATCGTCGGCATCGCGGCGGTCACCCTAGGCAGCCTGGTTGCACCCAGCCATCCCGACAGCCAGAAGCTGTCTCCCTACGAATGCGGTTTCGAGGCGTTCGAGGATGCGCGTATGCGCTTCGATGTGCGCTACTACCTGGTGGCGATCCTCTTCATCCTGTTCGACCTGGAGACGGCCTTCTTTTTCCCCTGGGCGGTCGCTCTGCGCGATCTCGGGCTCTACGGCTATCTGACGATGGTCGTGTTCGTCCTCGAGTTCGGCGTGGGCTTTTGGTACATCTGGAAAAAAGGCGCTCTCGATTGGGAGTAGCCGGCGCCATGTCGTGATCTAAAGGCGGACGAAACATGAGCATCGAGGGACGTTTGCACGAGGGTTTTGTCACCACGAAGGTCGACCAGCTGCTGAACTGGACGCGCACCGGGTCGCTGTGGCCGATGACCTTTGGCCTCGCGTGCTGCGCGGTCGAGATGATGCATGCGGGCGCCTCGCGCTATGACATGGACCGCTTCGGCGTGGTGTTTCGGCCCAGTCCGCGCCAGTCGGATGTGATGATCGTCGCGGGCACGCTGTGCAACAAGATGGCACCCGCCCTGCGCAAGGTCTACGACCAGATGACCGAGCCGCGCTGGGTCATCTCGATGGGCTCGTGTGCCAACGGCGGGGGCTACTATCACTATTCCTATTCGGTCGTGCGCGGCTGCGACCGGATCGTGCCGGTGGATGTCTACGTCCCCGGCTGTCCGCCCACTGCTGAAGCCCTGCTCTACGGGATCCTCCAGCTCATGAACAAGATCAAGCGGACCAGCACCATCGCGCGCGCCTAGGCGCTCCTCCCCCGGCCGCCCAGACCCATGTCAACCAAACTGGAATCGCTCGAAGCGAGCTTGAGCGCCGCCCTCGGCCCGCACCTGCTGGACTTGAGCGTGGCACTGGGCGAGATCACGCTCGAATGCCAGGCCGCTTCGGCGCTCACCGTCGCGAGGACGCTCGCGACCCATCCGGATCTGCGCTTTGAGCAGCTCATGGATCTGAGCGGGCTCGACTACCTGGACTATGGTCAGCAGGAGCGCACGGGCCCGCGCTTTGCGGCGGTCTCGCAGCTGCTCTCGATCAGTCAGAACTGGCGCGTGCGGCTGCGCGTGTTCGCCGACGACGATGAATTCCCGCTGCTGCCCTCCTTTGTCGAGATCTGGCCCGCGGCCAACTGGTACGAGCGCGAGGCCTTCGACCTGTTCGGGATCGTCTTTGAGAACCACCCCGACCTGCGGCGTATCCTCACTGACTACGGCTTCATCGGTCATCCGTTTCGCAAGGATTTCCCGATTTCGGGCAATGTCGAGATGCGCTATGACCCGGAGCAAAAGCGCGTCATCTATCAGCCGGTCACGATCGAGCCGCGCGAGATCGTGCCGCGCATCATCCGCGAGGACGGCTACGGAGGCATGCGCTGAGATGGCCGACATCAAGAACTACACGCTCAATTTCGGGCCGCAGCACCCCGCCGCCCATGGTGTCTTGCGGCTGGTCCTCGAACTCGACGGCGAGGTCGTGCAGCGCGCCGACCCGCATATCGGCCTCCTGCACCGGGCCACCGAGAAGCTGGCCGAGCAGAAGACCTTCATCCAGTCGGTGCCCTACATGGACCGCCTCGACTATGTCTCGATGATGTGCAACGAGCACGCCTACGTGCTCGCCATCGAGAAGCTCCTGGGGGTCGACGTGCCGCTGCGCGCGCAATACATTCGCGTCATGTTCGACGAGATCACGCGGCTGCTCAACCACCTGCTCTGGCTCGGGGCGCATGCGCTCGATGTGGGCGCGATGGCGGTGTTCCTGTATGCATTTCGGGAGCGCGAGGACCTGATGGACTGCTATGAGGCCGTGTCGGGGGCGCGCATGCACGCCGCCTATTACCGCCCGGGCGGCGTCTACCGTGACCTGCCGGACGCGATGCCCAAGTACCGGGCCTCCAAGCACAAGAGCGAGAAGGCGATCGCGAGGCTCAACGAGAACCGCCAGGGATCGCTGCTCGATTTCATCGAGGAGTTCACGAACCGCTTTCCGCACTATGTCGATGAATACGAGACGCTGCTCACCGACAACCGCATCTGGAAGCAACGTCTCGTCGGCGTTGGGATCGTGTCACCCGAACGCGCGCTCGCGCTGGGGTTCTCCGGGCCCATGCTGCGCGGCTCGGGGGTCGAGTGGGACCTGCGCAGAAAGCAGCCCTACGAGGTCTATGATCTGCTCGAGTTCGACATCCCGGTGGGCGTGAACGGCGACAGCTACGACCGGTATCTGGTCCGCGTCGCGGAGATGCGTCAGTCAAACCACATCATCAAGCAGTGCATCGAATGGTTGCGCAACCACCCCGGGCCGGTGATGGTCGACGATCACAAGATCGCACCGCCCTCACGGGTGAACATGAAGACCAACATGGAGGAGCTGATCCACCACTTCAAGCTCTTCACCGAGGGCATGCACGTGCCCGCGGGCGAGGTCTATGCAGCGATCGAGCATCCCAAGGGCGAATTCGGCATCTATCTGGTCGCCGACGGCGCCAACAAGCCCTACCGGCTGAAGATCCGTGCCCCCGGGTTTCCGCACCTCCAGGCGTTAGACGAGATGTCCAAGGGCCATATGATCGCCGACGTCGTGACGCTCATCGGCACCCAGGACATCGTGTTTGGCGAAATCGACCGATGAGGGCTCCGTCCACCACGGGTATTTTGCAACGCTCACCATGACGCTCAGTGAACAATCGCTTAGGAATATCGATCGCGAGGTCGCCAAGTATCCGGCCGAGGGCCGGCGGTCGGCCGTGATGGCGGCGCTCGCCGTGGCCCAGGACCAGTATGGCTGGATTCCGATGGAGGCGATCGAGGAGGTCGCGACCTACCTCAGGCTGCCTGCCATCGCCGTCCAGGAGATTGCGACCTTCTACAACATGTTCGACTTGAAGCCCGTGGGCCGGTACAAGGTGAGCGTGTGCACCAACCTGCCATGCGCCCTGTCCGGTGGCGAGCGGGCCGCGCGCCATCTCCAGGAGAAGCTCGGCATCGGCTTTGGCGAGACGACCGCCGACGGCGGCTTCACGCTCGTCGAGGGGGAGTGCATGGGCGCCTGCGGCGACGCCCCGGTCTTGATCGTCAACAACAAGCGCATGTGCAGCTTCATGAGCGACGCGAAGATCGACGCCCTCGTCGCGGAGCTGCAAGGCACTTCGAACCCATGAGTACGTCCCTGCACGATCGGCACATCACACCCCAGATCCTGGCGGGTGTGAACGGCTCGAACTGGCGGCTGTCCGACTACGTCGCGCGCGGCGGCTATGGCGCCTTGAAGAAGATCGTCGGCGAGTCGATCACTCCCGAGGCGATCGTCGCGACCCTGAAGTCGTCGGCGCTGCGCGGGCGCGGCGGCGCGGGTTTCCCGACCGGGCTCAAGTGGAGCTTCATGCCGCGCCTGTTCCCGGGCCAGAAGTACCTGGTCTGCAACTCCGACGAAGGCGAGCCAGGCACCTTCAAGGACCGCGACATCCTGCGCTACAACCCGCATCTTCTGATCGAGGGCATGATCATCGGTGGCTACGCGATGGGTATCACGGTGGGCTACAACTACATCCATGGCGAGATCTGGGACTGCTACGAGCGCTTCGAGGCGGCGCTTGAGGAGGCGCGCGCGGCCGGGTTCCTCGGGGACAACATCCTGGGTGCGGGGTTTTCCTTCCAGCTGCATGCCTTTCACGGTTACGGGGCCTACATCTGTGGCGAGGAGACCGCGTTGCTCGAGTCGCTCGAGGGCAAGAAAGGCCAGCCGCGCTTCAAGCCGCCTTTCCCCGCGAGCTATGGTCTCTACGGCAAGCCGACCACGATCAACAACACCGAGACGTTTGCGGCCGTGCCGTGGATCATCCTGAATGGCGGCGAGGCGTTCCTGAAGATCGGCAAGCCCAACAACGGCGGCACCAAGATCTTCTCGGTCTCCGGGGACGTGGAGCGTCCCGACAACTACGAGGTCCCGCTCGGTACACCCTTTGCGAAGCTGCTCGAACTGGCCGGGGGCATGCGCGGCGGCAGGAAGCTGAAGGCGGTCATCCCCGGCGGCTCCTCGGCCCCCGTGCTGCCCGGCGAGGTCATGATGCAGATCGACATGGACTATGATTCAATCGCCAAGGCCGGATCGATGCTCGGCTCTGGCGCCGTCATCGTCATGGACGAGACGCGCTGCATGGTCAAATCGCTCCTCAGGCTCTCCTACTTCTATTTCGAGGAGTCGTGCGGCCAGTGCACGCCGTGCCGCGAGGGGACCGGCTGGATGTACCGGGTCGTGCATCGTATCGAGCATGGCCAGGGTCGTCTCGAGGACCTCGACCTGCTCAACTCCGTGGCCGACAACATCCAGGGCCGCACCATCTGCGCCCTGGGGGATGCCGCGGCCATGCCCGTGCGTGCGTTCATCAAGCACTACCGGGACGAGTTCATCCATCACATCGAACACAAGTCGTGTCTCGTTCCGACCTACGTCTAAATCTCGCCGCTAGCGCCCCATGATCGAAATCACCCTGGATGGGAAGAAGGTCGTCGTGCCGGAAGGCAGCATGGTGATGGACGCTGCCAGCAGGCTCGACACCTACATCCCGCATTTCTGCTATCACAAGAAGCTCTCGATCGCGGCCAACTGCCGGATGTGTCTCGTCGACATCGAGAAGGCGCCCAAGCCACAGCCGGCCTGCGCCACACCCGTGACCTCGGGCATGGTGGTCCATACCCGCTCCGAGAAGGCGCTCAAGGCGCAACGCGGCGTGATGGAGTTCCTGCTCATCAATCATCCTCTGGACTGCCCCATCTGCGACCAGGGCGGCGAGTGTCTGCTGCAGGATCTGGCGGTGGGTTACGGCTCCTCGGCATCGCGCTACAGCGAGGAGAAGCGCGTCGTGTTTCACAAGGACGTCGGACCGCTGGTCGGCATGGAGGAGATGAGCCGCTGCATCCACTGCACGCGCTGCGTGCGCTTCGGCCAGGAGATCGCCGGGGTGATGGAACTGGGCATGCTCAACCGCGGTGAGTTCGCCGAGATCACGACCTTCGTTGGCCAGACCATCGATTCCGAGCTGTCGGGCAACATGATCGATATCTGTCCGGTGGGCGCGCTCACCTCCAAGCCGTTTCGCTACTCGGCACGCACCTGGGAGCTGTCGCGGCGCAAGTCGGTCAGTCCGCACGACGGCCTGGGTTCCAACCTCATGGTCCAGGTCAAGAATGAGCGCGTCATGCGCGTCGTGCCGCTCGAGAACGAGGAATTGAACGAATGCTGGCTGTCCGACAAGGACCGCTTCTCCTACGAGGGACTGAACAGCCCAGAGCGCCTCACCCGACCGATGCTCAAGATCGACGGGCGGTGGCGGGAGGTCGAGTGGCAAGAGGCGCTCGAGTTCGTCGCCGGCGCGCTCGGTTCGGTCGTGGCCGAGCACGGCGCCTCGGCGCTCGGGGCGCTTGCCAGTCCGCACAGCACGCTCGAGGAGCTCTATCTGCTGCAAAAGCTCGTGCGCGGGCTGGGTTCGGAGAATATCGACACGCGCCTTCGGCAATCCGACTTCACGCTTGACGGACGGCTTGCCGGCGCCCCCTGGCTTGGCATGAGCGTGGCCGAGCTCAGCCAGAAGGACAGCGTTCTCGTGATCGGCTCGTTCCTGCGCAAGGACCATCCGCTCCTCGCCCAAAGACTGCGCCAGTCCGCCAAGCACGGGGCCCAGATCACCTCGCTGCATAGCGTCGCCGCGGACTGGCTCATGCCCCTTTCGGCGCAGAGCGTGGTCGCGCCGAGCGCCTGGGTGAGAGTGCTCGCCGGCGTCGCCGCAGCGGTGGCGGCGCTCAAGGATGTGCCGGCGCCCATCGAGATCACGCCGGATGCAAGCGCCCAGGCGCTGGCCGAGGCGCTGCTCTCGGGCGCACACCCGGCGATCCTGCTTGGCAATGCCGCCGTCCAGCACCCGCAGGCCGCGCAGCTCGTGCTCTTGGCCCAGTGGCTCGCCACCCAGACGGGCGCTGCGCTGGGGATCCTGACCGAGGCGGCCAACACCGTCGGAGCCTACCTCGCCGGGGCGGTGCCCACGGCCGGGGGCCTGAGCGCGCGCAGCCAGATCGAGAAGCCGCGCCGCGCCTACATCCTGCTGGGCCTCGAGGCGGAACTCGACACCGCCCAGCCGCGCGCGGCGCGCGCAGCGCTCGAGGCGGCCGATCTCGTGGTCATGCTGACTGCCTTTCAGCCGGCCAACCTCGATGGGCTCGATGTGCTGCTGCCGATTGCACCGTTCACGGAGACCTCGGGCACGTTCATCAATGCCGAGGCGCGCGTGCAGAGCTTCAAGGGCGTGGTCCGGCCACTCGGCCAGACGCGGCCGGGCTGGAAGGTGCTGCGCGTGCTCGGCAACCTGCTCGGGCTGCCCGGTTTCGAGTACGACACCTCGGACGCCGTGCGCGACGAGGTCACGGGGGGCGCCGCCACGCTCGCGGCGCGCTGCAGCAACCAGGTGCGCCCAGGTCTGGGTTTCGCCTTGCCGCAGGCGGCCGCGCGCGATGGCGCCCGGCTTGAGCGCATCGCCGACGTGCCGATCTACTTCGCCGATCCGCTCGTGCGGCGTGCGGCCTCGCTGCAGAAGACGCGCGATGCGCGCGCGCCCGAGGTGCGCCTCAACCCGGCTGAAGCAAGCCGGCTTGGACTTGCAGATGGCGTGCGCGTGCGCGTGCGCATGGGGCCGGGCGCGGCGCTGCTCGCGTGTCGCATCGACCCGGCCGTGGCCGACGGCGCGGCGCGCATTGCCGCGGCCCATGCCTCGACCCAGGAACTGGCCGCCCTCCATGGCCCGGTCGAGATCGAGGTGCTCGGGGAGACGGCGTGATGGACAGCCTCGTGCAGCAGGGACTCAGCCTCTTCGGATTTGCCTGGCCGCTCGCGTTTGGCTTGGTGAAGATCGTCTGCGTGGTCCTGCCCCTCATCCTTTCGGTCGCCTATCTCACCCTGTGGGAGCGCAAGGTCATCGGCTGGATGCATCTGCGCATGGGCCCAAACCGCGTCGGCTACGGCTGGCTGCAACCCTTCGCCGATGTCCTAAAGCTCCTGTTCAAGGAGGTCATCGTTCCGACGAACGCGAATCCCGAACTGTTCCTGCTCGCGCCCGTCCTGACCATCATGCCCGCCATCGCCGCCTGGGCGATCATACCGTTCGGGCCCGGTCGCGCGGTCGGCAACATCAATGCGGGCCTGCTCTACGTGATGGCGATCACGTCCCTGGAGGTCTACGGCATCATCATCGCCGGCTGGGCCTCGAACTCCAAGTACGCGTTCCTGGGTGCGATGCGCGCCTCCGCCCAGATGGTCTCCTACGAGATCGCGATGGGCTTCGCGCTCGTCGTGGTGCTGATGGTGGCGGGCAGCCTGAACCTGACCGACATCGTGCTCTCGCAGACGCGCGGCTGGTTCGCAAGCCACGGACTGTCGTTCCTGTCCTGGAACTGGCTGCCGCTCCTGCCGATCTTCGTGATCTACTTCGTCTCGGGCGTAGCCGAGACGAACCGGCATCCCTTCGATGTTGTCGAGGGCGAATCGGAAATTGTCGCGGGCCACATGGTGGAATATTCGGGCATGGGCTTTGCGATGTTCTTTCTCGCCGAGTACATGAACATGATCCTGATCTCGGCGCTGGCCTCGCTCATGTTTCTGGGCGGCTGGTCGGCGCCCCTCTCGTTCGCGCTCGTGGGCATGGAGACGCCCCAGTGGATCACCGATTCGCTGCCGTTCTGGGACTGGGCGTGGCTCATCGGCAAGACGTTTTTCATGGTGACCCTGTTCATCTGGTTTCGCGCCACCTTTCCGCGTTACCGCTATGACCAGATCATGCGCCTGGGCTGGAAGGTGTTCATTCCGCTCACGCTGGTCTGGCTCATGGTGATCGGACTGTGGATGCAGACCCCGTTCAATATCTGGAATTAACCCGGGATGGCGCAGATGGAAGCGATCAAGGAGTTTTTCAGCAGCCTGATGTTGGGCGAACTCTTGAAGGGCATGGCGCTCACCGGACGCTACATGTTCGCGCGCAAGATCACGATCCAGTTTCCGGAGGAGAAGACGCCCGCCTCGCCGCGCTTTCGCGGCCTGCATGCGCTGCGGCGCTATCCCAATGGGGAGGAGCGCTGCATCGCCTGCAANNGCGGTCTGCCCGGCCTTGGCCATCACCATCGAATCGGAGGTCCGTGACGACGGCTCGCGCCGTACGACGCGCTATGACATCGATCTGACCAAGTGCATCTTCTGTGGCTTTTGCGAGGAATCATGCCCGGTCGACTCGATCGTCGAGACGCACATCCTCGAATATCACGGCGAGAAGCGTGGGGATCTCTATTACACCAAGGAGATGCTGCTTGCCGTCGGTGACCGGTACGAGAAGGAGATCGCTGCCGCCCGTGCGGCCGACGCTGCGTACCGCTGAGCATCCGGTACCGAAACCATGCCGTGGCGACAACGGGGTCGATGAGCCCCGTGGGGCCACGCGCTGACAAGAATAAACATGGATAAAACTGTCTTCATCACGCTGTTCTACGTGTTCTTCGTGATCGTGGTGTTCGCCGCGCTGCGCGTCATCACGGCGCGCAATCCGGTGCATGCCGCCCTCTACCTCGTCCTCTCGTTCTTCTCTGCGGCCGCGATCTGGATGCTGCTGCGCGCCGAATTTCTCGCCATCGCCCTGGTGCTGGTCTACGTGGGTGCGGTCATGGTGTTGTTCCTGTTCGTCGTCATGATGCTCGACATCAACCCCGACCGGCTGCGCGAGGGCTTCTGGGCGCATCTGCCGTTTGCCGCGGCGGTGGGCGTGCTGATCGTGCTTGAGATGGCCCTGGTGCTGGTGCGCACCTTCCTGTCTCCCGAGGGCAATGCGCCGCCGATCCCTCCGGGCACGAGCAACACGCGCGAGTTGGGGCGCCTCATCTTCACGCACTACGTGTTCGCCTTCGAGGTGGCGGCGACGATCCTGCTGCTGGCGATCGTCGCCGCCGTCGCGCTGACTCTGCGCCAGCGCAAGGACACGCGTGGCCAGGTGCCCTCCCAGCAGGTCGCGGTGCGCGCTGCCGACCGGGTGCGCATCGTCTCGATGCCTTCGGAAACCAAGGAATAGGGGGTCTCCATGTCAGTCCTGACGGGCGTGTTCAACCTGGGACTTGCCCATTACCTCGTGCTGGGCGCGATCCTGTTCTCGATCGGAGTCGTCGGCATCTTCCTGAACCGCAGGAACATCATCGTGCTCCTGATGGCGATCGAGCTGATGTTGCTGGCAGTCAACACCAACTTCATCGCCTTCTCCCACTATCTCGGGGACTACGCGGGACAGGTGTTCGTGTTCTTCGTGCTGACGGTGGCTGCCGCCGAATCGGCGATCGGCCTGGCGATCCTCGTGCTGCTGTTTCGCAACCTGAACACGATCAATGTCGAGGACCTCGACGAACTGAAGGGCTGAGCGGTGGACGCCATGAACCCCAACCTTCTCCTGGCCATTCCCCTGGCTCCCCTGGCCGGCGCCCTGGTCGCGGGCCTCTTTGGCAGGCAGGTCGGCCGCAGCGGCGCCCAGCTGGTCGCGATCGCGGGCGTGCTGGTCGCCTTCATGCTCTCCGTGCGCGTCCTCATCGAGGTCCTGCACGGCGCGCACTTCGATGCGACCCTCTACACCTGGGCCGCGAGCGGCGATCTCACGCTTTCGATAGGCTTTCTGATCGATCCCCTGACCGTCACGATGCTGGTGGTCGTGACCTTCGTGTCGCTCATGGTGCACATCTACACCATCGGCTACATGGCCGACGACCCGGGCTACCAGCGCTTTTTCTCGTACATCTCGCTCTTCACCTTCGCGATGCTGATGCTCGTCATGGCCAACAACCTGCTCCAGCTGTTCTTCGGCTGGGAGGCGGTCGGTCTGGTGTCGTATCTCCTGATCGGCTTTTGGTTCACGCGGCCGACTGCGATCTACGCGAGCCTGAAGGCCTTTCTCGTGAACCGGGTCGGGGATTTTGGCTTCATTCTGGGCATCGGCCTGTTGCTCTCGGCGAGCGGCACGCTCCACTATGCGGACATCTTCTCCCAGGCCGAGGCGCTCGCCGCCCGGCAGGTGCCGGGCACGAGCTGGGGGCTGGTGACTGCGAGCTGCATCTGCCTTTTCATCGGTGCGATGGGCAAGTCGGCGCAGTTTCCGCTGCATGTCTGGCTACCCGATTCGATGGAAGGTCCAACGCCCATCTCGGCCTTGATCCATGCCGCGACCATGGTCACGGCCGGTATCTTCATGGTCGCGCGCATGTCACCCCTCTTTGAGCTCTCCGATGCGGCGCTCTCGTTTGTCATCGTGATCGGCTCGATCACGGCGCTGTTCATGGGATTTCTCGGGCTCGTGCAAAACGACATCAAGCGCGTCATCGCCTATTCGACGCTCTCGCAACTGGGCTACATGACCGTGGCGCTTGGCGTGTCGGCCTATCCGGTGGCGATCTTCCACCTCATGACGCACGCTTTTTTCAAGGCGCTGCTGTTCCTCGCGGCAGGCTCCGTGATCCTCGGCATGCATCACGACCAGGACATCCGGCACATGGGCGGGCTTAGCAAGTACATGAAGATCACCTGGATCACCTCGCTCATCGGCTCCCTGGCCTTGATCGGCACGCCAGGCTTCTCGGGGTTCTACTCGAAGGACAGCATCATCGAGGCCGTCCAGGCCTCGCAGCTCTGGGGTGCGGATATCGCCTATGTCGCGCTGCTGGCGGGCGTGTTCGTGACCGCGCTCTATTCGTTTCGCCTGATCTTCCTGGTGTTCCATGGCAAGGAGCGCTTTCCCGTCGGCCGCGCGGCGGCGTCAGGTCATGCCGCACGTGCGCACGACGCATCGCACGACAGCCACGGCGCGGCGCATGAGGGTGAGCACTCCCACTCGGGTGGCGTGCCGCACGAATCGGCGTGGGTCGTGACGCTCCCCCTCATCGCCCTCGCGATTTTCTCGATCGGTGCAGGCTGGATCATCGGACCCTTCCTCTTCGGGGACTTCTTCAAGGGGGCCATTTTCGTGGCGGACCAGCACGAGGCCATGGCGCACCTCAAGGAGGAATACGCGGGCGTCTGGCCGATGACCCTGCATGCGCTCCTGGGTCTGCCGCTGTGGCTTGCCGTGGCAGGTGTCGTGCTCGCCTGGTACCTCTATCTGTCCGACACGGCGCTGCCCGGGGCGCTCCAGCGACGCCTTGGATGGCTCTACCGCCTGCTCGAGAACAAGTACTACCTCGACCGGATCAACGAGCTGGTGTTCATGCGTGGCGCGCGCGCCCTGGGAGGCGGGCTATGGCGCCGTGGCGACCAGAGCGTCATCGATGGGTTCTTCGTCAATGGGAGCGCGCGCGCGGTGGGCTGGTTCGCAACCGTGCTGCGTCAGCTCCAGACCGGGATCCTGTCCCACTATGCCATCGCCATGCTGGTTGGCGTCCTTGCGCTCATGACCTGGTTCGTCGTGCGCCAGATCATCCTCCACTGACCGTATCGCCGGGGCAGAAGAACAACAATGCGAGAGACCATTCCTTATCTGAGCCTGTCCATCTGGCTGCCGATCGCCTTCGGACTCGTGATCCTCGGGGTGCGCGAGGATCGCCGCGCACCCGTATCGCGCGTCCTCGCCCTGATCGGCTCGCTGTTAGGCTTTCTGGTCACCATTCCCCTCTACGTCGGCTTTGACACCTCGAGCGCGGCCCTGCAGTTCGTCGAGAACCAGCCATGGATCGAGCGGCTCGGGGCGACCTACGGTTTGGGCGTCGATGGCATCTCGCTGTGGTTCGTGCTCCTCACCGCCGGCATCACGGTCCTGGTCGTGATCTCGGCCTGGGAAGTGATCCAGACGAGCGTCGCGCAGTACCTGGCCGCGTTTCTGATCCTCTCGGGACTCATGGTCGGCGTGTTCAGCGCGACCGACGGTCTGCTCTTCTACGTGTTCTTCGAGGCCACCTTGATCCCGATGTTCATCATCATCGGCATCTGGGGGGGGCCGCGGCGCGTCTACGCGGCCATCAAGTTCTTCCTGTATACGCTCCTGGGCTCATTGCTGACGATGGTGGCAATCGTCTACCTCTGGTACAAGTCGGGTGGCAGTTTCGACATCCGCACCTGGCAGGATCTTCCCTTGACGGAGCCCGCCCAGCTCCTCCTGTTTGGCGCCTTCTTCATGGCGTTCGCCGTGAAGGTGCCGATGTGGCCCGTGCATACCTGGCTGCCCGACGCCCACGTCGAGGCGCCGACCGGAGGCTCGGTGGTGCTCGCCGCCATCATGCTCAAGCTCGGCGCCTATGGCTTCGTACGTTTTTCCCTGCCGATCCTGCCTGACGCAAGCCATGAACTGTCCGGGTTCATGATCACGCTCTCGCTCATCGCGGTCATCTACATCGGCCTGGTCGCCATGGTACAGACCGACATGAAGAAACTCGTGGCCTACTCGTCGATCGCCCACATGGGTTTTGTCACGCTCGGATTCTTCATCTTCAGCACCTTCGGCATGGAGGGGGCGTTGATCCAGATGATCTCCCATGGCTTCGTCTCGGGCGCCATGTTCCTGTGCATCGGTGTGCTCTACGACCGCATGCATTCGCGCCAGATCAGCGACTATGGCGGTGTGGCCAACACCATGCCGAGGTTCGCGTCGCTGTTCATGCTGTTCGCGATGGCCAACTGCGGCCTGCCTGCGACCAGCGGCTTCGTGGGCGAGTTCATCGTCATCCTGGCTGCCGTCCAGTTCAACTTCTGGATCGGCCTGCTCGCCGCGACCGCCCTCATCCTGGGCGCCGCCTACACGCTTTGGATGTACAAGCGGGTCATCTTCGGGGCCATCACCAACGATCACGTCAGGGCGCTGACCGACATCGGCGCTCGGGAATTCGCGATGCTCGCCCTCCTGGGCGCCGCGACGCTCTATATGGGGGTCTATCCGAAACCGTTCCTGGACGTCATGCACGCGTCCGTCGTCGACCTGGAAAAGCACGTCGCGATCAAGAAAATGGAAGAACACTAGGATGAACCCGATCGATTCGTTTGGCATGAACCTGCTGCCGGCCTATCCGGAACTGCTGATGGTTTGCGCGATATCGGCGATCCTGCTCATCGACATGTTCACCGGCGACGCCCGACGCGGCCTGACCTACATCCTCTCACTGGTCGCCATCGGCCTGTGCGCCGGCTTGAATCTCGCATTTCTCGTCGATGCCGACACGATCTTCACATTCGATGGCATGTTTGTCAGCGATCCGATGTCCAATCTCCTGAAGATCGGCTGCTATATCGCCGTGGCCGGCAGTTTCGTGTACTCGCGCGAATTCGTCGCCGAACGCGCCCTGGTGTCGGGCGAGCGGGGCGGAGAGTTCTACCCGATGGCGCTGTTCGCCCTGCTCGGACAGATGGTGATGATCTCGGCCAACAACTTCCTGTCGATCTACCTCGGACTGGAACTGATGTCGCTGTCGCTGTATGCGCTGTGCGCGCTGCGCCGCGACGACCGGGGGGCCATCGAGGCCGCGATGAAGTACTTCATCCTCGGGGCACTCGCCTCGGGTTTTCTGCTCTACGGCATGTCGATGGTCTACGGTGCCACTGGCTCGCTCGATCTGACGGTGATCGGACGCGAGCTGGCGACTGGCGGCACGAGCCACACGATCATGGTCTTTGGCCTCGTGTTCCTGGTGGCCGGTCTGGCCTTCAAGCTGGGCGTGGTGCCGTTCCACATGTGGATCCCCGACGTCTACCAGGGGGCGCCCACCGCAGTCGCCCTCATGATCGGCGGGGCGCCGAAGCTTGCCGCTTTCGCGATCACGCTGCGCATCCTGGTCGAGGGCATGATCGTCTACGCGGTCGACTGGCAGCAGATGCTGGTGATCCTGGCCGTGCTCTCGCTCGCCCTCGGCAACATCGCGGCCATCGCGCAGACGAGCGTGAAGCGCCTGCTTGGCTATTCGACCATCGCGCAGATGGGCTTCATGCTGCTTGGACTGTTTTCAGGCGTGGTCGGCGGCAACGCCTACTCGGCCGCCTCGGCCTATGGCGCGGCGCTCTTCTACGTGCTGACGTATGTGCTCACCGCAGTCGGCGCCTTCGGCGTGCTGATGCTGATCTCGCGGGCCGGCTACGAGGCGGACAGCATGGACGACTTGAAGGGCCTCTTCAAGCGCAGCCCGATGGCGGCGGGCGTCATGCTGGTCATCATGTTCTCCCTGACCGGCATTCCACCGACGGTCGGCTTCTATGCGAAATTCGTGGTCATCAATGCGGCCGTGATCGCGGGGCGGACCGAACTGGCCGTGTTTGCGCTCATGATGTCGCTCATCGCCGCGTACTACTATCTGCGCATCGTCAAGCTGATGTTCTTCGATGAACCTCTCGCAACCCAGCCGCTGCCCCCAGCCCGGCTCGACATGCGCCTCGTCCTAGCCCTCAACGGCGTAGCCGTGATCGCCTTTGGCGTCGTTCCCGGCTGGCTCTTGCAGTACTGCCTGACCGCGATTACGCGTACCCTCGCTTCCTGAGCGCAGCGCCCGCCTGGGCGCTGCATTCCTCCTCAACCCCGCAGGACCCTCTACCATGGCCGACCAAGACAGCACGCTGCGCGAAGAAATGGTTACCTCGGAGCGTGTCTTCGACGGGGGGTTCCTGCATATCAACCGCGACATGGTGCGCCTGCCCGACGGCAAGGTGACGCTGCGCGAGTACATCCTTCACCCGGGCGCGGTGATGATCATCCCGCTGCTCGATGATGGCCAGGTGGTCATGGAACGCCAGTGGCGCTATCCTCTCGCACGCGCCTTCTTCGAGTTTCCCGCAGGCAAGATCGATCCCGGCGAGGCGCCGCTCGTGACGGCCGAGCGCGAATTGCGCGAGGAGACCGGTTACCGCGCCCGTAGCATGGAGTATCTGTGCACGATCAACAATGCCATCTCGTATTCCAACGAGCACATCGACCTGTATCTCGCAAGAGGCCTTAGCGCCGGCGCGCGCCATCTCGATGCGGGTGAATTCCTGGACGTGCTGACCGTGCCCGCGCAACGGGTCCTCGAGTGGGTACGTGACGGCACCGTGACTGATGTCAAGACTATCATCGGCGCGTTCTGGCTGGAGAAACTGCTGGCCGCCACCTGGACGCCGCCTCCGAGCACGCCGCACCCCTGAAGAACGACAGGCCGCCCTGTGATGGCGCACTGTGATGGATCTGCGCTGGACGTGTAACGCCCTCCAGGACGAGGCCCGGATCCGATTCAGTGCTTGCTTTCATGGGGGAAAACGGGCATGTTCGAATCAGGCGACGTAGCGGGCGGATCCTTCGGGGCCGTGCCCTGAAGCACGCCTGCCCGAACCCGACCTCAACCCCCGCACAAAGGCAGCGCTCTTTATGACTACATCTCGGCATCGTCCGGACTTCGGCGACATCCCCACGCTCGTGCCTGACAGTGAACGGGCCGCCGCACGCGGTCTGGTCTTCAAGCTGAGTTACCAGGGGCGCGCGCATGATGTGCTCGTGCCGCGCAAGGCGCTCGAGGCACTGTGCGACTCGTTCGATCCGAAGCTCGACCTGCGCGAGGCGTTCAAGAAGCAGTCTGCACGCATCCTGGGTGTGGCGGGGCGCCTCTTGCGCGCCAATTCGGGTATCTCGCCGATCGTACTGAACGTGGAACTGTTCTACCCCCAAAGCGCGACGCGCGCCTAGGCCGCGCGAGTTCCGCCGCGGGTGCCCAGGTAGGGCTTTGGCCCGCGCGGAGGCGCCCACGCTCTTGCAGTTATTTCACGCGGCCGGCCGATGCCAACTGCGAGACTCGGCGGACCCGGCAGCGATGAGGTTCGCGCCGATCCGGCACGGGGCGCAGCGGCACCTGGCTTCCGATCCGCCGGCCAGTCTGGAAACTTGGCGCCGGACTGGGGCTAGCTTGGCCCGAATCTCCCCATGCCTGAAGCGAAGGGCGTGTCGCTCATGATAGATGGGCCGGTACGTTCGTTGTTCCGTGGACATCGGCATGGTTCTGCTCTGCCGAGGTTTCCTGGCCTCGCCCAATTCGCGCGACCACTGCCTGTACGAACACCGCAGGCAAGTAGGGCTGGAGAAGGGGGTCGATGCCGCCCACCAGATTGCCGAGCTTCTGGCCTTCGTTCCCACGCAATACCGGAGCGGTTTCGTGCACTGTGTTGACCCGCTCGACACCTTTGTCGAGCCTCTATTGCCCCGGGTCCTCTCCCGATGACGCCTAGAAGCCGAAGTCTCGCTCGGTGCTGATCAACGCAGACATGATCTCCGCGCTCGTCCTCAAACTGACACTGTTGAGTCATCGTTGAATCTTCGTTGAGTCATCATTGCGTCATCATTGCGTCAGCGTTAGAGGCTGGGGGATCACTCGTCCCGTAGACGTCAAAGCGCCTCGATGCGGTCCCCAATGCCCTCCCAACTGCCGTCCCAACTGCCCTCCGTACCACGGAGCCGCGCCCGTGCCGTGATCAGGCGTTGATGCAGGGCGTCTTGCGCCGATAGGGCCGCTGCGCTCTTGCGCTCCGAGCACACCAGCCAATTGCGCAGGATTGTGGGCGGATGCGGCTCATATCGCCTGTCTGAGCATCACCAGAAACTTCGCGTGCCGGCTGCACGAACTCGCCAAGGAGCCGGCAGTGCCGTCCCGCTGAGGGTTGCCGTGGGCGAGTTCGGTGGCGGATGCCACGGGGGTGCGGGGAGTGGCGAGAAACTAGGAAAGGGACCAAGAAGATTGACCAGAAGAGGAACGAGAAGAGGAACAAGAAGAGGAACGAGAAGCGTCCCGAACGGCATCGCGATATCGATTTCCCGACCGCTTACCGTAACCAGCAGAGTTCGTAGCCGGTTCGCAGGGTGAAGCACGCCCGCGGAATTGACGAGGGGCACATTCGCCATAGTGCATCGCTCGCGAACAATCCGATACGGAGCAGATCCACAGAGCCCATTGGATGGGTTCGACTGTGCATTTCTTGCGCTCTCGATGCGGCGTGAGAAGCGGTTTGGCGCATCCAAGCCCAATCGATGAGAGTAGCCCGCGTCTGCCGCAGGGCCGTGCCCGCTGCAGTCGGGCTCAGGAGCTGATCAGGAGCCGGATTCGGCAAGTCATGTCTCTCGCGTTGGCCTTCTCGATCTCGCAGCTTCAGTTCATGGAATTACTGTCGATGGCGTACTGCAACTCGGAGCCGGCCGTAGCGCGCTTGGGTCCGGCCAGCCAGATCTTGCGGGTTGTCCGAACGCCAGTTGGCGGATCGAAGCGAAGGACGCCGGGGCGTGCGGTCTAGAACCACTGAAACTGAAATAGGGAGTAGTTCCATTGAAAGCAACAGATAGCCCAGATACACGCCTCGGAAGGGCGTCGCCTTGCCCCTCGCAGTGCGACACGGGCGTAGTCGTCACGCCCCGCAAGATCCGGATCCGATCAAGCGGAGCGAGCCAATTGCTTGGCATCGTCATCGTCGCGCTTTGCTCCCTGGCGCCGCCTGCGTTTGCCGACGACCATGTCGCGCTGTTCAAGAATGTCACCGGCCAGGTGTCCGTGCTGAGAAACGGATCAGCAGTGGAAGCCCGTCCCGGTATGGAACTCTTCAAGTTGGACGAGGTGGTATCAGCGGTGGGCAGCTCCGGCGGCATTGTCTTCGTGGATGGCACCCTGCTGACACTGGGATCCTCGTCTGAGGTTGTGATCCGGAACTACGTCTTCGAGCCGAAGGAGTCGCAGTACGCATTCTCGGCCTACCTGCGCCGCGGCACCGCCATCTATTCCTCCGGGAAGATCGGAAAACTCTCACCGGAGTCGGTCATCGTTGAGACGCCGAAGGCCGTCGTGGGGGTCCGCGGTACCAGGTTCATCTTCACGGCGGAACCGGGCGAGTAGCGTGATCAAGCTTGGTGCTCTCGCCGCGGCGCTGCTCCTCCTGGTCGGATGCGCATCCGCACCCGTGCATCACGGGCTCCAAACCACGGTCATTCTCCTGCCCGATGAGGATGGACATGTCGGCAAGGTGTTCGTCTCGACCGAGGAGGGATCGCAGACCATCGACCAGGCGTACAACTACGCGAGGGTTGATCAGCAGAACCCGCAGCCCACGGTGCCAAGGGCGATGGGAGAAGCGGCCGTCGGCGCCGACTTTCATGCACTGATCAGTGCCCAACCCAGCAAGCCGGTCACCTTCATACTCTATTTCACCCTTGACAGCACCGAACTGACAGAAGAGTCGAAGGCGCAGCTTCCCCAGTTATTCAAGGTGCTGATCGAACGTAAACCGACCGAGGTTTCCATCTTCGGGTATACGGACGCGCTTGGCAGCGAAGCCCGCAACGTCAGATTGTCTGCCGCCAGAGCGAGGGCAGTGCACGACATCCTGTTGCGCCATGACCCGGACGTGGGTCGCGTCAACGCACAGTATTTTGGCGCCAAGGATCCGCTGGTCCCGGCACGTCCCAACACTCCGGAGCCAAGAAACCGACGGGCGGAGATCGTGATCCTCTAGTGGGGCAACCATGTACGGCACGAAGTTTTCAAACAGGTTATCCAAACGGAGTGCGCTCGCACTGATGGCGTGCGGGCTGGCGCTCTCCTTTCTGATGGCCTTGGCCTCGCACTCGCACGCGTCATGGCTGCAGCAGCTGGACGATCTCTTCAATGACACGGTCCTTGTGGACATGGCTTCGCAAACGCCAGTTTCCACAGCGACCGTGGTTGATATTGACGAGGTCAGCCTTGAGGCCGTTGGTCAGTGGCCCTGGCCTCGCTATCGGATTGGCGCCCTGGTCGAGGCGATCGCAGCAAAGCAGCCGGCTGCGATCGCCCTGGACATCCTCCTGCCTGAACCGGATCGCTCATCGATTGACAGCATCCAGAGCACCTATAAGCACGACTTCAATCTCGACTTGGCAATCACGGGCGCCCCAGCGGGCCTGCGGGATAACGACGGCTACCTCGGCCACATACTGGCCCAGAGCCGCAGTGTCGGCTCTGAGTACCTTTATTTTGATCGGCCGACCAAGTCCGAGGTTGCCCCATCCCACGTGCTCGAGGTGACAGGGGATACTGATCTGCTCGCCCTGCATGAGGCTTCAGGAATTCTGCGCAATACCTTCAAGATCTCCTCCCAAACCGAGGTCGCGGGTTTCATCAACACGCACCCCGATCGCGATGGTCGGCTAAGGCGCCTGCCGCTGCTGATCAAGTATGACGGGCTCATCCACGCAAGCCTCGCGCTGGCCGCCCTGATGCGCTCGCTGGATGTCGACTCGGTCCGTATCGATTCGGATCGAGATGGTCCGCTGCTGCATGTCGGAGGGCATGCGATTCCCATCGATCGATACGGCGAAGCGCTTTTGCGACTGAAGGGAAAGTCCCTGCTTTATCCCTCGGTATCGGCCGTTGACGTCCTCAATGGATCCGTTCCGGATGCGGCACTAAGGGGCAAGATCGTCTTTCTTGGATCCACGGCAACCGGGCTGAACGACCTTCACAATACCGCCTCCGACCCCCAGTTTCCGGGTCTCATGATCCAGGCGGCAATGGTCGACGGGATGGCAACCGATCAGTTCATCCGGGTCCCCGAGTGGCTGGACATCCTGAATTTCGCTGAGTGCCTCATCACCGGTGCGTTAGTCTCTGCGCTCTTCATCCGTGCCGAGAGAGTCTCGTTGGTCGTCCTCGGTAGTGCGGCCATCACCACATTCCTGCTCGGCCTGGCCCTGCTGCTGTTTAGCCGAGGCAATCTCCTCGCCCCACCCGGTCCTGCGCTGGTCGTCGTCGCCCTCCTCTTCGTTACGTTCACGATCTATCGATTCGCTGCAGAAAAGCGCCATGCCTATCTCTGGTTCAAGAAACTCGAAAATGCCCGGCAGGTGACGATCGAGTCCATGGCGGCAGTCGCCGAGACCCGGGATCCGGAGACGGGCGCCCACATCAAGAGGACGCAGCACTACGTGCGCGCGATCGCCGATCAGCTCCGCTCCTCGGGCCACTATACGCACATCCTCACTCCGGAATACATCAATCTCCTCTTCATTTCGGCACCCTTGCATGACGTCGGGAAGGTTGGCGTGCCTGATCACATCCTGCTCAAGCCCGGGAAACTCGATGAAGATGAATTGGTGATCATGAGGCGCCATGCCGAATTTGGTCGCAGCATCATACTCAATACGGCCCAACTGATCGAAGGTGACAACTATCTCGCCATTGCCGGCGAGATCGCCGCGACCCACCATGAGAAATGGGATGGTACCGGCTACCCTGTGGGACTGGCTGGTCAGGACATCCCCCTATCGGGCCGGATCATGTCGGTGGCGGACATCTACGATGCGCTGATCAGCCGACGCTGTTACAAAGATCCCATGCCGCATGCAGACGCGACAAGATTCATGCAGGAGGCCAGTGGCAAGATCTTCGATCCCGTCATTCTGCAGGCGTTTTTCCAGATCGAGGGAGCGATCATGGCCATCGCTGCGCGGTACCGCGACGACTCCGAGCTCGTTCTCGGAGACCGCTAGCGGCGCAATTCGCCGATTTCGCAGGCCCTGGGCTGTGCCGCCCAGAATCTCGAAGCCATTTGCCGCGACTGATCCCAAGTCAGGATTTTTGGGGCAGGCAGAGCGCGCTCATCACCCTCAGGGGTTTTCAGTATTTACCGAACAGCGTCGTAACGC
>PLEY01000082.1 GCA_003136595.1 Burkholderiales bacterium
TTCCCCCGCCCCGCCCCGCCCCAAAAGCACCGGTGAGCATGCCGCGCAGCACGTGCCGGGCCGACCCCGGCTGCCATCGAGGCGTGCGCTCCTTGCCGACCTATCATTGGCACCGCGCAATTGGTGCGGTGCAAAATATAATGGTACCGGAAAGCCCCCGACTTTCGTCATCGGCCGCCCGGGGACGCCCCGGACTTGGGGCGAATGATCGAAATCGTTTATAATTCAAGGCTTTGCTAGTGCGCTGTAAATGACCTGTAAGCGCTCTGTACACGCCCTGTGAATGACTCGTATGGTCGAGCGTCCGGCCGACCATTCGGTGCCAGCAGGAAACTGATTTTGGAGAACGATCTTGCCCATCTATGCCTATCGCTGCGCCAGCTGTGGCTTCGAGAAGGACGTGTTGCAAAAGCTCTCGGATGCTCCTCTGACTGAGTGCCCCTCGTGTCACGCGGGCAGTTTCCAGAAACAGGTGACTGCCGCAGGCTTCCAGCTCAAGGGCTCCGGCTGGTACGCGACCGACTTCCGCAACCCGCCCTCGGCGACCAAGCCCACTGATCCGAAGGCCGCCGGCGAGGGCGGCGCCAGCCCGTCCGACACTCCCGCAACCCCGGCGGGGGGCGCGGGCGACTCTGCGAAGGCGCCGGGCGAAGCCGCGACGAGCACCGCGACGGCGACTAAGTCTGATACGCCCGCACCCGCGCCGGGTTCGGGTCGCACTACCTGACTGACGCACCAAACGCCGTGCCGAATCTCAAGAAATACTTCGTAACCGGTCTTCTGATCCTGGTTCCACTGGGCATCACGCTGTGGGTGCTGAACCTGATCGTGACGACCATGGATCAGACGCTGTTGCTGCTGCCTCCTTCGGTGCGCAACGACTTTCCCTTCAACATCCCGGGCACGGGTGTCATCCTGACGCTCGCCATCGTCCTGGTGGTGGGGGTACTCGCCCACAACTTCATCGGCCGCCACCTGGTGCTGTGGTGGGAGGCGCTCCTGCGACGCATTCCGGTCGTGAGTTCCATCTATACCAGCGTGAAACAGGTGTCCGATACGCTGTTCTCGCCCTCCGGGCAGGCGTTTCGCAAAGCGGTTTTGGTGCAGTTCCCTCGCGATGGGGCCTGGTCGGTCGCCTTCGTTGTGGGCGATCCCGGGGAGGCGTTGAAGCGTCCCCTGGGCGGCGACCTGCAGACCGTGTATGTGCCGACCGCGCCGAATCCGACCTCGGGCTATATCCTCATTTTGCCGCCCGACCAGATCGTCGATCTCCACATCTCTGTCGACGATGCGCTGAAGTTCGTGGTCTCCATGGGTGTTGTGACCCCCAATGGCAAAAACCCGACAATCAAGGCGAATGCAGACCTTCCCGCGCCCTCGTCAAATTGACCTTCCCGCGCGCGCCATGCTAACTTTCCAGCATGATTTCTTTTGTGATCCTGCCCTTGACACAAACCACGCAAGCCGGGCTCATACCGAGCCTCGCGCGGAGCGGGAATCGTGCCGGGCAGGGCGGATGCCCGCCGCGAAATCGCTAGGGTTGGTCAGCGGGCCGCTGCCCAACCCCTCAAGTCCGTCGAGTTCCTCAGGTTCCTCAGGCCCCTCGAGCGCCGGCATCTCCAGCGCCCGGCCCGCACCACGCTGTGGGCCCTCAAACCGAACCCCCCTTTAGGAGCAGCAATGCGTACCCATTATTGCGGTCTTGTGACCGCCCAGCAACTCGGCCAGACCGTCCAGCTCTGTGGCTGGGTGCATCGGCGGCGCGATCATGGTGGCGTGATCTTCATTGACCTGCGGGATCGCGAAGGTCTGGTACAGGTCGTGTGTGATCCGGACCGAGCCGAGATGTTCGCCATCGCCGAGCGGCTGCGTAACGAGTTTTGTGTGCGCATCACGGGCGTCGTCCGGCGGCGTCCCGAGGGAACGGTGAACGGCTCGATCCGCAGCGGCGAGATCGAGGTCCTCTGCCACGAGATCGACATCCTGAACCCATCGGTCACGCCGCCGTTCCAGCTCGACGACGACAACCTCTCGGAGACCACGCGCCTCACGCACCGTGTGCTGGATCTGCGCCGGCCACAGATGCAGCAGAACCTGATGCTGCGCTACCGGGTCTCCATCGAGGTGCGCAAGTTCCTCGATGCGCACGGTTTCATCGACATCGAGACCCCGATGCTGACCAAGTCGACCCCCGAGGGCGCGCGCGATTACCTGGTGCCCTCACGGGTCAACCCGGGCATGTTCTTCGCGCTGCCGCAGTCGCCGCAGCTCTTCAAGCAGCTCTTGATGGTCGCAGGCTTTGACCGCTACTACCAGATCACCAAGTGCTTCCGCGACGAGGATCTGCGTGCCGATCGTCAGCCCGAGTTCACACAGATCGATTGTGAGACCTCGTTCCTGGACGAGGTCAGTATCCGCGCCCTGTTTGAGACGATGATCCGGCACGTGTTCCAGACCGTGATGGCGCTCGATTTGCCCCCGTTTCCGGTCATGAGCCATGCCGAGGCGATGGCGCGGTACGGCTCGGACAAGCCTGATCTGCGCGTCAAGCTCCAGTTCACCGATGTTACGGACATCATGGGCGATGTCGACTTCAAGGTGTTTGCGAGTGCCGCGAAGATGGAGGGCGGACGGGTGGTGGCGCTGCGCGTGCCGCAGGGGGGCGAGCTGTCGCGCTCGGAAATCGACAGCTACACGCAGTTCGTCGGAATCTACGGCGCCAAAGGACTTGCTTACATCAAGGTGAACGATCCCGCACGGGGTCGCGACGGCCTGCAGTCGCCGATCGTGAAGAACCTGCATGACCAGGCGCTGGCGGATCTCCTGGAACGCAGCGGTGCGCAGGCTGGCGACCTGATCTTTTTTGGTGCCGACAAGGCCAAGGTGGTCAACGATGCCATCGGTGCCCTGCGGGTGAAGATCGGGCATTCCGAGTTTGGTCGGAACCACGGCCTGTTCGAGGCCGGTTGGCAGCCGCTTTGGGTGGTCGACTTCCCGATGTTCGAATATGACGCCGAGGACGAGCGTTTCGTAGCCGCGCATCATCCCTTCACGAGTCCCAAAGATGGCCACGAGGACTGGCTTCAGACCGATCCGGCGCGCTGCATCGCGAAAGCCTACGACATGGTGCTCAACGGCTGGGAAATCGGCGGCGGTTCGGTGCGGATCCACCGCGAGGAAGTGCAAAGCAAGGTGTTCCGGGCGCTGAAGATCGATGCCGAGGAGGCCCAGCTGAAATTCGGCTTCCTCCTCGATGCCCTCCAGTACGGGGCGCCTCCGCACGGCGGCATCGCCTTCGGACTGGATCGGATCGTGACCATGATGACCGGTGCCGAGTCGATCCGGGACGTGATTGCGTTCCCGAAGACCCAACGGGCACAGGATCTCTTGACGCAGGCACCGAGTCCGGTTGACGAGCGGCAGCTGCGCGAACTGCACATCCGCCTGCGCTCGATCGAGCCCAAGGCGGTGTCCTGACTTGAGCGCCTGCGGGCAGCGCGGCCCGGGGATTGCCCCGCGGGTTGCCCCGCGGGTTGCCCCATTTCCCGCTACACTTCTTTCTACAGTGCACCGACCTCATGACGCACCGCCTCCAGGTTATGTACAAGATTCCCGAATCGGTGCTGGTGGTCATCTATACCCAAGACCTGAGGGTGCTGTTGCTCGAACGCGCCGACCGTCCGGGATTCTGGCAGTCCGTGACCGGCAGCAAGGATGCGCCTGACGAGCCTCTCGAGAACACAGCGCATCGCGAGGTCCTCGAGGAAACCGGGATCGATACCCGGTCTGGGCGGCTCACTGACTGGAACCATACGATCGAATATGAGATCTACCCCTACTGGCGCAGCCGCTACGCGCCGGGAGTGACGCGCAATCGCGAACGCTGGTTCGGACTGGAGCTCGCATCAGCAGGCGAGGTCGTTCTTGCGCCGCGCGAGCACCTGAATTATTTATGGCTGGATTTTCGCGAGGCGGCGCTAAGATGCTTTTCACCAAGCAATTCCGAGGCAATACTCGAACTCCCAAGACGCGCCCTGGCGCCGACATCGCCCGTCTAGTCGCGCCGGAGCGCGTGCCGGGCAGGCTGCGCGTTGCGACCTACAACATCCACAAGGGTGTGTCGGCGCTGTCGTGGCGCAACCGCATCCACGATCTGCGTCGCTCGCTGCATTCGCTGGATGCAGACATCGTGTTCCTCCAGGAGGTGCAGGGTCGCAGCGACCGTCATGCGCAGCGCTTTAGCAACTGGCCGGCCGCGGCGCAGCACGACTACCTGGCCGCCTCGGTTTGGCAACACACGGTCTACGGCCGCAACGCCGTGCGTACCGACGGGGACCATGGCAACGCATTCCTGTCGCGTTTTGCGCTCCTTAATTCCGAGAATCTCGATGTCTCCGATCATCGCTTCGAAAGCCGCGGCCTTCTACACTGCGAGATCGAGGTGGATGGCCAGAGCGTGCACTGCCTGTGTGCCCATTTCGGACTGTTCGAGGACAGTCGGCGGCGCCAGGCCGATGCCCTGATCGCGCGGATCCGGGCGACCGTCCCCGACGAGGCGCCGCTCATCATTGCGGGCGACTTCAATGACTGGCGCAACCGCCTGGGCGAGCGTCTCGCCGAGGGCCTGGGCGTGACTGAGGTGTTTGGCGAGCGCCTGCCGGCGGGGCGCCCTCCCTTAAGTCCGATCCCGCTCTTGTCTTTTGCCGCACCGTGGCTCGCGCGCCCGCTGAATCCGGCGCGCACCTTTCCTGCGATGTTTCCCATGCTGCGCCTGGACCGCGTCTATGTGCGCGGGCTCCAGGTCCTTGCCGCACGCGTGGTGCAGGGCCCGGCATGGCGCCGGCTCTCCGATCACGCGCCGATCGTGGCGGACCTGCTGATTACGGATCGTGCCGGGCGCGCCTGACACCGATCTCGTGGTTCTAAGACCCGAGGGCCTCTATTGCCCGCCCGGGGATTTCTACATCGATCCATGGCGCCCTGTGGAGCGGGCCATCATCACCCATGGACACGCGGATCATGCGCGCGCGGGCCACCGCCACTATCTCGCCGCGCGCGACGGCTGTGGCGTGCTGCGCACGCGTCTCGGGTCGATCACGCTGGAGGCGCTCGACTACGGGCAGACGCTCACGCATCACGGGGTCAAGCTCACGCTTTATCCGGCAGGGCACGTGCTCGGTTCGGCCCAGGTTCGGCTGGAGCATCAAGACCGCGTGTGGATTGTCTCGGGTGACTACAAGACCGCAGGCGTTCGACCGGATAGCGGCCAGGCGGATCCGACCTGTGCTGCTTTTGAGCCCGTCGCCTGTGACGTGTTCGTGACCGAATCGACCTTCGGCCTGCCGATCTACCGGTGGCCTGAGCAGTCGCAGGTGTTTGGCGAGATCAATGGCTGGTGGGCACAAAACGCTGCCGCCGGGCGCGCCAGCGTCCTCTACGCCTACTCGTTTGGCAAGGCCCAGCGCATCCTGGCAGGCCTTGACGCTGCGATCGGTCCGATCCTGTGCCACGGCGCCGTCGAGAACTTGAATGCCGCCTATCGCGCCGCGGGCGTGCGGCTGCCCGCCACCGGGCGCGTCACGGAAGCCACGCCGGGCCGGGGGCGCGCAGGCGATGAGGCCGCGGCCGGGGCCCTGGTGCTGGCACCGCCCTCGGCTGGAGGGTCGAGCTGGCTTGGCCGCTTTGGCGCCTACAGCGATGGCTTTGCCTCAGGCTGGATGCAGGTGCGCGGCGCGCGCCGCCGTCAGGCGCTGGACCGGGGCTTTGTGCTGTCCGACCATGCTGACTGGCCGGGACTGCTCTGGGCCATCGAGATGAGCCGCGCCGGGCGCGTCATTGTCACGCATGGGCAGTCCGCCCCGCTCGTGCGCTGGCTGCGCGAGCAGGGACTCGACGCCCAAGCCTTCGAGACGGAGTTCGGCGAGGAGGAGGCGGGCGCACCCGGGACGCAGCCGGCGGTTCAGGCGGCGCGCGAGGTGTGATGCGCGTGCGGGCCGCCGTGCGTGGTGCGGTGCAGGGCCGCATGATAGGCCTCGATGCGCGTCACGGCATTGCTGCCCTTGGCGGCATACAGGGCGTCGCCTGCGGCCTGCACCAGCTCAGCCTCATCGGCCACGTCGCTGGCATCGGCGACGCCGATGCAGACACTGACTTCGAGGGACTCCTTCACGCCAGTCTGGCTGTGCCGCACCGGATAGGCACTGCCCGAGACCAGTTCGGCGAGGTGGCGCGCGAGCTGGATGGTCGCGCCCAGCGGCTGCGGGACGAGCAGGGCGAACTGGTTGCCACCATAGCGCGCGAGACGTTCGGTGGTGCGCAGGCGGCCGCGGATGCGGCGCACGACGTCGCGCAGGACCGCATCACCGGTATGCAGGCCATAGCTGCCGCTGATGACGTCGAAGTTGTCGAGATCGATGAGGATCATCGACAGGGGAGTGCCGTAGCGCATGCGAAAGCCCCACTCCTGCGCGAGCAAGCGCTCGAATTCGCTGCGATTGATGGCACCGGTCAGCTCGTCGCTGATGGCTGATTCGAGCAGCGCCGATTCGAGCCGGTGACGCACGACGAACTCGCGCTTCAACACGATCCAGAAAATGAGCGAGAGGATCGCAAGCAGCGTCAGCGTCGCGACCATGACGAGCAGTGCCTCGTCCGAGGAGCGTTCCTGCTGGCTGAGGTTGTCCTGCAGGTTGCTGCGCTCGCGCTCCTGCATCGAACTGATCAGGGCTTCGATGGGATCAATCGTGTTTTTTCCCGGATCGGCCTCGAGGATCTTGCGGGCCGCGTCGATGCCGGCCTCCTGGCGCGCATCGATGGAGCGCGCGAGGTAATCGAAGCGGCGCGTGACCAGCTGCTCAAGCCTCAAAAGGTCGTCGTACTGCTTGCTCACGCCATAGGTCAGGGGCCGCAGCGCCGCCAGGTGCAGGTTGGCCCGAAAGCGCGCCAGCTGATAGGGCTCAAGATAGCTCGGCTTGCCGATCAGGACAAAGCCGCGCTGGCCCGCCTCGGCCGCTTCCAGGGAAAGACTCAGCTGGTCCAGTTCGCCTGCGATCTGAAACGAATGCGAGACCCGCTGTGCGGCCACTATCGACTGGTTGGCGACGTGGTGCACAAGGGTTGCCGCGATCGCAAGAACGAGCGCCGCCAGCAACGCGATGAATCCCAGCCAGCGTTCGATGACTCGAGCCGGAGGGGCTTGCGTAGGCCGGGGAAGCGGGGGACGTCGAGCCATGTTCTGTGAAACTCACGCGCGAACACACGGTTGGGCAATTAGGTGGCCTGACAGATCATTGTGCACCCGCGTTTCCTCCGTCGCGAGGCCCTTTTAAGGGCCCTTGAGCGCGAGTGTGGCTTTTCGCGCGAAAATCACCTACCCCATGAAATCATTTTCACAGTTGTATGCCGAACTCGACGCCAGCACCTCCACCAATGTCAAATTGGAGGCGCTGACCCGATATTTTTCGAGCGCACCTGAAGCCGACGCGGCCTGGGCGGTCTATTTCCTGGCCGGGGGCCGACCCAGGCAGACCGTCCCGACCCGGGTACTACGGGCCGCGGCGCTACGCGAGGCGAACATTCCCGAGTGGCTCTTTGAGGAATGTTATCAGGCTGTCGGCGATCTTGCCGAGTCAATAGCACTAATCCTCCCCCCGGCGCAGGGTTTATCCGATCACGGGCTCGCGTTCTGGATTGAGTCACGACTTCTCTCGCTGCGCGGTGCTGCGCCCGAGGCGAGCATCGAGGCGCTCGTGTCCTACTGGAACGAACTTGACCGGTCCGGGCGTTTCCTGCTCACCAAGCTGATCGGCGGGGGATTTCGGGTCGGTGTCTCGAAACTGCTCGTCACCCGCGCCTTGGCCAGCGTCTGCGCCCTCGATGCAAAACTCATCGCACAGCGGCTCATGGGCTACACCGACGCGCGGCATACGCCGACAGCAGCCGCCTACCGGGCGCTGATCGAGCCTTCCGAGCACGGCAATGGCGAATCCGCGCCATTCTCCGGTCAGCCTTATCCCTTCTTTCTCGCCCATGCGCTGGCCCTGGACCAGGCGGACTTCGCTGTGACGCTGGGCGCGCCCAGCCAGTGGCTCATAGAATGGAAGTACGACGGGATCCGCGGCCAGATCGTACGCCGGGCCGGCGTGGTCTCGGTCTGGTCGCGCGGCGAGGAATTGGTGAACGAGCGTTTCCCGGAACTGTGTGCGCTCGGGGCTCACCTACCCGATGGCTGCGTGCTCGACGGCGAGATCCTGGTCTGGCGGGACGACATGCCAGGACCCTTTGCGCTGTTGCAGCAGCGCATCGGGCGCAAGAACCTGACGGCGCGCGTTCTGCGCGAGGCGCCCGTGGCGTTCGTAGCCTATGACCTTCTCGAGAGCGACGGCGTCGATTATCGCTCGCGCGCCCTCTCGGAACGCCGCACTATTCTCGAAGCGCTCGTGGAGGAAACCAACCAACCCAACCGTGCCAACCCCGCCGGCCCCGCCAGCCCCGCCAACCAGCCGACTCTCAGGCTTTCGCCCCGCGTCACCGCGGACACCTGGGCCGAGCTCGCCCGGCTGCGCGAGTCTGCCCGCAGCCGTCATGTCGAGGGCTTCATGCTCAAAGAATTGACGTCCCGCTATGGCGTGGGCCGGACCAAGGAGGCGGGCGTATGGTGGAAATGGAAGGTCGATCCGCTCTGCGTCGACGCGGTACTGATCTATGCGCAGCGCGGCCACGGCCGTCGCGCGCAGCTCTACACCGATTTCACCTTTGCGGTCTGGGATCAACCTGTGGGCGTCCGAGAGCGTACGCTCGTGCCGTTCGCCAAGGCCTACTCCGGGCTCACCGATGAAGAGATGCGCGCGGTCGACGCCGTCATCCGCAAGACCACGCGCGAGAAATTCGGGCCGGTTCGCAGCGTCACCCCCACCCTCGTGTTCGAGCTCGGTTTCGAGGGAATCCAGCGCTCGACGCGTCACAAGTCGGGTATTGCCGTGCGCTTTCCGCGCATGCTGCGCTGGCGCACCGACAAGCCGGTCGAGGAGGCCGACACCCTGGGCACCCTCGAGACTTTGCTGTCCCTGGCATGAGCGCCGCGCCCGCCGACAAGCCCTGTGCACCGCCCGTACTGTCCGCACCGACTGCACCGACCGCACCGACTGCGCCGTCCGAGCGCGCGTCGCGGCAAGCGGGCAGCCTCGCCGCGGACTGGCTTGCCCGCCAGGGCCAGCGCCCCTTCCCTTTCCAGGTCGAGGTATGGGAGGCGATCCGGGAGGGGAGTTCGGGCCTGCTGCACGCCACAACGGGCTCGGGCAAGACCTATGCGGTGTGGCTGGGGGCGCTGGCGTGCTTCGCGCGCCTCCACGACAGCGGCCGCGCGCCGCCGCTCACCGTTCTGTGGATCAGTCCGATGCGGGCGCTCGCCGCCGATTCCGCGCGCGCTCTCGCCGCGCCGATCGAGGATCTTGGACTCGCCTGGACGGTCGGCGTGCGTTCCGGAGACACGGGCTCGGGTGAGAGGGCGAAACAGGCAAGGCGCCTGCCCACCGCGCTCATCACCACCCCGGAAAGTCTCTCACTACTCATCAGCCGGACCAACGCCTCTGAGCTGTTGGAGAACGTGCGCATGGTCGTGGTTGACGAATGGCACGAGCTCCTCGCCTCCAAGCGCGGCGTCCAGGTCCAGCTCGCGCTCGCGCGCCTGCGCGCATGGAATCCAGAGCTGATCGTGTGGGGGCTCTCGGCGACCCTGGGTGATCTCGAACTCGCGAAGGCTGCCCTCCTGGGCGGCGGCACGGGCCTCCTGGTACAGGGCGCGCTCGAGAAGGAGTTGATCATCGATACGCTCCTGCCCGAGACCATGGAGCGTTTCCCGTGGGGCGGGCACCTCGGTCTGCGCATGCAGGACGCGGTTCTGGCTGAGCTCGAAGCAGCGCGCACCACGCTCGTGTTCCTGAACACGCGCTCCCAGGCCGAGATCTGGTACCAGACGCTCCTTGAGGCCCGGCCCGAATGGGCGGGTCTCATCGCGCTTCATCATGGTTCGCTTGACCGTTCAGTACGCGACTGGGTCGAGACGGGCCTGAAGGACGGACGCCTGAAGGTCGTGGTCTGCACCTCGAGCCTGGATCTGGGCGTCGACTTCCTTCCTGTCGAGCGGGTCCTGCAGATCGGCTCGGCCAAGGGTGTGGCCCGACTGTTGCAGCGCGCCGGCCGTTCCGGCCATGCGCCGGGCCGCGCCTCGCGGATCACCCTGGTGCCGACCAATGCACTGGAGATCATCGAGGCGGTGGCGGTGCGCGATGCCGTTCGCGCCGCGCGCATCGAGGCGCGCAGGCCCCCCGACAAGCCCCTGGACGTGCTGGTCCAGCACCTGGTGACGGTCGCACTGGGCGGCGGCTTCAAAGAGCGTGACCTCTACCGCGAGGTCAGAACCTCCTGGTCGTATCGAGACCTCTCCGAGACGGAGTGGCACTGGGCGCTTGATTTTGTGGGCCGCGGCGGCGGTGCCCTCCTTGCCTATCCCCAGTACCGGCGGGTCCAGGCCGACGACTTGGGCGTCTACCGGGTCCCTGACGCGCAGCTCGCAAGGCGCCACCGGCAATCCATCGGCACGATCGTCGCCGACGCCACGATGCAGGTGAAATACCTGAGCGGTGCGCGCGTGGGTAGTGTCGAGGAGTCCTTCATTGCACGGTTAAAGCGGGGCGAGCACTTCCTCTTCGGTGGCCGCCTCCTGGAGCTGGTGCGGGTCCACGACATGACCGCCTATGTCAGAAAGGGCGTGGGCAGCAAGCCGGCCGTGCCCCGCTGGAATGGCGGCAAGATGCCGCTCTCGTCCGAGCTCGCCGACGCCGTGCTCGAGCGCCTGCGCCAAGCCCGCCAGGGCCGGTTCGACGGCCCCGAGATGCAGGCCGTGCGGCCCCTCATCGAATTGCAACTGCGCTGGTCGGACCTGCCCACGCCCAACCAGCTGCTGGTCGAGTCGCTCGCCTCGCGCGAGGGTCACCACCTGTTCGTCTATCCCTTCGCGGGCCGGCCGGTGCACATTGGCCTCGCCGCCCTCTTTGCCTGGCGCATCGGCCAGTTCACGCCCGCCACGTTTTCGATCTCGGTGAACGATTATGGCTTCGAGCTTCTCGCCCCCGAGCCCCTCGACTGGGCGCCGCTCCTGGACGGGCGCCTGTTCTCACGGACCCATCTCCTCGCCGACGTGCTGGCGAGCCTGAACGCAGCGGAACTCTCGCAGCGCCGGTTCCGCGAGATCGCCCGCATCGCCGGTCTGGTGTTCCAGGGCTTTCCGGGCGCCCCGAAGTCGACGCGGCAGCTCCAGGCGTCCTCGGGCCTGTTCTTCGAGGTGTTCCGCAAGCACGACACGGCCAATCTGCTCCTGGGCCAGGCCGACCGGGAAGTGCTAGAGCACGAACTGGAGATCGGGCGGCTCGCTGCCACCCTCGAGCGCCTTGCGGCTTGCACGCTCGCCTTTCGGGAGCTCCCGCGCGCGACCCCCTTTGCCTTTCCGCTCATGGTTGAGCGGCTGCGTGAGACGGTCACGACCGAGAAGCTCTCCGAGCGCATCCGCCGCATGCTCGCGCAGCTCGAGCGGGCGGCCAGCGCGCGTTAAAGGGGCCCCGGCGCTGCCCGGATGTTGTGGGGCCAGGCGGTAGAATGGCGCTCGGCAATGCGAACGGAGAACAGGGTCATGCAGGTGGTCACAGCGCGCGCAGCGGTCGCGGCGATTCCGAATGGTGCGTTCGTGGGCTCGGCAGGTTTTGTCGGCGCCGGGCATGCCGAGGCCGTCACCGCGGCGCTGGAAGCGCGCTTTCTGGAAACCGGTGCCCCCGGTGATCTGACCCTGGTGTTCTCGGCCGGTCAGGGGGACCGCGCCACGCGCGGCGTGAATCATTTCGGCAACCCGGGCATGACGCGGCGCATCGTCGGTGGCCACTGGCGCTCAGCTCCGCGCCTGGCGGCGCTTGCTCTTTCAGGCGAGGCCGAAGCCTACAACCTGCCACAGGGGGTGATCACTCACCTGTTCCGGGCCATCGCCGCAGGGCGCCCCGGTGTCCTGACCCGGATCGGTCTCCATACGTTTGTTGACCCCCGTTACGACGGCGCGCGGGTTGGGTCCGGGAAGTTCCCCCATCTGCGTGCTCCCAACCGCCACGACACCTGGGTCAAGCGGGTCGAGTTCGAGGGTGAGGAGCAGCTCTTCTATCCCTCGTTTCCACTCGACGTCGCCCTCCTGCGGGGCACTGCCGCCGATCGCGCCGGCAACATTTCGACCGAAGAGGAGGCTTTTCACCATGAGCTCTTGGCGCTCGCCCAGGCGGCGCATAACTCGGGGGGCATCGTCATCGTGCAGGTCAGGCGCTTGGTCGAGCGCCATGCCAATCTCCACGCGGTGAAGATCCCGGGCATTCTGGTCGACTACGTCGTGGTGTGCGAGGATGCGGCCCAGCACTCGATGACCTTTGGGGAGCAGTTCAATCCGAGCTACCTCGCGGCCGGCAACGGCACGGATGCAGCCGCGTCGCGACCGGAGCCGCTTGGGCTGCGCAAGATCGTGCAGCGCCGGGCGGCCCTCGAGATCGCCCGGCATCGACCGCNNTCGCTCGAGGCCGGGCCGAGCGGCGGTGTGCCGGCTGAAGGCCTGTCGTTCGGGGCCAGCGCCTATCCCGAGGCCATCATCGACCAGCCGGCCCAGTTCGATTTCTACGAGGGCGGCGGCATCGACATGGCGATTTTGGGCCTGGCCGAGCTCGACGGCGCGGGCAACGTCAACGTCAGCAAGTTCGGCACCGGGGAGAGAACCATCATTGCCGGCGTCGGGGGGTTCATCAACATCACCCAAAGCGCGCGGCAACTCGTGTTCATGGGCACGCTCACAGCCGGTGGCCTCGAGATCGAGACCGGTGACGGCACCCTGCGCATCCGCCGCGAGGGGCGCGCGCGGAAGATTGTCGAGCACGTCTCGCACCTGACCTTCAACGGCCCGTATGTGGCGAGCCTTGGTCATCGTGTCGTCTATGTCACCGAACGTGCGGTCTTCGAGATGCGCTCGGGTCGCCTGACCTTGATCGAGATCGCTCCGGGGATCGACCTTGAGCGGGATGTGCTGGCACAGTGTGGGGCACCCATCGCCGTTGCGGCGGACCTTGCGCTCATGGACGCGCGGCTGTTTCGCGAGGCACCCATGCATCTGGCGGCCGACCCGGAGCGCTTCTGATGGACGGCAGTGGGAGAGAGGCCTCCCATCAGGGCATCACGGCCGGAGGCGAGGGCCTCCTGCTTCTGGCCGAACGCGCGGTCTACTGGCCGCGCACCGGCACGCTTCTCATTGCCGATGCGCATTTCGGCAAGGCGGCCAGCTTCCGTGCGCGGGGTGTGCCCGTGCCGGAGGCCACGACCACGGACAACCTGGACGCGCTCGGCCGGCTGGTGGAGCGCTGGTCTCCCCGGCGCATCGTGTTTCTTGGCGACTTCACGCACGCCCGCGAGGCCGATTCCGAGCCGACGCGCGGGGCGTTGTGCGCCTGGCGCAGGCGCTATTCCTCGCCCGAACTGATCCTCGTGCGCGGCAACCACGACGCCCTGGAGAGCGGCTTGACGGCTGCGCTTGACATGCGCACCGAGGATGAGCCCTGGCAGCAGGGCGGGCTGGCACTGTGCCACCATCCCCAGGCGGTCTGCGGCGCCTACGTGGTTGCGGGACATCTGCATCCGGCCTACCGGCTCACCGGACGCGCCAACGAGCGTGCGCGCCTGCCCTGTTTCTGGTTCGCAGCACGCACCGGGATCCTGCCTGCGTTCGGGGCCTTCACCGGAGGTGCGCTCGTCCGCCCTGGACGCGGTGACAGGATCTATCTGGTGGGCCCACAGCGTGTCCACCCCGTTCCCCCATGAAGAAGGGGCTCCCATGACAGACGATGCGGACAAGGATGACGGCGGTGCACCGGTGCGCCTCGACAAATGGCTTTGGGCCGCCCGGTTTTTCAAGACCCGCAGCCTCGCCGCCCGCGCCGTCGCGCTCGGTCAGGTGCAGCTCAATGGGGCACGGACCAAGCCTGCCCGGGAAGTACGCATCGACGACCTGCTCCAGATCGAGCTGGAGAGCAGCCGGCGCACCGTCAGGGTACGCGGCGTCCTCGCGGCGCGCCAGCCGGCAAGCATCGCTCAGACCCTCTATGCCGAGACCGAGGAGAGCCAGCAGGCCCGCAACAAGGAGCAGGAGCGCAAGCGGCTCTACCGGGAGCCCGCCCTCGGGCAGAAAGGGCGGCCCGAGAAGCGCGTGCGCCGCCAGCTCGTCAGGCTCACCGAGCGGTGATTGTTGCGTTGCAACAATAGAGGCAATTTTCTAAATCCACCCGGATTGCATTGACAGGGGCCAGGCGACCGAGAATAGTACGAACGTTCGGTAATTTTGCCGATCTGACTTCTTGATCGAAACTCATGCGAAAAGGCGAACAGACGCGCGTGGCGATACTTGACGCCGCGCTGGAACTGGCAAGTCGGGATGGCCTCGAAGGCCTGACGATCGGCCTGCTCGCCGACCGGATGCTGATGAGCAAAAGTGGTGTCTTCGCGCACTTCGGGTCGCGCGAGGACCTCCAGATCGCCGTCATCCAGGAGTATCACCGGCGCTTCGAGGAGGAGGTCTTCTACCCGAGCATCCGCGAGCCGCGCGGCCTGCCGCGCCTGCGTTCGATGTTCCATCGCTGGGTCACCCGCCACTCACGCGAGATCACGAGCGGCTGCATTTACATCAGCGGTGCCGTCGAATATGACGACCGTCCGGGACCGATCCGCGACGAACTGCTCCAGATGGTGTCCGCCTGGAAGAGGGCGCTGACGGTTGCCGCGCTCCAGGCGGTCGAGATGGGCCATCTGCGCCCGGACACCGACTGCGATCAGCTGATCTACGAGGTGCGCGCGCTCATCTTCGCGCTGCATCATGACGCCCGCTTTCTGCAGGCGAATGACGCCATCGAGCGCACCGAAAGGGCGTTTCGGCGTCTGATCGCGAACTACAGCCTACCGCCCCTCGCGCACGCAGCGTGAGGGACCCCGAACAATTTCATGGCGAAGGATGAATCATGGCCGTCTACCAGGCACCGTTGCGCGACATGCAGTTCCTGCTCTACGAACTGCTCGATGTCGAGGCTGAACTGGCGCAGCTGCCCGCCCATGCCGAGACCAACCGCGAACTGATCGACCAGGTTCTCGAGGAGGGTAGCCGCTTTACCACCGAGGTCATATTTCCCTTGAACCAGGGCGGCGATCTGGAGGGCTGCCACCTCGACCCGGTGACCCACGCCGTGACGACGCCCAAGGGCTTCCGGGAAGCCTATCGCCGGTTTGTCGAGGGCGGCTGGCCCGCGCTCGGCTGCGACCCGAAATTCGGCGGCCAGGGCCTGCCGATCCTGCTCAACAATGCGTTCTACGAGATGCTCAACGCCTGCAACCAGGCCTGGTCGATGTACCCGGGGCTGACTCATGGTGCCTACGAGTGCCTGCACGCCCACGGCACACCCGAACAGCAGGCCATCTATCTGCCGAAGCTCGTCTCGGGCGAGTGGACGGGGACCATGTGCCTCACCGAAGCGCACTGCGGGACGGACCTCGGACTCCTGCGCTCGAAGGCGGTGCCCGGCGCGAACGGCAGCTACAGCATCACCGGCAGCAAGATCTTCATCTCGAGCGGCGAGCACGACCTGGCCGAGAACATCATCCATCTGGTGCTCGCGCGTCTGCCGGACGCGCCGCCGGGCACCAAGGGCATCTCGCTTTTCATCGTGCCCAAGTTCATTCCGGATGCCTCGGGGGCCTTGGGGGCGCGCAATCAGATCTTCTGTGGGGCGATCGAGCACAAGATGGGCATCCATGGCAACGCCACGTCGCAGATGAATCTCGACGGCGCGACGGGATGGCTCTTGGGCCAGCCTAACAAGGGGCTCAACGCCATGTTCGTGATGATGAATGCGGCCCGCCTCGGGGTGGGCATGCAGTCGCTCGGCCTGACTGAGGTGGCCTATCAGAACGCGCTCGCCTACGCCCGGGACCGACTCCAGTCGCGCAGCCTGTCGGGGCCCAAGGCGCCGGACAAGCCCGCCGACCCGATCATCGTGCATCCTGACGTGCGCCGCATGCTGCTTACCGCCCGGGCCTGGGCCGAGGGCGGGCGCGCCTTGACGTTCTTTGTGGCGCTGCAGATCGACCGCGAGCTCAATCATCCCGACGAGACCGTGCGCAAGGAGGCGGCCGACCTGGTTGCCCTGCTCACGCCAGTGGTGAAAGCGTTCATCACCGACAACGCCTGGCAGGCCACCTCGGAGTCCATGCAGGTCTATGGCGGCCACGGCTATATCACCGAGTGGGGCATGGAGCAGTTCGTGCGCGATGCGCGCATCAACATGATCTACGAAGGCACGAACACCATCCAGTCCCTGGACCTCCTCGGGCGTAAGGTCCTCTCGGACAACGGTGCGAAGCTCAAGCGCTTTGGTGGGCTGGTTCAGCAGTTCGTCGAGGACAACGGTACCGTCGAAGCGCTGGCCGAGTTTGTCAATCCGCTCGCCGAACTGGGCGAGAAGGTCACCAAGCTCACCATGGAAATCGGCATGAAGGCGTTCCAGAACCAGGACGAGGTCGGCGCCGCGGCCGTGCCCTATCTGCGTATCATCGGCCACCTCGTCTATTCCTACTTCTTTGCGCGCATGGCCAAGCTCGCTCTCGCCAAGGAGGGATCTGGTGATCCCTTCTATACAGGCAAGCTCGCCACCGCACGCTTTTACTTCGCAAGGCTCTACCCAGAGACAGCCATGCTGATCCGCCAGGCCCGCTCGGGCTCGGCCAGCCTGCTCGCCCTGCCCGCCGAGCTCTTCTAGAGGGGCCGAGGCGGGCGGTTCCTCGGTGAGCGGATGCATGCGGTGATTCGTCAAGTGATTCGGGAGTATTCATGAGCAATTTCTTGGTCAGGAAGGTGGCGGTGCTCGGCTCCGGCGTGATGGGCGCCCAGATCGCCGCGCATTGCATCAACGCCCGCATTCCGGTGGTGCTGTTCGATCTGCCCGCCGGCACCGGGCCCAAGAATGCCATCGTGCTGCGCGCCATTGACAACCTGAAGAAGCTCTCGCCAGCGCCGCTTGGCGAGGCCAGTTCTGCCAGCCACATCGCCGCGGCCAACTATGACGACGACCTGGAACTGTTGCGCGGCTGCGACCTCGTCATTGAGGCGATCGCCGAGCGGCTCGACTGGAAGCACGATCTGTACAGGAAGGTGGCACCGTTTCTCGCGCCCCAGGCGATCTTCGCCTCGAACACCTCGGGACTGTCGATCAATGCGCTCGCGGAAGGCTTCGATGCCGCGCGGAAGGCACGCTTTTGCGGCATCCATTTCTTCAATCCGCCACGCTACATGCACCTCGTGGAACTGATTCCGACCACCACGACCGCGCCGGAAATCCTCGACGCACTCGAGACGTTCTTGACGACGGCTCTGGGCAAGGGGGTTGTGCGCGCCCTGGACACGCCAAATTTCGTGGCGAACCGGGTGGGTATATTCAGCATTCTTGCGACCTTCATCGAGGCTGAGAAGTTCGGCCTGACCTACGACATCGTCGACGACCTGACGGGCGCGAAGCTCGGGCGCGCCAAGTCGGGCACCTTTCGTACCGCTGACGTGGTCGGGCTCGACACGCTCTCCCACGTCATCGCCACCATGCAGAAGCACCTGCCGGAGGATCCCTTCCATGCACTTTATGCAACCCCAAAGGTGCTCGCGTCGTTGATCGAGAAAGGCGCGCTCGGCCAGAAAACCGGCGCTGGTTTCTACCGGAAGGTGGGCAAGGAGATCCAGCGGTTCGATCCGGCGAGCGGTGGCTACGTCGCTGCCGGCAAGAAGTGCGACGAACTGGTTGCGCGCATCCTGAAGAAGAAGGACCCCGCCGAGCGCTTGCGGCTCTTGCGCGAGTCGAGCCATCCCCAGGCCCAGTTCCTGTGGGCCATACTTCGCGACACCTTCCAGTATGTGGCCTGCCAACTGGGCACGATCGCCAACAGCGCGCGCGACGTCGACTGCGCGTTGCGCTGGGGCTTCGGTCAGCAAAGCGGCCCCTTCGAGACCTGGCAGGCGGCCGGCTGGTCGGACGTCGCACGCTGGATCCAGGAGGACATCGAGGCGGGGCGCGCCCTCGCCCCGGTGGCGCTGCCCGCCTGGGTCTTCGACGGACGCACCGGTGTGCACAGCGCGGCAGGTTCTTACTCCGCGCGCGAGCAGCGCAACCTGCCCCGCTCGAGCCTGCCGGTCTACGAGCGCCAGATCTTCCCCGCGCGGCTTGCAGGGGAACCTGCCGCCGCCTCCGGCACGACGCTGCATGAGGATGACTCGGTGCGCCTGTGGACGCTCAAGGGCGACGTGCTCATCGCCTCCCTGAAGACCAAGGTCCATGCCATCGGTCCGGGAGTCATCACCGGTCTTGCCGAGGCGGTCCGGCTTGCCGAGGCCGACTACCAGGGTCTCGTGATCTGGAGCCCCGACGAGCCGTTCTCGGTGGGAGCGGACCTTCAGGCGATGCTGCCGCTGTTCATGTCAGGGGGGGTCAAGGCGATCGAACCCGAGGAGAAGCGGCTGCAGGACCTGATGCAGGCGCTGCGCTATGCGCAGGTTCCCTGCATTGCAGCCGTGTCGGGCATGGCGCTTGGCGGGGGCTGCGAACTGGCGATCGCCTGCGCGCACCGCGTGGTGCATTTCGAGACCTACATGGGCTTGGTCGAGGTCGGGGTGGGCCTTGTTCCCGGCGGCGGCGGGCTGGCCTACGGGGCGCGCTGCGCGGCACTGGAGCACTCTCGCGTGCCGGAGGCCTACCTGCTCGATTTCCTGAAGAAGTACCTGTTCAACGCCGCCACGGCTGCCGTCTCCAAATCGGCGGTGGAGGCGCGCGCCATGGGCTACCTTCGGGAGAGCGACGAGATCGTCCTGAACGGCTACGAGTTGCTCGGGCGCGCCCTCGACACGGCGCGGGCGATGGCGCGGGCCGGCTACCGGCCGCCGCTGCCGCCCGCCGGTATCAGGGTGGCAGGCCGTTCGGGCCTGGCGACCATCACGGCGCAGCTCATCAACATGCGCGATGGTGGGTTCATCTCGGCCCACGACTTTCATCTGGGACGCACCATCGCCGAGGTCATGTGTGGCGGCGATGTCGACGCGGGAGAGCTGGTGGACGAACAATGGCTGCTTGATCTCGAGAGGCGCGCGTTCATGAGTCTTCTGAACCATCCCAAGACCCAGGAACGCATCATGGGCATGATGCAGACTGGTAAACCCGTCCGAAACTGAGGGAAGCCTTCATGAACAAGTCATTGCAGGACGCCTATATCGTTGCGGCCACGCGCACGCCGATCGGCAAGGCCCCCCGGGGCATGTTTCGCAACACCCGGCCTGATGACCTCCTCGTGGCCGTGCTGCGCTCGGCACTGGCCCAGGTTGCCGATCTCGACCCCGTGGTGATCGAGGATGCAATCGTCGGCTGCTCGTTTCCCGAGGCCGAGCAGGGCCTGAACGTGGCACGCATGGCGGTTCTCCTCGCGGGGCTGCCCAAGAGCGTCGGGGGCGCCACCGTGAACCGCTATTGCGCCTCGGGCCTGACCGCGCTCGCGATGGCCGCCGACCGCATCCGCTGCGGCGAGGCCGAGTGCATGATCGCCGCCGGCGTGGAATCGATGAGCCTCGTGCCGATGATGGGCCACTGGCCGTCCATCAATCCGCTGGCCGTGACTGATGAGAACCTGGGAATGGCCTACGGCATGGGCTTGACTGCCGAGAAGGTCGCCTCAGAGTGGCACGTCTCGCGCGAGGACCAGGACCTCTTCGCGCTCGCCTCGCACCAGAAGGCGATCGCCGGCCAGAACGCGGGAGAGTTCGCCGCCGAGACGACGCCGATCGAGATCGTCCAGCGCAGTGCCGATCTCGCACAGGGGAGCGTCGTGGTCAGCGCACGCACCGTGAGCCAGGATGAGGGCGCGCGTGCTGACAGCAGCCTCGAGGCCCTCGCCCGACTCAAGCCCGTGTTTGCCGCCCGCGGCTCGGTGACCGCAGGCAACAGCTCCCAGACGTCCGATGGCGCCGGAGCACTGATACTGGCCTCCGAAGCCGTCGTCAAACGCTTTGGCCTGACACCCCTTGCGCGCTTCGTCTCCTTTGCCGTGCGCGGCGTGCCTCCCGAGATCATGGGCATCGGGCCGAAGGAGGCGATTCCCGCGGCCCTGAAGTCGGCCGGACTGTCACTCAAGGATATCGACTGGATCGAGCTCAACGAGGCGTTCGCCGCACAGTCGCTTGCCGTGATGCGCGAACTTGGACTCGATCCGCAGAAGGTCAACCCGATCGGCGGCGCCATTGCGCTCGGCCATCCGCTGGGCGCAACCGGTGCCATCCGCTCGGCGACGCTCGTGCATGCGCTGCGCCGCCGTGCGCTGCGCTACGGGATGGTCACCATGTGTGTGGGCACCGGCATGGGTGCTGCCGGCATCTTCGAGCGGGTCTAGTTTGACCGTCTGCGCCTCATCAGGCGCGGGGCATCACCGGCGCCTTGGCGTCTTGTCAGAGAAAGGATGAGCTATGGACATCGAGACCACCCTGGAGTCGGGCATCCTGCGCGTCGAGTTCAACCGGCCCGAGAAGAAGAACGCCATCACGGCGGCGATGTACCAGGCCTTGGCCGATGCCCTGGCCCTGGCGCGGGGCGAGGCCTCGGTGCGGGCCGTCCTCCTGTGCGGCAAGCCCGAGGTGTTCACGGCCGGCAACGATCTTGAGGACTTCCTGAAACAGCCGCCCCACGGGACCGGCAGCCCGGTGTTCCAGTTCCTGGAGGGCATCAGTCACTTCGACAAGCCGCTCGTGGCGGCCGTGTGCGGACCCGCCGTCGGCGTGGGCACCACTCTGCTTCTGCACTGCGATCTGGTCTACGCCGCCCAGAACGCCCGCTTCAAGCTGCCCTTCGCCCCCTTGGGACTGGTGCCAGAAGCCGGCTCGAGCCTGCTGTTGCCGCAGCTGGTCGGTTATCAGCGCGCAGCCGAACTGCTGCTCCTTGGCGAGGAGTTCGACGCTGTCTTTGCCGAGCGGATCGGGCTTGTGAACCGCGTGCTGCCCACCGAGGCGGTCGATGGGTTTGCCCTTGCACAGGCGGCCAAGCTGGTCGCGCTGCCCGCGGGGGCGCTGCGCGCGACCAAGAAGCTCCTGAAAGGGGGACTCCAGTCGGGCCTCGACGCACAGATGGCGCAGGAGGGTGCAGAGTTCCGGGAACGCCTGAACTCCCCCGAGGCGCGCGAGGCCTTCACCGCATTCTTCGAGCGGCGCAAGGCCGATTTCACCCGCTTCTCCTAGGCGCCCGGAAGCGCTGGCAGCGTGCGCGGCTTTCTGAACTCGTCGGTCGCGACATAGGTCAGGGTCGCGTCGGTGACCTTGACGATCTCCGCGTTGAGCCGGTTACGTTCGGCGTAGACCTCGACGTGCACGGTGATCGAGGTGGTGCCCACCCGGACCACCTCGGCGTAGAACGACAGCAGATCGCCGACGAAGACCGGTTGCTTGAAGACAAATGAGTTCACCGCGATCGTCGCGACCCGGCCGTTGGCGCGGCGTACCGCCGGCAGGGATCCGGCGATGTCGACCTGGGCCATGATCCAGCCCCCAAAGACGTCGCCGTGCACGTTCGCATCCGCCGGCATGGGCATGACGCGCAGGACCGGCATCTGATCGGCGGGCAGGGCAACCGGTCCGGGGGCCGGGGGGGCGTTTGACGACATGAGGAGGGCTCCATGCGCCAAGGCGCATTGTTGCTCCCGATTCTAACCGCACCGCGCGGGTCTCGCGCAGAAATCCCCGCCCGGTCGGGGCCACCCCGGACCCGGCACGGCACGGGCCTTGCTATGATGCACGGCATGACTCAGACCGCCTCGCCCCAGCATGTCCAGCCCGTGACCCCGGTCTCACCCTGATGCGCCCAACCCACGCATCCTTGCCGCCTGCAACGCCTGCAACGCCCGCCACGGCCAGCCGGCGCGGGCCGAAGCGGTCCGACTGGGGCGCCTTGAAGACGCTCCTGCCCTATTTGTGGCAGTACCCGCTGCGCGTCGGTCTCGCGCTTGCCTGCCTCATCCTCGCCAAGGCCGGCAATGTGGGCGTGCCCCTGGTGCTCAAGAAGATCATCGACCACCTGACCGTGGCCCCGGAGGTGCGTGCGACGCTCGTCCTGCCGGTCGCGCTGCTGGTGGCATACGGCGCATTGCGCCTGTCGACCTCGCTTTTCACCGAACTGCGCGAAATCCTGTTTGCCCGCGTCACTCAGCGCGCGGTGCGCAAGATCGCCCTGCAGGTCTTCGAGCATCTGCATGCCCTGTCGTTGCGCTTTCATCTGGGGCGTCAGACAGGCGGGGTCACCCGCGACATCGAGCGCGGCAGTCGCGCCATCTCGAGCCTGGTCGGCTATACGCTCTATAGCATCCTGCCCACGCTGGTCGAGGTCGGCATGGTCCTCGGAATCCTCCTCGTGCGCTATGACTTCTCGTTCACGCTCATTGCGCTGGGCGCGCTCACCACCTACGTGATCTTCACGATCTCGGTGACCGAATGGCGCTCCGAATTTCGGCGCAGCATGAACGAGCTGGACTCGAAGGCCAACGTGCGCGCCATCGACTCACTGCTGAACTACGAGACCGTCAAGTACTTCAACAACGAGACCTTTGAATCGGCCCGCTATGACGAGAGCCTCGCGCGCTGGGAGGGCGCAGCGGTCAAGTCGCAGGTGTCCCTGTCCCTGCTCAACACCGGACAGTCGGCCATCATCGCGTGCGCCGTGAGCCTCATCATCTGGCGCGCGACGGTCGGCGTGATCGAAGGCACCATGACGATCGGCGATCTGGTGCTGGTCAACGCCTTCATGATCCAGCTCTATGTCCCGCTCAACTTTCTGGGGGTCATCTACCGCGAGATCAAGCAGAGCCTCGCGGATGTCGATCGCATGTTCGACCTCCTGCATGAGGAGCGCGAGGTGGCCGACCGCCCGGGCGCCCGGCCCCTACTCTTGCGTGATCCCGTGCGCGGGGCGACGGTGCGCTTTGAGCATGTGGAATTCTCCTATGAGAGCCAGCGCCAGATCCTCTTTGACGTCGATTTCGAGGTGCCGGCCGGCAAGACCGTGGCCGTGGTCGGCCCGAGCGGTTCGGGCAAATCGACGCTGGCCCGGCTTCTCTTTCGCTTCTACGACGTCAATCAGGGATGCATCACGATCGATGGGCAGGATATCCGCGATGTCACCCAGGCCAGCCTGCGCCAGGCGATCGGCATCGTGCCGCAGGACACAGTGCTGTTCAACGACACAATCTTCTATAACATCGCCTACGGCCGGCCCGGCGCAAGCGTCGCCGAGGTGGAGAGCGCAGCGCGCGCCGCCTATATCCACGACTTTGTCGCGGGGCTCCCCGACGGCTATCAGAGCATGGTCGGCGAGCGCGGGCTCAAGCTCTCGGGGGGCGAAAAGCAGCGCGTGGCGATCGCCCGCACGCTCCTGAAGAATCCGGCGATCCTGATTTTTGACGAGGCCACGTCGGCGCTCGACTCGCGCGCCGAGCAGGCCATCCAGGCGGAGCTGCGAGCCCTCGCGCGCAACCACACCGCCCTCGTGATCGCCCACCGTCTGTCGACGATCGTCGATGCCGACGAGATCATCGTGCTCGAGGACGGCCGGATCCGCGAACGGGGCACCCACCTTGAACTCCTCGGGCGGGGTGCGGCCTACGCCCGCATGTGGGAGCGCCAGCAGCAGCCCGCGGCGCTCGTGGGGGCCCTGGATCCGGATGCCGATCTCGGGCTCACCGGTCTTTCCGCCCGGCAAGAAGCCGTCTGGCCGGTTTGAGCCGGGCTCGCCGCCGTCCATTCGCTGCGCATCGCGCGGTGCCGCGGTGCAGTTTTGCTACACTCGGTGCGCAAACCGTTTTGCGACCATTGTCCTTTGGGGAGGAGAAGATGAAGAGATCCATTCTGGCGCTTGCGTGCATGGCAGCCCTGATGCTTGTAGCCAGCGCCCGGGCTGAGGAGTTCACCGGAACCCTGAAGAAGATCAAGGAGAGCGGGCAGATCACGCTTGGGGTGCGCGACGCCTCGATCCCCTTCTCCTATCTGGACGACAAGCAGAACTACGTCGGGTATTCGATCGATCTGTGCAACAAGATCGCCGGCGCCGTGCGCCGCCGCCTCGGGCTCGAGGAGATCTCGATCAAGTACCAGCCGGTCACGTCCTCGACGCGTATCCCGCTCATGGCCAATGGCACGATCGACCTCGAGTGTGGTTCGACGACCAACAACGAGGAACGCCAGAAGCAGGTGGCGTTTGCGCCCACGACTTTCGTCACCGCGAACCGGATCCTCTACAAGAAGGGATCGGGAATCAAGGTCCTGGCGGATCTGAAGGGCAAGACGCTGGTCTCGACCGCAGGGACGTCGAACATCAAGCAAGTGACCATCCTGAACGCCGACCGCGGCCTTAACATGAACATCATTGCAGCCAAGGACCATCCCGAAGCGCTCCTCATGGTCGAGACCGACCGCGCTGCCGCGTTCGCCATGGACGACGTCCTTCTGGCATCGCTCGCGGCCACCTCGAAGACTCCCGACGCCTATGAGATCAGCAGCGAGGCCCTGTCGGTCGAGCCCTACGGCATCATGCTGCGCCGGGACGATCCGCCCTTCAAGGCGGTGGTCGACAAGGCGATCACGGACGTGTTCCAGTCGGGCGACATCGATGCCATCTACAGCAAGTGGTTCCTCTCGCCGATCCCGCCCCGCGGCGTGAATCTGCATGTGCCGATGAGCGCACAACTGAAGGCTGTGATCGCCAAGCCCACTGACTCGGGTGATCCCGCGGCCTATGCAGCGGTTCCCGAGGCACAGCAGGCCACACTGAAGCGCGGCCAGAAGTCAAAGTAGGGTTTGCCGCGGCCGTGGCGCTGCGAACCCGGCGCAGCCGGGCGCGGTGCGGCGGCCGTAAGGCGTGGAATTCGGCGGGGAATTCGGCGGGCCGACTGGAGGCGTGCGCATGCATTATCACTGGAACTGGCACATCTTTTTCGAGGACGCACCCGATGGGGTGTCGACCTACCTCGACACCCTGCTGCGCGGCCTCGAGTGGACGCTCGCGACGGCGCTGACGGCGTGGCTGGTCGCGCTCGTTCTGGGAGTTGTCATCGGCACCCTGCGCACCACACCCCGACCGGTTCTGGTCTGGTTCGGCAACGCCTATGTCGAGCTGTTTCGCAACATCCCGCTTCTGGTCCAGATGTTCCTGTGGTTCTTCGTCCTGCCAGAACTCGTGCCCGCGGCGTTCGGCACATGGCTTAAGGGACTGCAGAACGCGTCCTTCATCACGGCCGTGGTCTGCCTGGGCTTTTTCACGTCCGCGCGCGTTGCCGAGCAGACCCGGGCCGGCATCAACGCCCTGCCGCGCGGCCAGCTGCTCGCCGCCACCGCGCTCGGCCTCACCCTGCCCCAGCTGTATCGCTACGTGCTCCTGCCGCAGGCGTTCCGGATCATCGTGCCGCCCCTGACCTCCGAGTTCCTGAACATCTTCAAGAACAGTGCCGTGGCACTGGTCATCAATCTGCCGGAGTTGACCTCGGCAACGCACACGATGGCCGAGGATTCCTATGCCGTCTTCGAGGCCTTCACCGCCGCCACGCTCATCTATGCGCTGGTCAACGTCATCATCGTCAATCTGATGCGTCTGATCGAGCGTCGCATCCGCGTGCCCGGCCTGATCGCAGTCGCGGGCCCCGGCGGCCACTAGGGAGGGCCCTGTGTTCGGCAGTTTCGACTTCGAGGTCATCGAGCATTCCCTGTATTACCTGTTCGCGGTGGGCATGGCGTTTACGCTCAAGCTGACCTTGTGCGCCATGCTGGGCGGCATCGTGATCGGCACGCTGCTCGCCATGGGACGGCTGTCGCACCTGCGGGCGGTCTCGATCGCGACCGGGGGCTATGTCAATCTGATCCGCTCCGTGCCGCTGGTGCTGGTCATCTTCTGGTTTTACTTTCTGGTCCCCTACATCGGGGCGTGGCTGATCGGGGCGAACGAGCCCATCCAGGTTGGTGACTACACCTCGGCTCTCATCACCTTCATCCTGTTCGAGTCGGCCTACTACTGCGAGATCATGCGGGCGGGAATCCAGTCGGTGGCCCGGGGTCAGGTGTATGCGGGTTATGCGCTGGGCATGAGCTACTGGCAGATGATGGGTCATGTCGTGCTGCCGCAGGCGTTTCGCAACATGATTCCGCTGCTCCTCACGCAAACCATCGTCCTGTTCCAGGATGTCTCGCTCGTCTACGTCCTGTCGCTCACGGATTTCGTGGGCGCGGCGGACAAGATCGCGCATCGCGACGGCCGACTGACCGAGCTGTACCTGTTCGTGGCGGTGGTCTATTTTGTGATGTGCTTCTCCCTGTCGACCATCGTTCGGCGCCTGCAGCTGCGGGTGGCCATCGTCCGCTAGGCGGAGGGGGCAGCTGGAGATTTTGGCCATGGCTTTGGCGCACCGGCGCGATTTCGGGATTCGAACATGATCGAACTGAAGAATGTCAGCAAGTGGTACGGCGCCTTTCAGGTGCTCAAGGGCTGCTCGACCGTCGTTGAGCGCGGCGAGGTGGTCGTGGTGTGCGGGCCCTCGGGCTCGGGCAAGTCGACCCTCATCAAGACCGTCAACGGACTCGAGGCTTTCCAGGAGGGCGAGATTCGGGTCGACGGCGTGTCGGTCGGTGCGCGCGGCACGAACCTGCCCAAGTTGCGCGCGCGGGTCGGCATGGTGTTCCAGCATTTCGAACTCTTCCCCCATCTGTCGATCACCGACAATCTCACGCTCGGCCAGATCAAGGTGCTTGGCCGCTCGCGCGAGGAGGCGCGGAAGAAGGGCCTCATGTATCTTGAGCGGGTGGGACTCATCGCCCAGAAGGACAAGTTCCCGGGACAACTCTCCGGCGGACAGCAGCAGCGCGTGGCGATCGCGCGCGCCCTGTCGATGGATCCGATCGCCATGCTGTTCGACGAGCCGACCTCGGCGCTGGACCCGGAGATGATCAACGAGGTCCTGGACGTGATGGTCCAGCTGGCGAAGGACGGCATGACCATGATGGTCGTCACACACGAGATGGGTTTCGCGAAAAAGGTGGCCCACCGGATCATCTTCATGGATCAGGGGGCGATCGTCGAGGATTGTGGCAAGGAGGCGTTCTTCGGATCGCCCCGCTCCGAGCGCGCCCAGCTGTTTCTCTCGAAGATCCTGAGCCACTAGGCGCGAGGTCCCGATGTCCGTGACCCAGGGCTCCACGGCCATGACCCCGGCGCCGCTGCAGAAGGAGGAGATCAGGACCATCCTGCTTGCGAGCTTCGCGACGGCTGTCGAGCGCGCCGACGCGTTCCAGATCGTCGCACGACACCTGCCGGAACACGCCCCCTCCCGGGTCCTCGTCGTGGGCGCGGGCAAGGCGGCGGCAGCCATGGCCGCGGCTGTCGAGCGGGCGTGGCCCGCGCGCCGCCTCGAGGGGCTCGTCATCACGCGTTACGGACACGGCGTGTCCACGACCCAGATTGAGGTGGTCGAGGCCGGTCATCCGGTGCCCGATGCCTCTGGACAGGCCGCTGCTGCCCGGATCCTCGCCATGGCGCACTCCCTGTCGGCCGAGGATCTGCTGCTGGTGCTCATCTCCGGCGGGGGCTCGAGCCTCATGACGCTGCCGGCACAGGGCCTCTCGATTGGCGACCTCAAGGCCTTGAACCGGGAATTGCTGCGGTGCGGGGCGCCGATCGCAGAGATGAATGCCGTGCGCAAGCACGTCTCGGCGATCTCGGGTGGACAGCTTGCAGCGGCGTGCGCTGCACCGGTCGAGGCGCTCATCATCTCCGATGTCACGCGAGACGATCCGAGCGCGATCGCCTCCGGACCCTGTGCGCCGGATCCGACAACCTACGGCCAGGCCCTGGCGGTCCTCGATCGTTATGCTGTGGCCGCGCCCGAGGCTGTGCATCTGCACCTGCAGCGCGGCGCGCAGGGGCTTCTGCCTGAGACGCCCAAGCCTGGGGATGCACTGTTTCGGCGCGTGACCAACCGCGTCATCGCCACACCCCACGAGAGCCTGGTCGCTGCTGCGCACTGGTTCGAAGCGCGTGCAATTGCGGCGGTGATTCTCGGGGACACGGTGACGGGAGAGGCGCGCGAGGTGGCCAAGGTGTACGCTGCACTGGTGCGTGAGATCCGCACCTATCGGCAGCCCTGGAGCGCGCCGGTGGCGCTCATCTCCGGTGGCGAGTGCACGGTCACCCTCGCCCCGCAGAGCGCGGCCGGCGGGCGAGGCGGACGCTGCACCGAATTTCTGCTGGCGCTTGCCCTCGAACTCGAGGGGCAGGAGGGCGTCCACGCGCTGGCTTGCGACACGGACGGCATCGATGGCTCGGAGGACAACGCCGGGGCGACGCTTCATCCCGATTCGCTCGCGCGCGCACGCGCTCAGGGCGTCGATCCTGCCGCGGCGCTCCGGTCCAACGACGCCTGGGGATTTTTCCATGCGGTCGGCGATCTCGTCGTCACGGGCCCCACGCGTACCAACGTCAACGACTATCGGGTCATCCTCGTGCTCTGAGGCGCCCCTGGCCCGGGTGGGCCGCTGAAGCTGCTACCCTATGGCTCCTGACAGACTCCTAGGCCCCCGGTCATGCAAAGCGCTGCGACCCTGACTCTGACCCGCCCGGACGACTGGCACTTGCACCTGCGCGATGGCGCCTTGCTCGCGCAGGTGGTGCCGGCCAGTGCGCGAACCTTCGCGCGCGCGATCGTCATGCCCAATCTCGAGACGCCCGTGACGACGACCGAGGCCGCCCTCGCGTATCGCGAGCGCATTCTCGCCGCGACTCCCAAAGGGGTCTCGTTCGAGCCGCTCATGACCCTCTATCTCACCGACAACACCACGCCCGACGAGATCCGGCGCGCCAAGGACAGTCAGCACATCCACGGGGTCAAGTTCTATCCGGCCGGGGCGACCACCCATTCGGCCAGCGGCGTCACCGACCTGAAGCTCTGCTGGCGGGTCCTCGAGACGATGCAGGCGATCGGCATGCCGCTCCTCGTCCACGGCGAGGTGACCGATCCGGCGGTCGATCTCTTCGATCGCGAGGCCGTCTTCATCGATGAGCAGTTGATTCCGCTGCGCGCTGCGTTCCCGAGGTTGCGCGTGGTCTTCGAGCACATCACCACCGAGGCGGCCGTGGACTACGTGCGCGATTGCGGCGGCCGAGACCAGATGCTCGCGGCAACCATCACGGCCCACCACCTGCTCTACAACCGCAATGCCCTGTTCGAGGGCGGCTTAAGGCCCCATTACTATTGCCGGCCGGTGCTAAAGCGCGAGCGGCACCGGCGTGCGCTCCTCAGGGCGGCGACGTCGGGCAGCGCACGCTTTTTCCTCGGCACCGACAGTGCGCCGCACACCCGGCACGCCAAGGAAAGTGCCTGCGGCTGCGCGGGCTGTTATACCGCGCTGCATGCGCTCGAACTTTACGCGGAGGCCTTCGACAGTGTCGGCGCGCTGGCGGCCCTGGAGGGCTTTGCCAGTTTTTTTGGTCCCGACTTCTACGGACTGCCGCGTAACCGGGATCGCATCACGCTCGCGCGCTCGCAGTGGACTGTGCCCGAGGAACTCGAGTTTGGCCCCGACACGCTGGTTCCCTTGCGGGCCGGCGAGACCATGGCATGGAAGCTCGTATCCTAGGAGTCGGCTTGCCCGATCTGCCGTGGAGCGCACCGTACCGCGAACTCTGGGATGAACTCGCGCTCCTGACCCATGGCGCACAGTTGCCGCTGCTTGGCGCACTCGATCGGCTCGCGCAGAGGCGACGACAAGGCATGACCTCCCTGCGCTTTGTCGAGCCCAGCGCAGCCCGCGCGGCCGACTATGAGCGCCGCATCCAGGAGCGAGGCGAGATCGAGACCCGGCCGAATTCTCATGATCTCTTTAATGCCTTGTCCTGGCTCAGCTATCCGGCCAGCAAGGCGGCAATCAATCGGGTGCATCTGCGCGAGCTGGCCGCTCGAGACGCTCAAGGTGGCCAAGGCGCCCGCGGCCGGGCGCGCGACGCCGCGACGCTTCTCGATGAGAACGGACTCATCATTCTCACTGACTCAAGGGAGCTGGCCTGCGCCCTGTCAGAGGCGTCGTGGGAGGATCTTTTCGTGACAAAACGCGCGGCCTTTTGCGAGCACTGCGAGTGCCTTACCATCGGCCACGGACTTGCCGAAAAGCTGTGGCGACCCTACAAGGCCCTTACGGCCCACGCGCTCCTGGTGCGCGTCTCGTCGGCCGATCTTGCCGGGTCACTGCCCACGCGGGTACGCGTGTCGGATGCGCTCGCCGCCCGGCGCATTACTGCCGGCGACTTCTCGCCCGGGGAACTGGTGCCGATACCGGTGCTGGGCCTGCCGGGCTGGTGGCCGGCAAACGAGCATTCTGGCTTCTATCGGGACGCTGCGGTGTTCCGCCCGCGTGCTGCAAGACGCACGCGCGCCGGCCAGCTTGGCCACGTGACCGGGTGGCNNAGGGGTGGCATTAGGGGTGGCATCAGGGCTGGCCTTCGGGCTCGCAGACCAGGCCCTTGGTCCTACTCGCCCTCGCCGTGACGTTCCGACGGCGCGCGTGCTCTGCTCAGCATCGAGTTGGAGCGGGCTAGCGCGTGGCCCGCGTTTTGATGCCGTGCGCGCGCATCGCCCTGGCTTTCGATGCGACGCGAACTTCGCTTCGATCATCGAGGCACATCGGAAGTGGTGCGGGATGCTCCCCGCACCCGGCTCACAGGACGAGGAGGACTACTCCTCCCGGTGAAAATCGAATTCCGCAATCGCCGTCTGAGGTTCGCTCACCGGCGCGTATTTCCAGCGCTGGGTCACGCTCAGCACGCTCTCATCGAATGCGCCGCGCGGTGAGGACTCGAGCACCTCAACATGCGTGACCGAGCCATCGGTACCCACGCTGAGGCGGACCCGGACATGTCCCTTCACGATGCCCTGGCGGATCGCCTTCTGGGGAAACGAGGGCTGCTCACGCGCGATCAGGCGCAGCCCCGTCTGGACCTGGGCGGCAGCTGCAGGCGCAGAGGTTGGCGCAGCCATCGCAACCAGCGTCGGTGCTGGAGTCGCAGGCGCCACGGACGCCGGTGTGCTTGCGGCTGCGACCGGAGCGCCCGCCGGGGGGGGCGACGCTGTGCTTGCCGCGGCAGGAGGCGCGAGGGGCTTGGCCGCCGGGGTCTGTGGGGCTGGCTGGGTAGGCTGCGGTTGGGCCACAGGGTCGGGGCCAGGCGCACCGCGCGCCACAGCCGCCGCACTCGCAAGAGCCGCGCTCGCAGCCGCAGCGTTCCGAGCCGCCAGTGCATCCGCGCGCGGATCGGCATGATCAGGCTTGGCCGCCTTGTCCCCCTTGTCGGCCTTGTCCGCTTTTTCTGGGCTCATCTGCAGCCACTTGAGGACGTCCTGCGAGACGTCCTTCGGTCTTGCCGAAGGGCTCGCACTCGCGTCGGCCGCGCCCGAGGCCAGGGCTTGCGCGGGCGCGCTGCTCTGGGCGGCATCGGCCGGATGGGCCGTGGGCGTTGCTGCGGCCGCCGGTGCAATCAGTTCGGAGGAGCTGCTCTTGGAGGCCGAGGTCGCGTCATCCTGTCCGCAGCCCGAGAGGGCGAGAAGGACAGCGCAGCCGAGCGTCCAGGCGCAATGCACCGGCAGTTTCGAGACGAGGTGACGAGCAGAATCTCCCACGGTCTACGTTCTCCCTTTTAGGTCGAGTGGTACAGGTGACCAGATCGGTCACCTCAGTGGAGATCGTACTTTCTCAGGTCGGACCCAGGAGAGCAAGCGTTTGGGCCGTCGAAGGGGCCTAGTGGCCCTCCCTTTGTGCTCCTTGCAACGCAGCAATTGTCAATGCTGGCGTGATGATCTCCGGGTCGCTGCGAATCTCGATGAGCGCGGGCAATCCCGACGCGTCGATAGAGGCGAGTGCGGCTTCGAGGGCCGGTGCAAATTCATCGGTGTGCCCGATGCAAACGCCAAACGCGCCGTAGGCCTTGGCGAGCGCTGCGAAGTCCGGGTTCGCGAGAGCCGTTCCGTAGACGTGATGCGGGTACTCGCGCTCCTGGTGCATGCGGATCGTGCCGTACATGCCGTTGTTGACGACCAGGATCAGGACCGCAGCGCGGTATTGCACGGCCGTGGCGAGTTCCTGCCCCGTCATCAGGAAGTCGCCATCGCCCGCCAGGATCACCACGGTCTGGGAGGGATCGTGCAGCTTGGCGGCGATGCCGGCCGGTACGCCATAGCCCATGGTCCCCGAGGTCGGTGCAAGCTGCGTACGGCGGCCGCGCGCGAGGCCCCTATACCGGTGGAACCGGTGACCCCAGGTCGCGAAGTTACCGGCTCCGTTGGCGAGCAGTGCATCGGCGGGAAGCCGCTCAAACAGGGTCTGGATCACGCGCCACAGATTGAGCGATTGCGGACGCTCGCGGAACACGTCGGGCTCGCGTTGCCACGCCTCGTATTCGGCGCGCGCAGCGGGCAACGCTGCGCGCCACACCGGATCCGGCAGCGGCGCGAGATTGCGTAACGCAGCGGCGATACGCGCCATGCCCGCGTTGATCGCGATGACAGGCTGTACGACCCGGCCGAGTTCCTCGGCACTGGCATGGACATGAATGAGCGCCTGGCGCGGCGTTGGAACCTCAAAGAGCGTGTAGCCGGAGGTGGTCATCTCACCCAGGCGTGCGCCGAGTACCAGCACCACATCGGCCGCGCTGATGCGCGCGGCCAGCCGGGGATTGATGCCGATGCCGACATCGCCGATGTAATTCGGATGGTGGTTGTCGAAGAGGTCCTGGCGCCTGAACACGCACGCGACCGGCAGATGATTCGCCACAGCGAAATGCTCCAGGTCGGAGCACGACTGTGGACTCCAGCCCGAGCCCCCGAGAAGCACGAGCGGACGCTGGGCGCGGGCAAGCCGCGCGTGCAGCGCGGCCAGGTGCTCAAGGGACGGGGAGCCGTGCACGGCGTGATAGGGGCTCGCGTTAGCGACCCTCGCGTGGCGTGTTTGCATGTCCTCCGGAAGCGCGAGCACGACCGGTCCGGGCCGGCCACTCGTGGCGACCTGGAAGGCGCGCGCAATGTACTCCGGGACGCGGTCGGTGCGCTCGATCTGGGCGCACCACTTGGTCATCTCGCCAAACATGCGCCGGTAATCGATCTCCTGGAATGCTTCGCGGTCCATGAAATCGGACCCGACCTGACCGACGAAAAGGATGAGCGGGGTTGAGTCCTGAAACGCGGTGTGAATGGCGACCGAGGCATTGGTCGCCCCGGGTCCGCGCGTCACAAACACGACACCGGGCCGACCGGTGAGCTTTCCGTAGGCGTCGGCCATGAATGCGGCACCCGACTCGTGCCGGTTGATGGTCAGCTCGATGCGCTCCCGGACCGCATAGAGCGCATCGAGAACGGCAAGGTAGCTCTCGCCGGGGACGCAGTAGACGTGATCGACGCCGTGGATCAGGAGCTGGTCGACCAGGATTTGCGCACCGGTGCGCGATACGTGAGTTTCCGTCATGGTGGCAAGACGCTAGGCGCTAGGTGAAACGCGCATCGTCGCATAAAATGAAGGCAGTGAAGTAGGCCAGACAGTCGCCGGCGGCTTTTGCCGCGGGAGGAAAGTCCGGACTCCATAGAGTAGCGTAGCAGGTAACTCCTGCCCGCCGTGAGGCGCGGATTAGAGCAACAGAGACGAGCCGGTTAAGTCCGGGTGAAACGGGCAATCTCTACGCGGAGCAACGTCAAATAGGCACGCGATGACCCTGCTCGGGGAGCGTGCGGGTAGGCGGCTCGAGTCGATCAGCGATGACCGACCTAGAGGAATGACTGTCATAGCGCTCGCGCTGTAACAGAATCCGGCTTATCGGCCTAGTTCACTTCTCGAAATGCGGCGGGGTCTGTCACAGGCAGGACCCGGCGCAAAGACGGTGTACCGTTGTGCTTGGTCGGCGCGAGGTCGCCGTGTCCTAATCCTTCAGACGAGAGCCCGATCCTCGTGCAAGCGCGCGCCCAATCCCGTGGCGAGGAATTTGCAAACAGCATCAGCCATGGCATCGGCTGCCTGCTCGCCATCGCGAGCGTTCCGGTCCTGGTGTCGGTGAGCATGCGCCAGGGGCACACGGTGAACGTGGTGGCGGCGAGTGTCTTTGCCTCGACCATGGTGCTGCTCTACCTGAGCTCGGCGCTCTATCACGGCCTGCCGGAGAGCCCCGCGAAACTTCTGTTCCAGAAGCTCGACTATCAGGCCATCTTTCTGTTCATCGCCGGCACCTACACCCCGTTCGCGCTCGGTCCACTGCATGGCGCCTGGGGTTGGGCCCTGTTCGGACTGATCTGGGGTTTTGCGGTCCTGGGCGTGGTCCTGAAGGCCGGTGACTGGCTCACCCATCCCCTCTGGTCGACCGGGGTCTACCTGATCATGGGCTGGCTCGCGGTCTTCGCCGCCGTGCCCATCGTCACGCACATTCCCGCTGCCGGCCTCGCCTGGCTCGTCGCAGGCGGCCTTGCCTATTCGTTTGGCGTGGTCTTCTACCTGACTGACGCACGGGTACGCTTCGGCCATCTCGTCTGGCATCTGTTTGTCATGACCGGGACGGCCTGCCACTGTTTTGCAGTACTGCGCTACGCGACCTGAAGCCTGGTCTTGATCGTAGCCCTCTGGCCGCGCGCATGCGCCTGGCTGGGACTTGCGCAGGACCCCGGGGGCCTTTCGCAGACGCCAGTGGAATGGTCTAGAATGCGCCGACGCGCGCTACCGCTAGGACATTTCCATGCGGGTGAGCGTGCCAACCGACCCAAAGCACCGGGGGAGAAGTGTGATGCCCAAGAGCCGATACGCGTTTCTGTTTGGGGGGGTGCTTGCTGTAGTCCTGGGTGCCGCGGCCGTGCCGAATCAGGTTGCCGGCGGGGCCTTCGCGGCCGAGCCCGCACCATCTACCACTAAGGGTCTGACCATGATCGATAACAAGCTTGGAACCGGCGCCGAGGCCACCGGGGGTACCACCGTCACCGTCCACTACACCGGCTGGCTGTTGGATCCCGGCGCACCCGATCAGAAGGGCCGCAAATTTGACAGTTCGCGCGACCGCAACGAACCGTTCTCATTTCCGCTCGGGGCCGGGCGGGTCATCAAGGGGTGGGACCAGGGGGTTGCCGGCATGAAGGTCGGCGGCCAGCGCACGCTCGTCATCCCGCCCGAACTGGGCTATGGCGCACGCGGCGCGGGGGGCGTCATCCCCCCCAACGCCACGCTCATCTTCGATGTGGAACTGCTCGGCGTGAAATAGCGGCGGACCGCCGCACGCACGCTACGAGTTGATCGACACGTTGGTGATCGTGCTCCAGTCGACGAGCCGCACGCGGCCGTCGGCGGCGGCCTCGCGTACCGGCGTCTGGTCGAGCCGGTAACCGTACCCGTAGAGCGCGCGCAGCTGGAAACCCCGCTCGGGCATGAGCCTTAACTTGATACGGATCGTCGACAGTTGCGAGTCGAGAGAGCGCGAACCCGTCGGCGTAGACTCCCCCGTGACAAATTCCTGGATGTAGTCGCGCGACATCGGCCGTCCGAGATTGACGAGCAGGCACAAGGCAAGCCCGAACTCGGTCGTGGTCAGGTCCAGGTTGCGGCCGTGGTACCACCACTGCTTTTTTTCGCGCTCGATCCGAAACGGCCCGATCTCGAGCGGCCCGTCGCCAAAATGGCCCGGGTAGCTGCGCCGCAGCTGCACGAGGACGCGGGCGACGAGTTCGTCCTCTTCGACCGGCTTGATGATGTAGTCGGCGGCGCCCGCCTCAAAAGCCTGGGCGATGTCGTCTGAGACGAAATGGTCGGTATAGAACACGGGCGTCAGGGACACGCGCGAGTCCTGCTTGATCCAGCGCACCAGTTCCAGACCCTGCGCATCCGGGGTCGACCAGTCGAGGAGGAGTAAATCGAAGGTGGAACGGGCCAGCATGTCGACCAGGCCTGCACGTGTCGTAAAAACCCAACAACGATGCCCGGCTCGAGTCAGGGCGACACGTGCCCGATTCGCAACATAGGGGTCTCTCTGAAGGATGGCGATCCGCATAATGCTCGATGGTCAGCTTGGTTGAGATGTTTTCAGGCGCCCGAAGGCGCAATCAGGCTGTAAACAATGCCACATATTTGGCCCAGCGCGAAGAGGTTGCGTGAAATCGCACCGTCCTGCGCTCAGGGGGCAGAGCCCGTTCTGACCCTAAAAACGGCCAAATTGGTGCGACGCACAAAATCCAGCAACTCCCAGTAGGGTGTGTCGGTGACGGCGACCAGCCCAAAGGGGCTGTTCTCCCCGTCCAGCAGCCGGCCGCTGGACGGCTCATCCAGATACTGGAACCAATGGACCCCGATGACCCTGCGATCGCTCGCAGCGGCGCTCACATACGCCGCATAGGCCTGTCCGCGCGCGCGCTGTGAGCCTACATCCACGAGTCCGCGGCCAAACGGGCCCTGTCCCGCGCTGCTGAAGTTGAATTCGCCGATCACGAGCGGTTTGTCGCGCGCCCCGACGCGCGCAGCCAGCGCGTCAGCCAGATCCCGGGCATAGATGTTGAAACTGAGCACGTCGCACCATCGCTCGCAGGCGTCGAGTGCCCAACCCGTCTGGGCGGCGAAGCGGCTCCCGAGGTAGAGATGGTGGGGGTCGTGGCGGTGTAGCGTTTGAGCAACGATGCGATAGTAAGTGTCGGCAAAAAGGGCACCGTAGGCGGCCAGATCCGCTTCGGCTATGGGCGCCAGGGTTTCGGGCAGGGGCGGTCCGGCGTCCGCGAGCGCAGTCCACGATGGAAGGCTCGTCCCCCAGGCCGCGTTGAAAGCCGCAAGGTCAGGGTGCCTCTCGCGCAGCAGCCGCACCAGGGCTGCCTTGGCGGGCCTCTGGGCACCCAGGGCCAGCACCCGCAGGGCGAGCGCACAGCGCGCCCGGGGGTCCGCCGCTGTGCCATCGCCCCACGGCAGCTCGTTGTCGACGAAATAGCCCACGAGCCAGGGATCGTCGCGCCTGGGGTCGGCGGCCGTGGCGAAGGCCCGGTCGGCAGCATTTTCGAAGCTTGCGGCGAAGGGATCGGGCAGATCCGCGATGTCCGGGGCGCCGCCCGGAACGGTTGCGGTTCCGGGGTCGATCGAGACCGGCACCGTATAGGGCAGTGCGTGCCGGGCCCACAGGGCGGGATCGCTCCAGTTGCCGACGGTGTTAAAGCCCCACGCCGCAAGGCGGTGCAGCACCTGGTCAGGCCAGCGGGCGGCAAAGTCGCCTCCATACTTGCGCGCCAGATTCCGGACATAGAAGTTGACCCATCCCCCGGCATTAAAGCGTGGCATCCGCCGGGCAACGCCCTCGGGCGCGGGTGGCGCCGATCCGCTCTCTTCGGCTGAGCCGATTCTGGGCTTGGCGAGGTCTTCGAACATGAACTCGCGGCCCGCCACGAAAGTGCGGGCGTCCGAGCGCTCGATCGTGTCCACGCCAAGCGAGAAGAAGGGGTGTCCTTCGGGAGTGACGAGCGACCATCGACCGGCGCCGGACCGGGCGACGTGAAAGTATCCGGTGGAGGCCAGCGCCTCGCCCTTCGACCAGCCCCCATAGCGGTCCTGTCCCGGGCGCGTCACGTCCAGGTCTTGCTCAAAGCGTTCTTCAGCCGCGCGCTGGGCGGTGAGATCCCCGTCGCTTGCGATCCGAGCAGACCAGGCGCCCCGCGCAAACTGGCCGTAGCGGTCGATCAGTCCCGTATAGGACGCAAGGCCCCAGTCGAACGAGGCGACGCTCGGGCGCCCGAGGACCAGGCTGCGTGGGCCGGAGCGGCCCCAGATCACCAGGTACAGGCTCGCCCAGTGCGCCTTCTCAAGATGTCCGCTTGGCATGCCCAGTGGCACGGTCTGCCCGGCCTTGGCGCCCACGGGCGGCGGTGCATCCTGCATCCCCATGAGCCGCGGGTCATGGGGACTCGTTGCGATGGCAAGCGTCGCCGTGCTGTGCGGTGGGAGAAAGTAGCGCGCGGCAAGCGCGTGCTCAGGCCAGGTGGCCTCCTCGTCGTCGCCGATGCGGATAAACAGATCGATGGCCTGCGCCCCGGGATTCTCGACGGGCAGAACGATCGTGGTGACCCCGTTAAGCCCGATCGGCACGCGCGGTCTCAAGGCGACATGGGGCCAATCCGCATTGCCTTCGAAGTCGATCTCAAGACGCGTATCGGAGACCACCCGGGTCTGGCTTCCATAGCCTGAGATGCTCCATTGCGCAAAGCCGTCGGCGTGGGCATGGCAGGGTGCCGCGAGGATGATGGCGAGTGCCACGCCAAGGGTCGGCGCAATGCTGAGCAAGACCGAGAGCGGCTTGCCCGCAAGGGACAGCGTCATGAAAGGCACGAGACGGGATCTTTCCGGGAGGAGGCCGCGCAGGTCTGGCGCGCCTTCGGGCCAGTATACCGGCGCCCTACCTTTACGGATTCTTTACAGCCCGTGCACATAACTGTTTCCGATTTTGATGGGCGCCTCTCTAAGATTTGCGCTCCATTTGTGGAGACCATCATGGATGTCGCTTTCGTGGGATTGACCCTGTTGTTCGCCGCGCTCACCTGGGGGCTCGCCATCGCGTGCGCCGCGCTGGAGCGCCGTTCATGAACCTGTTCTACTGGATCGGCGGATCCTGCGCGCTCGGTCTGTTCGTCTATCTGGTCTACGCCCTGTTGCGCGCTGAGGAATTCTGATGCTCACCCGGGATTACGCAATGCTCGCATCCTATGCGGGTCTCTTGGTCGTGCTGGCCTGGCCGCTGGGTATCTGGATTGCGCGCCTTGCGCGCCCTGAGAGCCTGCCCCGCGCAGCCGCCTTCGCCGAGCACTCCTGCTATGCCCTGGCAGGCATCGACCCGAAGCGCGAGATGGCGTGGCGCGAGTACGCACTGACCGTCCTCATCTTCAACGCGCTCGGTGCCCTCGCAGTCTATGCCCTGGAGCGCCTCCAGGCACAGCTGCCCCTGAACCCAGCCCAGATGGCGGCCGTGCCGCCGGACCTCGCGTTCAACACCGCGATCAGCTTTGTCACCAACACGAACTGGCAGGCTTATTCGGGCGAGTCTGCCATGTCGTATCTCACGCAGATGCTGGCCCTGACCGTCCAGAACTTTCTGTCGGCGGCCACCGGCATCGCGGTCGCCCTCGCGCTCATCCGGGGCTTCATGCGCAAGTCCGCGGCCACGATCGGCAACTTCTGGGTCGATATGACACGCGCCGTGCTCTACGTCCTTCTGCCCCTGTCATTCATCTTTGCGCTCGTCCTCGTCTCGCAGGGCGCGGTCCAGACCTTCGAGCCCTACGCCACGGTGACGACCCTCGAGCCCACGCACTACGACAATCCGCGCCTGGACGCATCCGGGCAGCCGGTCACAGACGCGCAGGGCACCGCGCAAACCGATCCGGCTGTCACCACGACCCAGACGATCGCGCTCGGTCCCGTCGCCTCGCAGGAGTCGATCAAGATGCTTGGGACCAATGGTGGCGGCTTTTTCAACGCCAATTCTGCGCACCCCTTCGAAAATCCCACGCCGCTGTCCAATTTTCTGCAGATGCTTTCGATTTTCCTCATCCCCGCGGCGCTGTGCTTCACGTTCGGCAGGCTGGTGGGCGACGAGCGCCAGGGCTGGGCGATCTTCGCCGCCATGGCGCTCATCTTCGTTGCCATGGCCGCCGTGTGCATTGCATCCGAGATCGACTCGAATCCGCTCCTCAACGCGCTTGGAGCCGACGCGCAGTCCGGGAACATGGAAGGCAAGGAAGTGCGCTTTGGCCCGGTCGCCTCGGCCCTGTTCGCGGCCATCACGACCGGGGCATCGTGCGGCGCGGTCAATGCCATGCACGACTCGTTCCTGCCCTTGGGGGGGCTCGTCCCCATGTGGCTGATCCAGATCGGCGAGGTGGTGTTCGGCGGCGTCGGGTCGGGCCTCTATGGAATGCTGGTCTATGCGCTCTTGGCCGTGTTCATCGCCGGTCTCATGATCGGTCGCACGCCCGAGTACCTCGGCAAGAAGATCGAATCCTATGAGATGAAGATGACCTCGATCGCAATCCTGGTGACACCGCTCCTCGTGCTCATCTTAAGCGCGCTCGCGGCCAGCCTGGAGGCGGGCCGCGGCGCGGTGGGCAATCCGGGAGCCCACGGATTCTCCGAGATCCTCTACGCCTTTTCGTCAGCCGCCAACAACAATGGCAGCGCGTTCGGCGGGCTGAGCGCCAACACGCCGTTCTACAACGTCGCGCTCGCGGTTGCCATGTGGTTCGGACGTTTCGGAATCATCGTGCCGGTGCTGGCGATTGCGGGCTCGCTGGCCGCGAAAAAGCGTCTTGAGGTCACCGCCGGCACGTTGCCCACCCACGGTGCGCTGTTTGTGATCCTGCTGGTCTCGTCGGTCGTCTTGGTCGGTGCGCTGACCTACATCCCGGCGCTTGCGCTCGGCCCGGTCGTCGAACACCTGCAGCTGTTCCACCCGTCCTAGGGTCACGTCATGAATTCCTCCACTCATTCCTCGACATTGCCGCTCTTCGACAGGAGTCTCGTCGTCCCGGCGATTCTCGACGCATTCAAGAAACTCGCGCCCCAGGTCCAGGTGCGCAACCCGGTCATGTTCGTGGTCTACGTGGGCAGCATCCTGACCACGCTGCTCTGGCTTGAGGCGCTCTTCGGCAAGGGTGAGGCCCCGCCGCTGTTCATCCTTGCGATCTCGCTGTGGCTCTGGTTCACCCTGCTCTTCGCCAACTTTGCCGAGGCCCTGGCCGAGGGGCGCAGCAAGGCCCAGGCCGCATCCTTGCGCGGCATCAAGAAAAGCGTGCTGGCGAGGCGCCTCGCGGGTCCGCGCCGCGATGCGGCGGTGACATCGGTGCAGGCGAGCGAACTGCGGCGCGACGATCACTATCTGGTCGAAGCCGGCGAGGTGGTGGCGGCCGACGGCGAAGTCATCGAAGGGGTGGCCTCTGTGGACGAGAGCGCCATCACCGGTGAGTCGGCACCGGTGATCCGTGAATCCGGAGGTGACTTCTCGTCGGTCACGGGTGGCACACGCGTGCTCTCGGACTGGCTCGTGGTGCGTGTGACGGCCAACCCCGGGGAGTCATTCCTCGACCGCATGATCGCGATGGTCGAGGGCGCAAAACGCCAGAAGACCCCCAACGAGATCGCCCTGACCATCCTGCTTGTGGCGCTCACCCTGGTCCTGCTGCTTGCGACCGTGACCCTCCTGCCGTTCTCGATCTTCTCGGTCGCGGTGGCCAAGGCCGGTGTACCGATCTCGATCACGGCGCTCGTCGCTCTCCTGGTGTGCCTGATCCCAACGACCATCGGCGGCCTGCTTTCTGCGATCGGCGTGGCCGGGATGGGCCGCATGCTGCTCGCCAACGTGATCGCGAAATCCGGCCGGGCGGTGGAGGCGGCTGGCGACGTCGACGTGCTCTTGCTTGACAAGACCGGCACCATCACCCTGGGGAACCGGCAGGCCGCCCAGTTCTATGCCGCGCCCGGGGTCCCGGAGGCCGAGCTTGCCGCAACAGCCCGCATCGCGTCGCTTGCCGACGAGACGCCCGAGGGTCGAAGCATCGTGCTGCTCGCCAACAAGCTGCTGGGCGAACCCGACGCCGAGCCCGATGCGCCCGTCGTGCTCGTGCCGTTTAGCGCCCACACGCGCATGAGTGGCGTCGACATTGGCCAGCGCGCGTTGCGCAAGGGGGCCGTGGATGCGATCGAGCGCCATATCGTCGCAGCCGGGGGGCGCTTCCCGGGGGCGGTGCGCAAGCTCGCCGACGACGTGGCGCGGCGCGGCAGCACACCCCTGGTGGTCAGCGATGGCGCAGTCGCCCTGGGCGTCGTGGAACTGAAGGACATCGTCAAGCCGGGCATCAAGGAACGCTTCGCGGAGTTGCGGCGCATGGGCATCCGCACCGTCATGATCACGGGCGATAACCGGCTGACGGCGGCGGCGATCGCCGCCGAAGCCGGTGTCGACGATTTTCTGGCCGAGGCGACCCCCGAGGCCAAGCTGCAGCTGATCCGCGACACCCAGGCCGAAGGTCGGATGGTTGCGATGACAGGCGACGGCACCAATGATGCTCCGGCCCTGGCCCAGGCTGACGTCGCCGTCGCGATGAACAGCGGCACGCAGGCCGCCAAGGAAGCGGGCAACATGGTCGACCTTGATTCCAATCCGACCAAGCTCATCGAAGTGGTGGCGATCGGCAAGCAGATGCTGATCACGCGCGGGTCGCTGACGACGTTCTCCATCGCCAATGACGTCGCCAAGTACTTCGCGATCATCCCCGCGGCCTTCGCCGTGACCTATCCCCAGCTGCAGGTTCTCGACGTCATGCGCCTGCACAGCCCGGAGAGTGCCATCCTGTCGGCCGTCATCTTCAATGCCCTCATCATCATCGCCCTGATCCCTCTGGCGCTCAGGGGCGTCGCCTATCGCGCCCTCGGTGCCGCGGCCCTGTTGCGGCGCAATCTGCTGCTCTATGGCCTGGGCGGCCTTGTCATCCCGTTTGCCGGCATCAAGGCCATCGATGTCTGCATGGTCTTGTGTCACCTGGTTTAGGAGTGCCCCCATGGCCCCGCTGTTGCGTCCCGCCCTCGTCCTCTTCGCCCTGTTCTCGGCTCTGACCGGTCTCGTGTATCCCTTGCTCGTGACCGGGATCGCCCAGACCGTGTTTCCTTACCAGGCCCATGGCAGCCTCGTGTCGCGCGCCGGCCAGCCGGTGGGATCCGAGCTGATCGGCCAGTCGTTCGCGGAACCGGGCTATTTCTGGTCGCGGCCTTCGGCCACGACGCCGATGCAAAACAACGGCCAATCCTCCGGGGCGTCCAACCTCGGGCCGACCAATCCGCTGCTCGAGGAGGCGGTGCGCGGCCGCATCGAGCATGTGCGGGAGGGCGCGCCCGCAGGCCAGGCGCCAGTTCCGATCGATCTCGTGACGGCCTCGGCGAGTGGTCTGGACCCCGACATCAGCCCTGCGGCCGCGCGCTACCAGATCGAACGTGTGGCGCGTACTCGCACGCTCCCGGCAGAGCAGCTCGAGGCACTGATCCAGTCCCAGGTGGAGGAGCCCCAGTGGGGCATCTTCGGTCAACCGCGTGTCAACGTGCTGCGCCTGAATCTCGCCCTGGATGCGCTCGCGGCCAAGCGCTGAGGCCGGCCGCACGCCCTGCCGGGCGGACCGTGCAGAGCGAGGCTCGGCGTAGAATGCTCGTGCGATGCCTGCTCAAGCCGATAGCCGACCCGATCCGGACAAACTGCTCGCGCGCGTGCGGCGCGACGAGGAACGCGCGGCGCGCGGGCGNNGTCGATGTCGCCGTGGGCGTGGTCGAGACGCACGGCCGCAGCGAGACCCTGGCGCTTCTGGAGGATGACGGCGGTCTCGAGACGCTGACCCCGCTTTCGATCGAGTACAAGGGCAAACGGCTCTCGGAGTTCGATCTGGACGGCGCTCTCGCGCGCCGGCCAAAACTGCTGATCGTCGACGAACTCGCCCACACCAACGTCATCGGATCGCGCCATCCAAAACGGTGGCAGGATGTCGAGGAACTCCTCGCTGCCGGGATCGACGTCTTCACCGCGCTCAACGTCCAGCATCTTGAGAGCCTGAACGATGTCGTGGGCGGCATCACCGGGGTCAGGGTCCACGAGACCATCCCGGACACGTTCTTTGACCAGGCCGATGAGGTGGTGCTCGTGGATCTGCCGGCCGAGGAGCTGCTCAAGCGCCTCGAGCAGGGCAAGGTGTACGTCCCCGACCAGGCGCGCCGCGCCGCGCGCAATTTCTTTCGGCGCGGCAACCTCATGGCGCTGCGCGAACTGGCCTTGCGGCGCACTGCGGACCGCATCGAGGACGACGTCCAGACCTATCGCAGCGACGAGGCGATCCGAGCAGTGTGGAAGACCGAGGCCTCGATGGTCTGCTGTGTGGGACCGAGCCGGCATGCCGAGAACGTCGTACGGGCGACCGCGCGCCTGGCGAGCCAGACCGCGACGGCCTGGCACGCGGTCTACGTCGAGACGCCGCGCCTGCAGCGCCTGCCCACCGAGGAGCGCGAGCGCATTCTGAAGGTTCTGCGCCTTGCGCAGGAGCTCGGTGCCGAGACCTCCATCCTCTCGGGCAGCCCCGCCGAGATGGCATCGCTCGTGGTCGACTATGCGCGAACCCGCAACCTCTCCCGGATCGTCCTTGGACGACCGGTGCGGCAGCCCATCTGGGGTTGGCCGCGATCGCTCGTGCAGCGCATCGCCATGCTCGCCCCGGAGGTCGATCTGATCGAACTCGGCGGCGGCGCGCTCGCCGAGCCCGCCAGCGCGCCCGTGCCGATGGCCGCTCGCGAGGCGGATCCGAAGGCCGCACGGCACCGCAGGCAGTATCTCTGGGCCGCCTTGTCCTGCGCTGCGACGACCCTCCTCACGCTGCCGCTTCTGCCCTATGTCCATCTCACCAACATCGCGATGTTGTTCCTGTTGGCCGGAGCGCTGGTCGCAATGCGCTGGGGGCGCGGCCCCGCGGTGCTTGCAGCGCTCCTGAATGTCGCGGCCTACGACTTCTTCTTCGTGCCGCCGCGCTTTTCGTTCGCGGTCTCTGACATCCAGTACGCGCTCACCTTCGGCGTCATGCTCAGTGTCGGCCTCATGATCGCCGAACTGGCGGCACGCCTGCGTTATCAGGCCCGCGTCGCGACCTACCGGGAGGAGCGGGCACGGGCCCTCTACGAGTTCGCCCGCGACCTGTCCTCAGTGCTGCGTGTCGAGGACGTGGTCTCAACGACCGCCGAGGTGGTCGGACGCTCCTTTCGCGCCGAGGTTCAGGTGCTTGTCGCCGCACCCGACGACCGCCTCGACATCCCTCCCGGGACCGCCCGGTGGCCGGAATTCGAGCCGGCGATCGCCGAGTGGTGCTTCGACAAGGGACGCTCGGCCGGCATGGGTACCGACACCCTGCCTGGCAGCAGCTGGCTCTACCTGCCCCTGCGGGCCCCGACGCGCACGCGCGGCGTGCTCGCGTTGCGCCCGCGCATCCGGCGTGTGCTGATGGTCCCCGAGCAGTTGCGCCAGCTCGAGACCTTTGGCGCCCTGGTCGCCATCGCGCTCGAGCGTGTCCACTATGTCCTCGTGGCCCAGGACGCCTTGGTCGGCATGGAATCCGAGCGGCTGCGCAATTCACTGCTCGCGGCACTCTCCCATGATCTGCGCACGCCGCTGGCTGCCGTCGTGGGGCTCGCCGACACGCTGACCCTGACCAAGCCCGAACTGTCGGGCGAGCAGCGCGAGCTGACCGCGGCCATCGGACAGGAGGCGCGCCGCATGAACGCGCTCGTCAACAATCTGCTCGACATGGCGCGCATCGAGACCGGCCAGATCAATCTGAATCTCCAGTGGCAACCGATCGAGGAAGTGCTTGGGGCCGCACTTCAGTCCATGCGGGGCGCCCTTGCGCAGCATCAGGTCGAGATCGAACTCGCGCCCGGGCTGCCATTGGTCCAGTTCGATGCCATCCTGATCGAGCGCGTCTTCGCGAACCTTCTTGAGAACGCCGCCAAGTACACGCCGCCTGACTCGGTGATCAAGCTCACCGCGGGGATCCAACACGGCCGGCTCGCGGTCACGGTCGAGGACAATGGCCCGGGTCTGCCCAGGGGGCGCGAGGAGGCCGTCTTCGAGAAGTTTGTGCGCGGCCAGAAGGAGTCGGCGACTGCAGGCATCGGGCTGGGTCTGGCGATTTGCCGCGCCATCGTGAACGCCCACGGCGGCGAGATCCACGCGGACCCGGATTGCAAGACCGGAGCGCGCTTTACCTTCACGCTGCCCTTAGGACGCGCCCCCGCGGTGCTCGAGGAAGCCGCTCTTGTGGGGCTCCATGTCTGAGATTCGACCCGTGGCCGTCCTCATCGAGGACGAGCAGCAGATCCGGCGCTTCGTGAGGACTTCGCTCGAGGCCGAGGGCTGGAGCGTGTTCGAGGCGCAGACCCTGAAGGCCGGCCTCGTCGAGGCCGGCACACGCAAGCCGGATCTGGTGGTGCTCGACCTTGGCCTGCCGGATGGCGACGGAATCGACCTGATCGGGGATCTGCGCAGCTGGTCAAGCGTGCCGATCATTGTGCTTTCGGCACGCAGCGCCGAGCAGGAGAAGATCAAGGCACTTGACGCGGGCGCCGACGACTACCTGACCAAGCCTTTCGGAGTCGGGGAACTGCTGGCCCGGGTGCGCGCGGCGCTCAGGCGCCGCAGCGCGCCGGGCGATGTCCGCAACTCGACGTTCAGTTTCGGGGACGTCGCGATCGATCTCGTGGCGCGCGTCGTCAGGAAGCAGGGCGAGCAGGTGCATCTGACGCCCATTGAGTACCGCCTGCTGACCGTTCTTGCGGCCAACGCCGGCCGCGTTCTCACGCACCGGCAGTTGCTGCGCGACGTCTGGGGACCCAGCCATGTCGAGAGCAGCCACTACCTGCGTGTCTACATGGGGCACCTGCGCGCGAAGCTCGAGGATGACCCCACCCGCCCGCGCTATCTCCTCACGGAGACCGCGGTCGGTTATCGGCTCGACGCCTAGGAGACGCTTGGATCGCCTGAGCCCAGCAAAGCGGCGTGGCTGGACGCGCCATGACCCGGTCGCCCGGGGCATGGCGCAACGGGTTAGCGGCCTGTTGGCGGCGGCGGATAAGCACCCGGCGGGACATAATCCGGAGGTGTACCGCCATAGCCCGGCGGTGGAGGCGGCGGCGGGGGATAGGAGCCGGCATGGTCCTGGCTCATCATGCGGCCATTGACCGGAACCTTGTCGCCTTTGGCATACATGCATTGCAGGTAGGACTGGTCGTAGCGGCGCTGGGTGCCGTACGCGGCCTCGTTGCCCGCGCCCGCGCCCGCAGCGGTACCGAACAGCAGGCCAGTGCCGGCGCCCACGCCCGCTCCGCGGCTGCCGCCGATCGCAGCACCGGCGACCGCACCCACAACCGTGCCGAGCGCCGCGCTCTTGACCACCGAGTCGGCCTGCGCATCGGACGCATTGCCATTCTGGTACTGGGCGAAGTTGCGGCAGTCAACGTCATCGGCGCGGAACTGGTCAAAGCTCTTACCGCTGCCCGGATAGGCGGTGACGCTTGGGCCATTCGGTACGGAAACACATCCCGCCATAGCCAATAGCGGCAGGACAAACAGGGAAGTTGACTTCAGATTCATGGTGGGCCTCTATTGCGTGGAGCCCGGAGGTTGGGGCGCGACGCGCTGCCATCCGCCCGGACATTGCTTCACGTACGGGTAGTAACCCGACGGATTGTCACAGTGGTACCAATAGTTGCCAGCCTGCTGGGCGCTCGATCCCGCCTGGGTGTCGCTGCGCTCGACATACACGGTGGGCGCGGCCGGCGCCACGGCGACCGCCGCCGGGTAGTAGCCAGGGTAATAGTACGGATCGGCATACCATGGGCCGTAGCCCCAGTAACCCCAACCCGGACCATAGTAGCCAGGAGCAAATACGACACCGACACCGACGCCCCAGCCACCATGCCAGCCGCCGTGCCAGCCACCGTGATAGGCGGGGCCGCCGCGATAGTAGTGTTGTGCCAGAGCAGGCTGCGCCACCAAGGCGCCAGCGACCAGGCAGGCGGCCGCAACCGCACCGAAACAAGCCCTTTTGAGTTTCATGACTGCATCCTTTCCATCAAACTTAGAACGACGATCCAATACTAGGATCAATTTACGGGTCATGCGTTCCATTTTCCCCTATCTGGGACCATTTTGTGATCCCTCATCCGGTACGGCAACCTTTTGTAACACTTTGGCCAGAACGCCTCTTGCGTGAGCGTGAACTGCATCACAAATCGGACCGCGATCGCCCCCCCGATACCCAGTGCGCCCAGTTCATGGCCGAACCCCGGCCGAGCCACGGATTGCAGATTGCGCCGGAGCGGGACGAATCAAGGGCGCGCGCGCCTGTGGGCGAGCACCCGATCCAGCCCGTCAAAGGCGAGTTCGGCCAACAGCGCAAGGAGCGCGGCGGGAATCGCCCCCGCGAGCAGCATTCCGTTGTCGTTCAGGGCGAGCCCGACCGTGATGCGCTGGCCGTAGCCACCGGCGCCGATGAATGCCGCGATCGTCGCCGTGCCGATGCTAATGACCGTCGCTGTCTTCACCCCCGAGAGGATGACGCGGCCGGCGAGCGGCAGTTCGATGGCGCCAAGCCGCTGCCCGGCTGTCAGCCCGAGCGCGCGTGCTGCCTCGCTAAGACCGGCTGGGACCTCGAGGAGCCCGGTGCAGGTGTTGCGCACGACCGGCAGCAATGCATAGACGAACAGTGCGATCTCGGCGGGCAGCGTTCCGATCCGCCCAAGAATCGGGATGAGAAACGCCAGGAGCGCCAGCGCAGGAATGGTCTGCAAGACGCCCACGAGGATCATGATGGGTGTGCGCACGCGCGGGATGCGCGCGGCGAGCGCCCCCAGAGGAATGCCAAGGAGGATCGCCAAGCCGACCGAGACCGCAACCAGGGTGAGATGCTCGCGCGTCAGGCTCCAGAAGTCGCCCCCGAAGACCTGTTGCCAGAGTCCCTTTGGGTGGGTTGGCGGGCGCCGCGTTTGGCCACCGAGGAACTCGGCAGCGACGTCGGCAAAGGCGACGTGATCGAGTTCGGCGCGGGCATTCATGGCGATCATCGCGCGTGCATCGATCCGTCCTGCGAGCCCGCCCAGATCCGCCCAGGCCCGCGGAAAGCGCTGCGGCACGTCCAGCCGGTAGAGGATCAGCGCATCGTAGGCCGGGAAGTAGTGCAGGTCGTCGTCGAGGACCACCAGGTCATAGCGCGCGATCTTCGCGTCGGTGGAGTAGACGTCGATGACGTCGACCTGGCCGGACGCGAGCGCCTCGTAGGCCAAGCCATGGTCAAGTCCCAGCGGGACCTGGGCGAGGCCGTAGCGCGTGGCCAGACCCGGCCAGCCGTCGGCGCGCCCGATGAACTCCTGGGACAGGCCGAGCCGCAGCTCCGGATGAGCGGCAAGGTCACTGGTGCGGGCGAGGTGCAGGCGCTGTGCGGTCGCGGCACTGACGGCGAGCGCGTAGGTGTTCTGGAAGCCGAGCGGCACTGCGGCTCCAAGCCCGAGCCCGGCTAGCTCGGCATTGACCGATTCGAGTGAGCCGCTCGCTTTGGGCCGTTTCAGGATTTCCAGCTCGATGGTCCCGAGATACTCAGGATAAAGGTCGATGCTGTGGGTCCTGAGCGCCTCGACCAGTATCGCAGTATTGCCAAGGCCCGCCTGGTGGTCCGCCGGACCCGCGCGCTGCGCCGTCTGGGTCAGCACTTCGGCGAGTATGTAAGACTCGGTAAAGCGCTTTGAGCCCACCTCGAGCCGTTCCTCGGCATGCGCGTCTGGCGCTGCGCCGAGCGCGAGACCGAGGGTCAAGGCGAGGGCGAGGGCGCGGCCGGGACTGCGCTCGCCCAGCGCGGCTTCAGGGTGGGCCTGGCCTGCCTGAGCGCTGCCGCCTGCGGGGGGGCGCAACCATGCCGCGAGCAGCGCGCAAGACCACGCCAAGTACCCAGCCGACGCATAGGAGGGAGCGCTTACTTTTCTCAAGACGCACACGATAGCAGAACTTGCCAAGACCGGTGCGAACCCTTCCGGCAGGAAGCGCCAGGCGCCGGCAGGGGCCCGAAAGCCAAGCGCAGCCAGCAGTGCTAGGATGGCGAGCTACGCCGCGCATGGGCTGCGCCCGGCTTGCGCGTTCGCCCTCACTCCGTCCAGTTTCCCCGCTTCGAGAGGTTTCATGCAGAGTCAAAGAGCGCCAAGGGAATCGGGAGCAGTGTTTGAGCTGCAGAGCGCGTTGCCACTTTGCCGCAGCGAGACGCTCAGGCTCGCCGCAGGCCTAAGCGATGCCGACGCCACCGTGCAGTCGATGGAAGACGCAAGTCCGTCCAAATGGCATCTGGCGCATACCACCTGGTTCTTCGAACAATTTGTGCTCCAGCCGTACCTGCCCGGGTATGCCGTGTTCCACCCCCAGTTTCAGTTCCTCTTCAACTCCTATTACGAGGCGGTTGGCCAGCGCCAGCCGCGGCCCCAGCGCGGCCTGTTGTCCCGCCCGACACTCGAAGAGGTGCTTGCGTATCGCGCCCATGTGGACCGGGCCCTGGAGACCCTGCTGCGCTTGGCGCCTCTGCCCGAGTGTGCGGCACTGATCGAACTCGGGCTGCACCATGAACAGCAGCATCAGGAACTGTTCCTGACTGATCTTCTGCACCTGTTTGCGCACAATCCGCTGCGGCCGGCCTATCGGAGCGGGCCCGAATTGAGTTCGCAGGCAGCAGGCGATCCGGGCCAGGGCTGGGTCGATTACCCGGGCGGCATCGTCGAGGTCGGCCATGCCGGTGGGGGGTTTGCTTTCGACTGCGAGGGCCCTGCCCATGCCGTGCTCCTGAAGCCCTACGCCCTGGCGCTGCGCCCGGTGAGCAACCGGGACTGGAGGGCCTTCATCGATGCGGGCGGCTATCAGGATCCCCAGCTCTGGCTCTCCGAGGGATGGGCCAAGGTGCAGGCCGCGCGCTGGACCGCGCCCCTCTACTGGCGCGAGTTCGAGGGTGGCTGGCTGCAGATGACCCTCCACGGCGAGAAGCCGCTGGAATGGGACGCGCCGGTCGTCCACCTCTCGTTTTTTGAAGCCGACGCCTTCGCGCGCTGGAGCAGGGCCCGCTTGCCCACCGAATTCGAGTGGGAGGCGGCCGCACGGGCGCAGCCCGTGCGCGGGCATTTCGCGGCAAGCGCCCGCTTTCGGCCCAGGCCCTCAGCCGAGGATCACCAGGCGCCGCTGCGGCAGCTCTACGGCGACGTCTGGGAGTGGACGGCGAGCCCCTTCATGGGCTACCCGGGTTTCAGGCCTGCGCCAGGCGCGGTCGGCGAATACAACGGGAAGTTCATGTGCGGGCAGTTCGTGCTGCGCGGGGGCTCCTGTGCAACCCCTGCCGGACATGTGCGCCCTAGTTACCGCAATTTTTTCCACCCGGCGCAGCGCTGGCAGTTCAGCGGCCTGCGCCTTGCACAGGATCGCCAATGAGCCAGGCTGCGACCCTTAGGCGGCCGGGCGCCGAGAACTCCTTCGCCATGGAGGTCTCATCGGGGCTGGGCCTCGAGCAGAAGGCCATCTCCTCGACCTGGCTCTATGATCAGCGGGGCTCGGAACTGTTCGAGGAGATCACCGAGTTGGCGGAGTACTACCCGACGCGCAGTGAACTCGCCCTCTTTCGGGACCACCTGCCCGCGTTCGGGGCGGCGTTCGGTCGGCACGCGAGCGTCATCGAGATCGGGGCGGGTTCGAGCCGCAAGACGCGCCTGCTGCTGCAGGCGCTGCGCTCGCCATATGCCTACTTTCCGATCGACATCTCGGCCGACTTTCTGTTTGAGGCCGTGGGCCGCCTGCAGGAGGAGTTTCCGCAGGTCCGCTGCACGCCGGTCGTGGCAGACTTCACCGATGCGGCGGCGCTCGCCGCGGTCGCGCGCCGGCTCTCGACAGTCGGACCCGCACTGGGGTTTTTTCCGGGCTCAACGCTTGGAAACTTCGAGCCGCACGCGGCACAGCGCCTGCTTGGGCAACTCGCCCATGCGCTGGGCGATAAGGGCGCTCTTGTGATCGGCATCGATTCCACCGCCGATCCGGATGTGCTGCTGCCGGCCTATGACGACGCCCGGGGAGTGACCGCCGCATTCAACCTGAACCTCCTCGCGCGCATCAACCGCGAACTCGGCGGAACGTTCCGCCTGGACACCTTTGCGCACGAGGCGCGCTTTGATGCGATGCACAGCCGCATCGAGATGCACCTGGTGAGCCGCATCGCGCAGCGCGTCCTGGTCTTGGGGAAGACCTATTTTTTCCAGGCCGGCGAGACGATCCACACCGAGAACTCGCACAAATTCCGCCGGACACATTTTCTCGAGATGGCCCGCGCGGCGGGCTGGATCTCTCAGGAGGTCTGGAGCCATCACACGTCGGGTTTCGAGGTCCATGTCCTCGGGCGCGGCGCGGCCATCCCAAAAGTCCTTTCTCAAGGAGACTAGTCATGCCCCAGGCATTCTGGAACGGTACTCTCGTCGCCGAAGCCACCCCCGCCGAGGTCCAAGTCGTCGAGGGCAACATCTACTTCCCGGCGGCGGCGGTCCGCCAGGAACTGCTGCGACCCAGTTCCGCGCACACGCATTGTCCGTGGAAGGGCGAGGCGAGCTACTACGATCTGGAAGTGGCGGGCCAGACCAACCCTCAGGCCGCATGGTTCTATCCCGAACCCAAGCCTGCTGCGGCGCAGATCAAGGGCTACGTCGCCTTCTGGAAGGGCGTCGAGGTGAGGCCCTGACCGCAGGGCGGAGAGGCTCCGGCAAGCGGGGCTCAGCTGATCTCAAATTTGCGTGCACGTGACGCACCACACTACATGGCCTTGCCGTGCTCGTCGAAAAAATGCTCGCAGCGGGCACGCAGGCCGGCGTCAGCCGTGGCGGCCTCACATACGGGTACCAGCCGCGCTGCGATCTGCGCGCGTGCGGCAGCGTGCTGATGGTTGTGGTCCCATTGATCGAGCACTCGACCAAGGCGCGCGAGCGAGGCCCGATTGCGCTCGTAGAGAAGGTCGGGATTGCCACCGAGCTCGTTCAGGACGGCCTCGGAGACCTGCTCGATGCGCGCCTCGTCCTCGGGCGCAAGCTCGATCAAGCCACGCACGTACAGGACACCCCATTGCAGGCGCGTGGCCGGACCTTCGGCTGCCGCGTAGGCGCGAGCTAGCCAGTCCAGCGCCGTGGCCTTGTCGCCGCGGGTGCGCGCGTTGCTGGCCAGGTCGACCATGAAGTAGTAGGGCGCGTGCGAGCGCGACAGCTCGGCCTTGAGCAGCGCATCGGATTCGTCCATGAGCCCGGCGTCGGCGAGCGTCTGGGCTGCCGCATTGATGACCGACTGCCTCTCGTAGGCATTGGAGGTCTCGTGATCAGCCCTAGCCACCTGCTGGCGGACCTCGTCCACGAGTGCCGCATCGAGCGCTCCTTTGGGAATCTGGAGACGCGCGAGTTCGACGCGCGACGCGAGCGCGCCCAGACGATCGGTCTGCGACAGGCTCGTGTCGTCTGAAGTGCGCTCGAGCATCGCGTCCCAGGCGCGCACCAGCTCCGTACGCTCGCTGGAATTGGCCGCGCTCGTGTAGCGGACTGTCGCTCCTACGGAGTCGGTCAGGATGTCAAAATTCCGACGTGCCTCGACCGGGTCGCCGAGGACTGCGACCAGGGTCCGGTAGGCCTCGGGGGACGTCCGGGGATTCTTGGCGGTCGCGCCAGCCCGGATCGACTCCAGTGCGAGACGCTCCGAGGTATCCCCGTAGCGGGCCGGACAGGCCTTGACGAGGCGCGCCAGGGTTGGCACCAGGTGCTCCTTCGTGACCAGTTGCTGTTCGTCCGTCTCCCAGGAGTAGAAGGCCAGCATGCGCCAGTCCGCTTCGGTCAGGCCGCGGCCGCCCTCGAGTGCCTGCTGGAGCGTCTCCCGCACGGGTCGGCCGCCGTTGATGCCCAGGGTCAGGACTTCCATGTAGCGCTGGCCTTCGACCTCGCCGGGCAGCCGCGTAAGCTCGGTGCCATCCGGCCGGAACAGGAGCATTGAAGGATAGCCGCTCACCTTGAAGCGGGCACCGAGCTGCTGGGCGTTGGGACTGTCGCCGTCGATGTACACCGCGACGAAGGCACGCGAGCGCTCGATGAAGTCCTGGCGGTTGAAGATCGTGGCCTTGACCTGGTTGCAGGGCGGGCACCAGGTCGCTCCCCAATAGAGGAAGACGGGCTTATGCGCAACGCGGGCTTCGGCAAACGCGGCGTCAACGTCGCTGTGTCGCCAGTCGATGCCCGCGGCTGCGCTCGCCGTGTGCTCCGCCGCTGCGGATTCTGGTACGGGTGCCGGTGCCCTTGGGGCGTCCGCCGAGGCGGTCACGCCCGGTGATGCGGGTCCGCTCGCCGGCGCACTGGTGCGCAGCGCCGGGCCCGGCTCCTCGACGGCCACTTGTCGGGAGCAGGCAGCAATCAGAAGGAGGCCCAGCACGAGCGGAGTACGCATCAAAGACCTCGCTGGAAGGAAGCGCTGGGAAGGAGCGCTGCCAGGGGGTGTGGTTCTCAACAGCCGCAGATGATAGCAAGGCCTGGCACCTGCTGCAGCGTGGCCCGCACGGGCTCTGGCCATCTCAGTGGACAAGCTGGTTGATCTCAATGATCGGCATCATCACCGCCAGCACGATGGCCAATACCACGCCCCCCATGCAAAGCACCAGCATCGGCTCGAGCAGACTGGTCAGGAGCAGCGTGCGCCGCTCCAGTTCGAGAGCGCCCGCGGCCGCGGCGCGCTCGAGCATCTGCGCGACGTTGCCGGTCGCCTCACCCGAGCGGACCAGGTGGATCAGCGCCGGCGGGAAGGTCCGGGCCGCTCCAAGCGCGCGCGACAGGGGGGCGCCTTCGCTCACGCGCACGATCGAATCGTCGACGTGGCGGCGCATCACCTCGTTGCTGAGCGTCTCGCCGGCGACCTGCAGTGCGCGCAGGATCGGCACCGACGCTGCGCTCAGGATCGCAAGCGTGCTCACAAAGCGCACCGTGTTGTAGTCGCGTACGACGCGCCCGATCAGGGGCGCACCCAGCAGCCAGCCATGCCAGGCGAGCTTCGGGCCGGGTTCGCGCAAGAGCCGCAGCGTGAAGATCGCCCCCGCGATCAGGACGAGCGCCGCGATTGCACCATAACGCCGCACGTTCTCGGAAATCCATAGGAGGGCGATCGTCAGCAGCGGCAGCTGCTGCTTGGTATTGCTAAACACCGTGACCACCTGTGGCACCACGTAGGTCAGCAAGAGTGTCACGATACCGAGCGCCACCACGGTCACGATGGCCGGATAGGAGAACGCGAGGAGGATCTTCTGGCGCAGCGCCGCGCGCGCATCGAGATAGTCAGCCAGACGCTCCATGACGAGACCGAGGTTGCCGGTGTGCTCGCCGGCTCCGATCAAGGCCCGGTACAGGTCGGGAAAATCCTTCGGATGCATGGCGAGCGCGCCGGCCAGCGACTGGCCGCCCATGACCTCGGCACGGATGGTCGCGACCAGGTCGCCCACGTAGTCGCGCTCGGCTTGCTCGGTGAGCACGTTCAAGGCCTCGTCCAGCGGGAGTCCGGCCACCAGCAGGCTGGCAAACTGGCGCGTGAAGAGCGCCTGCTCGCGCAGCGAGAGCCGGCTCGAGAGCCGCCAGCCGGTGCGCTTTGCGTGGCTGTCCTGGGCGGGCTCGACGGTGAGCGGAATCAGGCCCTGGCCGCGCAACTGGCCGCGCGCCGCCCGTGCGCTGTCGGCCTCGAGCACCCCCCGTTGCGGGCTCCCGCTTGCGGTAATCGCCTCGAATCGAAACGCAGCCACAGGCGCTCCTAGGTGCCGGTCACGCGCAACACCTCCTCGAGAGACGTCACCTTGTCCGCCAGCCAGCGCTGTGCGTCCTCGCGCAGGGTGCGCATGCCGTTCCTCCTCGCCAGGGCATGGATGTCGGCCTCCGGCGCGCGCGCGTGGATCAGGGCGCGTGACTCGTCGTCGATGGTCAGCAGTTCATAGACCCCGCAGCGTCCGAGGTAGCCCGACTGAGCGCACTCAGCACAGCCCACCGGGTGCCAGGTCCCGTTTTTTTCGATGCGACAGTGCGTGCACAGACGGCGCACCAGTCGTTGCGCGAGCACGCCCAGGAGGCTCGAGGCCAGCAGATACGGCTCGACACCCATATCGGTCAGGCGGGTCACCGCCGAGGCCGCGTCATTGGTGTGCAGCGTGGCCAGGACCAGATGTCCGGTGAGCGACGCCTGCACGGCGATCTGGGCGGTCTCGAAGTCGCGGATCTCACCGATCATGATGATGTCCGGGTCCTGGCGCAGAATCGAGCGCAGTGCCTTGGCGAAGGACATGCCGATGCGATCGTTGACCTGTGTCTGCCCGATGCCTGCGAGATCGTATTCGATCGGGTCTTCGACCGTCAGGATATTGCTGGTCGTGGTCTCAAGCCTCGACAGCGCCGCATAAAGGGTGGTTGTCTTGCCCGAACCGGTCGGGCCGGTGACGAGCACGATGCCATGAGGATGGGCGATCAGGCGGTCGAAGGCAGCCAGCGTGTCGGTGGCCATGCCGAGCGTGGCCAGGTTCAGACGCTGGCTGTCCTTGTCCAGCAGGCGCAACACGGCACGCTCGCCATGCCCGGTGGGCAGGGTCGAGACGCGCACATCCACGGCACGGCCGCCCACGCGCAGCGTGATCCGACCGTCCTGCGGCAGGCGCTTCTCGGCGATGTCGAGTTTCGCCATGATCTTGATGCGCGAGATGAGCGCACCGTGCAAAGCCTTGTTCGGTCGCACGATGTCGCGCAGGGTCCCGTCGACCCGAAAGCGCACGACCGAGGACTGTTCGAACGGTTCGATATGGATGTCCGAGGCATTCTCCCGGGTGGCCTGGGTCAGGAGTGCATTGATCATGCGGATGATGGGCGCATCGTCCTCCGATTCGAGCAGGTCCTCGATCTCGGGGATTTCCTGCATCAGGCGCGACAGGTCGACCTCGCCCTCGATCTCGCCCACCACCTGGGCGGCCCGGCCATCCTGCATCGCGTAGGCGCGGTTGATGGATTCCTTGAGCTCGTCGGCGCCAAGGCGTACCAGCCGGATCGCGCCGAAATTGCGGGCCACCTCCGCGATCGCCGAGACCGGCGTCGCCGCGCTGATCCAGACCTCGAGCGCACCCTCGGCGTCGTTGGCCACGAGGATCTGGGCGCTGCGCGCAAATCCATAGGGCAAAAGGCGTGCGGCTGCCGGGCTTGCCGCGCCGCGCAGCACGGCGCTCACGGGGTGGCCCCCGGCACGGTGGCCCCCGCTGCTGCGGGAGGCACCCGCGTGGCGGGGGGAGCCCCCGGCAGGGGACTCGAGGGTTCGCGCGACATCGGATCGAGCAGGCCAGGCGTTCCGGGCGCGTTGCCTGGCACCTGCGGTACCGGGCGTGCAATCGGCGTGTCGGAGTCCATCAGAATGCGGTTGCCATCGTCATAGGACTGCCCGAGACGGCGCATCAGGTCGTAGCGGTTCTGCGAGATCGACGCACTCGTTGCCGAGTCCCGCACCACCACCGGGCGCAGAAACACCATCAGGTTGGTTTTGACATGCGACTTGTTCTCGTAGCGGAACAAGGATCCCACCACGGGCAGGTCGCCAAGCCACGGTACCTTGCCATTCGAGCCGTCGTACTGATCCTGGATGAGTCCGCCGAGGACGATGATCTGGCCGTTGTCGCACAGCACCGTCGACTGCAGCGAGCGCTTGTTGGTGGTCACGCCGCCAGGGTCGCTTGCCGTGTTGGCGACCACCGAGGACGATTCCTGGTAGATCTGCAGCTTGACCGTGCCGCCTTCGGTGATCTGGGGCTTGACGCGGAGCGTGATGCCGACGTCCTCGCGGTCATAGGTCTGGAAGGGCGTGACGGTCGCGGTCGTGCCGGTCTGGGCATAGGAGCCGGTGATGAACGGGACGTTCTGGCCGATCACGATCTTGGCCTCCTCATTGTCGAGCGTGATGAGATTGGGCGTCGAGAGGACGTTCACGCCGCTTAGGGTGTCGAGGGCCTGCAGCAGCCCGCCGATGCCAAGGATGTTGTTAAAGCGGTGCAAGAGCCCCACGTTCAAGCCCTGCGCGGGCAAGACGAGGCCACTGGCATTGCCGGACTTCGCGGCCTCGGCGCCGGCGGTCAGATCGAGGATGTTCTGGCCTCCGGAATTGAAGTTGGTGCCCGCGTACAGTCCGGTGTTGTTGGCCTTGTTGCTGACGAGGCCCTGCCACTGGATGCCGAGCTGGCCTTCGTTATCCGTCGTGACCTCGACGATCAGCGACTCGATGTAGACCTGGGCGCGCCGCGCATCGAGTTCATCGATGACGTTCTGCAGATTGCGGTAGACCGGATCCGGTGCCGTGATGATGAGCGAGTTCGTGGCGAGATCGGCCTGCACGATGCCACCGGGCTGGTTCGCCTCGGATTCGTTGCTTGCAAAGCTCGGGCCGCCGCCGCCAAGCCCCGCCGAACTGCCGCTGGAGGAGCCTTGAGAACTGGTTGGGGTTGCGCTTTGCAGGCCCGAGGGCAGCGGCGGCACTCCCGGCGTTCCAGTCGAGGTGTTGCCAGAGGCACCGAACCCCTGGGAACTCGCAGCGCTGCCCTCGCGGCCGCCCGCAGAGCCGCCGAGGATGCCACGCAGGGTCGTGGCGAGCTTGCCGGCATCGGCATTGCGCAGATGGACCACGTGGATGTTGCCGGTGCCGTGACTGGGCTCGTCGAGTTTCGCAATCAGCGACTTGGCGACCTCGACGCGTGCGCCGTTGCCGGCGCGCAGCAGGATGGAATTGGTCCTCGGATCCGCCGAGATCGCGATCTTCAGCGTCGGGTCGTTCGCTCCCGTGGCATTCGGGTCAAGCATCTTTTGCAACAACGCGACCACCTCGAGCGCATTCGCGTTTCGGACCGGCACGATCTCGATGGCCGAGCCGTTGGCCCCGTCGATGCTGGCGATGATCGCGGCGATGCGGCGCACGTTGTCCGCGTAATCCGTGATGACCAGCGAGTTGTTGGCAGGATAGGCGGTGATCGTGTTGTTCGGGGCGATGAGGGGACGCAGCACCGGCAGCAGATTGTTGGCCGACTCGTTTTGCAGCTTGAAGATCTGGGTCACGATCTGATCGCCCTTGAACTGCGGCGTGTTGCCGGTGCCGGTCGGCACGCCCTCGAGCTTGGCATCGGCCTCCGGGACCACCTTGAAGAGGCCGTGATCGTCGAGCAGCACGTAGCCCTGCATGCGCAGCGTGGACTGGAGCGTCTTGAAGGCCAGGTCCTGGTCGACCGGTTTCTCGGAAACCAGGGTGATCTGGCCCTTCACCCGGGGATCGACGACGATGGTCTTGCCGGTGGCCGCGCCGATCGCCTTGGCGACCTGGTCGATGTCGGCGTTCACGAAGTTCAGGGTGACCTGCGCGTTCGCGGACGCAGCGAAGCCAAGAAACAACAGCGTGCCTACAAGGAGAAGTGGCACACGACTGAGCAAATTTCTGTTCATGAGTCCCGTATCAAAGCATGGTCCGAGGCGCCTGGCCGGGCCGGCCACAGACATTACCAGTTTTTAATGGTGGATTTAATGCTTTTCACGGTCGCGAGGGCAGGGCCAGGGTGGCCGTGCCCGCCTGCCCCCGTCCATAACGATCCGTTGTAGGATAATGACAAGCACGCNNGAGCCGGGCCGTCGGTCCGGCCCTCTGCGAAACCCTCTTAAAGGTCCCGTCCAGAACGATGCGTACCCGCCTTCCTGGTCTGCTCGCTCTCGTCGTTGGGCTTTCTTGCCCCGCGCTCGCGATGGCGGACTGCTTTGACGCCGCAGCGCAGTATCATCAGGTCAATCCCCTCGTCCTGCGTGCCATCGCCTGGGCTGAATCGCACAACGAGCCGCTTACGCTGCACCGCAATGACAACGGCTCGATCGACTACGGGCTTATGCAGATCAACTCCGTGCACCTGGCGGCGCTCGGTGCCTACGGTATTTCCACTCAGACGCTGCTTGAGCCCTGCGCCAATGTCTATATCGCGGCTTGGCACCTGCGCCGCCAGATGAACCGGCATGGCAACACCTGGGAGGCGGTCGGTTCCTATCATTCCGAGACGCCGGCTCTGCGCGATGCCTACGCCTTACGCGTCGCGGGGATACTGCGGGAGTGGCACCTGCTGCGCTAGGCACCGATGCACCGCCGGGCCGCCGGCGCCCACCCCGGCGCTCCAATGTGTCGCGAGCCGCCACGCTTGGTCGCCGTTGGCCGCGGAGGGTACCCGCGCTGACACGGACGGGCTGCTCTGGAGGCAGGAGAGCCAAGACCGATGCTAATGCCAGCCCGTGTCAGCTCTGGACGGCGCAGCGCACGGACCTGTACGACAGCCACGCCAGCAATGGGATACGCGGGCGGGTCATGGACACGCCAGAGGGATTCGCTAGCGCAGATAGCCCATCGACTGGGTTGCGACCGGCAGGAAGATTTCACTCTTCACGCCGGCGCGCTCAAGGACCACCGAACGTTCGCGGACCTCGCTTAAGCGCGTGTCACGATCCAGCAACTGCCCCTTGGCCAGGGTGTGCGTCGGACCTTCGCTGGAGCTGATGATCGCCGCTGCTCCCCGTCCGGGCCCAAGCGAGAGGATCCCCACGAGTTTGAAGTCCTGGCGGGCGCTCGCCTGGGGGCTGCCCCCGAAGAGTTCGCCGGCCGCCTCGGTCGAGGGGGGCGGTGTGATCTCGGAGGGCGCAGTCACCACCTTGGAGCGCCCGCCCAGGACGATGACCCAGTAGGTCAGGACCGCGCACAGCAGCGCGAACAGGGCGAGGGAGGCGAGCCGTACTGGAAGATTTGACATGAGGATATTGTACGATCTCGTTGCGTCAATTCGACAACCCGGCCGCCACAGGTCATGCTAGCGCCCGGATCTACCCTTCAACACCCTTCGGCCCCGTCCCAGAGGCCCCAAATTGCTGATTCTCCCAGGCTCGTATCCCACACCATGCTGCGCACTCCCATTTTCCGTATAGAAGACTCCGGCCGGCACGTGCGGGGCGTTCGAGGCGTTCCAGGCTTTAGAGGCGCTTGTCGCCCGGCTGGCTTCACCCTGATCGAAGTCCTGGTCGTGATCGCGATCCTGGGCATTCTTGCCGCCCTGATCGTCCCGAAGATCATGGGACGGCCCGACGAGGCGAGGCGCGTCGCCGCACGCCAGGATGTCGCGACCATCATGCAGTCGCTCAAGCTCTACCGCTTGGACAACGGTCGCTACCCTACCGCCGACCAGGGCCTAAAGGCGCTCGTCGAGAAGCCCACGGCTGAGCCGGTCCCGAACAACTGGAAGCCGGGCGGATACCTCGAGCGCCTGCCCAATGACCCCTGGGACAACGCCTACCAATACCTGAATCCGGGTGTGCACGGCGAAGTCGACGTGTTCAGCTACGGCGCCGATGGCAAGCCCGGTGGCGAAGGCAACGATGCGGACATCGGGTCCTGGCAGTAGTCCGACCCGGGTCCCGTCACATGCATCGCTTCCGGTCGCGCAGCCCGGGCTTCACGCTCCTCGAACTTCTCGTGGTGGTGGTCATCGCCGCCATCCTGGTCGGGCTCGCCGCGCTGTCGCTTGGCCGCAATCCTCACCAGGATCTCGAGCAGGAGGGACAACGGCTGGCCCAGCTCTTCGAAAGCGCGGCGAACGAGGCCCATCTGAGGGCCCATCCCTGGGCCTGGCAGCCCAATGCCCAGGGCTATCGCTTTGTCGAGCGGCGCGACGGTGCGTGGGTGCCGCGCAGCGAGGCTCCGTTTGCACCCCGCACGTGGCCGCCGGGGTTCACGGGCTATGCGATCCGCCTAGACGGTTCCGCCCAGAGCCTCGACCAGGTGTCCTTTGGCGTCGAATCGGTCGATCTGCCGATCGTCTTGACGCTCGAGGGCGAGGGCAGCACGGTCGCAGTCCGAGCCATCGGGGATGGGCGCTATGAGGCCCGCTGATCCGGGTTTCACCCTGATTGAAGTGCTGGTCGCGCTTGCCATTGTGGCCATCGCCTTAGTCGCTGCGCTAAAGGCGGTGGCGAACCTCGCCGAGGCCTCCGACGCGCTCCACCGCCGCCTCGTGGCCGGCTGGAGCGCGCAGAACCGTCTTGCGGAAATCCGGTTGCGCCACGAGTGGCCGGAAGTCGGCACGCGCCAGTTTGGCTGCTCGCAGGGGAATGTCGAACTGGTCTGCATCGAGACCGTCGAGCCAACGCCCAACCCGGTGTTCCGGCGCATCATCGTCAAGGTGCAGGACGCCACCCGTCGGGATGCCGATCTCACCCAGCTCATCGGCCTCGTACCCAATGAATCCGCGCGACCCCTCTAGGCCTCGCGCACAGGCGGCCTTCACGCTCGTCGAACTGCTCGTGGCGATCGCGATCCTTGCGATCGTGACGGTGCTGGCCTGGCGTGGACTCGACCAGGTGACGCGCGCGCGCGACGCGATCATCGAGTTCCTCGGCGAAGAACGCGCCACGACGCAATTTTTTGATCAGTTTCACTACGACGCCGAGGGTGTCGTCACCGATAGCGCCGTGAACGATCCGCCAGTCCAGCTCGCCGCCAATGAACTGCTGCTCGTCAGACATCTTTATCCGCCGGGCGCGGCTCCGCGCCTGCAGGTGGTCCGCTATCGCCTCGAGGGCGAGCGGCTGGTACGCTATGCCTCGCTGCCGCTCGCCACGCTCGGGGCGGTGCACGCGGCCCTGGGGGCCAATCCTGAAACGGATGCCAACTGGTCGAGCTATACGCTGGCAGCCCCGCTGGCAGCGGCCCGCATGCGGGTATGGCTGCCTGGCACCGGTTGGACCGATCGCGAAGACGATGTCCTCGCAGCCACCCAGGCACTGCGCGCCGCACCGAACCTCTCGGCTTCGGTGGCCACGCCCGCCACGCGCACCGTGACAGGCTTTGAAGTGAGCCTTCAGGGCAAGAACATGCGCTCGCCCCTGACGCGTATCGTACTGGTTGGAGGATGAAAGGGATGAGCCAGGCAGCTCGGCAGATGGGTGGCGCGTTGCACAAGAGAGCTGCCGAGCGCGGCGCGGCGATCGTCGCAGCCATGCTCGTCATGACGCTCGCTGCCATCCTGGTCGCCGGCCTCATCTGGCGCGCCGATGTCCAGATCCGTCGCGTCGAGGCCGAGCGACTCGCCGATCAGGCCGCCTGGATCGAGCGCGGTGCCGTCGACTGGTCGCGCGTCGTGCTGCGCTCGACCGGGGACGCGGCCCCGAATGTTGACTACCCGGGGCAGGTCTGGTCGCTGCCGATCGCGCAGACCCGGCTGTCTGACTTCCTGAACCAGATCGGAGCAGACCGGCCCGAGGAAGGCGACGCCACCTACCTGTCCGGCAACATCGAGGACCTCCAGGCCCGCCTTAACCTGCGCAATCTGGTGAACGGATCCGTGCCCGGTGCAACCACGATCAATCTGAACGCAGTCCAAGCCTATGCGCGCCTTCTGACCCAGCTCGGGATCGATCCGACCCTGGCCCGCTTGACCGCCGACCATATGCGCCAAACCAGCGCCAGTCAGACCGCGCTGCAGACCGGCAGCGTCGTGACCGGGAATCCCGAGGCGCTGGCCAGTGCAGGCCTCGGTGGCTCGGCTGCGAACGTCCCGCTCGTCGTCGAAGGACTGGACCAACTGCTCGACATCCCCGGTTATTCACCGGGCATCATCGGCGCAATCAGTCCCTTCGTCACGGTCTTGCCGGTGGCCACACCAGTAAACGCGAACACCGCGTCCGCCCAGGTCCTGGCTGCGGCAATCCCCGGGCTGTCCGTGGCTGCGGCCCAGACCGCCGTGGTGGCGCGCCAACAGGCTTACTTCCGCAACACCGGAGACCTCAGCAATATCCTGCGCGCCGCCGGCGTCAGCCTGACTGATGCGGCGGCGCTCGACGTCAAGAGCCATTTTTTTGCGATTCATGCGAGAGTCCGGCACGAGCGTGCCGAGGTCAATCGCGATACCCTTATATACCGCACGGACGTGGTCCCGAATTCAACCTTGGTGGTCAGCACGCGGGACGCGTTCTAATCGCTTTCCTTGATCTAATGCCCTAATCGAGGTCCCAACGAGACCGCCGTCAAAGTGACCACCCTAGTCGTCCTCATTCCCGCCCGCGCGCAGGTCAAGTCCGGCAGCGACAACCCGCTCGGCCCGCTCCCGTTCGTCCTGTTCGGCGACGCCGGGCAGGAGCTGCGTGCGGGCTCTGCCACCCTGCCGCTGTTGCCCGCCGCGCGGCGCCATGTGCTCTTGCTCGCGGCGCGTGACGTGGTGCTCCTGCGCGCGCGGGTTCCCGCCCTGAAGGGCCCGCGGCTGCGGCTCGCCTTGCCGAACCTGATCGAGGAACAACTGGTGACCGATGCGGCCCGCTGCCACGTCGCGGTCGGCCCAGAGGTCGCAGCCGGCGAGGAGCGCACCGTGGCCGTCGTCGACCGGGGCTGGCTGCGTTTTGTGCTGGAGCGCTTCCAGAAAGAGCAGCGCGCGGGCCTGCGCGTCGTGCCGGTGCAGTCCTGCTTCTCACTCGTGCCCGAGGGCGAGGTGGTGGTCCATGTGTTCGGGCAGCCCGGTGAGCCACCACCGTCCGACGGGGCTGCGCTCGAGACCGTCCTCGAGGACCAGGACAGCTCCTGCGGCCTGGCTGTAGCCGCCGCCGATCTCGCCTCCACCGCACGCCATTTCGCAGGCGAGCGCCCAATCGTCTTGCGGGTCGTGACTGATCCGCGCGCCCAACTGCTGCAACCGGCCGGTCTGCGCGACCTGTCCTGGGCGGCACGCACCGAGTCCGTGAGTTTCAGCGCGCTCGCCCGGCGCGCGCTGACTGCTCCCCTGGATCTCTGCCAGTTCGAGTTCTCCGCCCAGTCCTGGCAGGCGGGGCGCAACAGCCTGAAGCGCTGGCGCCTGCCGCTGGGCCTGGCCGCCGCGAGCGCGCTCGCCTGCCTCATCGGGCTGAATCTCGACTGGCTGCTGCTGGCGCGCGAGTACGCGGCGTTGGAGGCGCGCGCGAGCAGCATTCTGCTTGGGAGCTTTCCCTCGACCAAGGTGGTGCTGGATGCTCCCCTGCAGATGCGCCGCGAACTCGAGGCGCGGCGCGGCCAGGCCGGCGAGACCGACGCCGGCGACTTTCTGGTCCTGTGCGACCATGTCGCCCGCGCGTTGGGCCCGCTTGGCCCGAACGCGATCGCATCGGTCGACTACGCGGACCATGCCTTGACGATCGGCTTTGCCCCGGGCGTCGCGGTCGACGAGCAATGGTCCGCGCGGCTCACGGGACAGGGCTTGCGCGCGGAATCCTCCGGCGGCAAATGGATCATCCGGAGCGGCTCGTGAACCCCCTTTTGAGCTGGTGGCAGGAGCGCGAACCCAACCAGCGTCTTGGAATCAAGTTCGCCCTGGCCGCGCTCGGGCTGCTCCTTGTGATTGCTGTCTTCTTCAAGCCTGCCTACCAGGGCCGCCAACGCCTCGAGGCGGCGCTGCCAGGCCTACGGGCAGACCTCGCCCTGATGGATGGTCAGGCAAACGAGGCGCGTCGCCTCGAAGCCCAGGGGACGCTGCGCACGCCGCAGGGGGACGCGTTGCGCGATGCACTGGCCGCATCGTTGCGCGAGCACGGCATGGCGACGAAGGCGCTCGTCACCGCCGGACGTGCGGTGCGCATCGAGCTGCACGACGTCGCCTTTGCCGACTGGGTCGCATGGCTTGACGAAGTGCGCACCCAGTTGCACGTGAAGGTGAGCGAAGCCCACGTGAGCGCCACCAAGCCCGGACAGGTCGAGCTGACGGCGACGCTCAGTCCTCCCTAGGCACGATGGCCGGGTCGATCCGCAGGCTCTACTCCGTCCTGCTCTGGTGCGCGATTGCCGCGCTCTCGGTCGGCGCGACACTGGTGGTGCTGCTGCCTGCCGCCTGGCTTGCTCCGCGCCTTGCCGAGGCCACCGGCGGACGGCTTAGTGTGCGCGAGGTCGACGGGTCGATCTGGAGAGGGTCGGGCCAGCTTTACCTCGCTGCCCCCGGCCTGCCGGATGCCGCACGAGCCCTCCCCGGTCGTCTCGACTGGCGTACCGCGGGTCTGCCGCTCTTCTTGGGGCGGCTCGAAGTCGAACTCAGCGATCCCGCCCTTTTGAAGGAGCCCGTGGCGCTGACCGTCGAGCGCGATGCGAGCTCGATCGCGGCCGGCGGCCTCGCGCTCCCCCTCGATGAACTCGGTGCCCTGGGCGCCCCCTTCAACACCCTGGAATTCACCGGTCGCGCGCAGTGCGAGTGGGGCGCGTGGCGGATCGAGCGGGGCCGCATGAGCGGACATGCGCAGATCCGCTTGCTCGAGCTCGCCTCGCCGCTCTCCTCGGTGCGCCCCCTTGGCAGCTACCGGATCGACCTGGACGCAAAGCGCGAGGGTNNGGGCGAGGGCCTCGCCCTGAGCGGACATGCGCGGGCTGAGCCCGAGGCCGCCGACCGGCTCGCTGACCTGCTTGGCATCCTCGGCAAGCGCGAGCGAGGGGGCGTGGCCTTCTCGTTCGGAACCCTCGACTAAATTTGCTCTCACCCCTTTTTTGTAGCATTTGGTTACCGAACCTTGTCCCGGGCTGACGTTTTTTTGGCCCGTTTGGGTGGGTTCACGCACGAACTTCGGTTACAGTAAGTCATCACATTGCCGTGGATTCTGACCATGTCCTTTCGGTTTTGCTGCGTGTCCCTCGTGTTCGGCTGCCTGAGCCTCGCCTCCCCCAGTTCCTGGGCGGCCCTCGGCGGACCCACCGATTCGATCGTCGCCGATACCCTGAGTCTCAAAGCCGTACGCCATGTCGAGGTGCGGTCCTCCTATCAGGTGCATGAACTCGATCTCGCGTCGGGCACCGTGGTGCGCGAATATGTGACGGCACAGGGGACCGTGTTCGCCGTCAGCTGGCATGGGCCCTTCAAGCCCAATCTCAACCAGCTGCTCGGCAGTTACTTCCCGCGTCTGACCGAGGCCGCGCGGCTGCCACATCCTGATCACCGCCACCTGCGGGTAACGGACCAGGACGTGACGATCGAGTCCGCAGGGCGCATGCGCGCCTTTGCCGGCTGCGCCGTCGTCACGGCGCTCGTGCCCGCGGGTGTTTCGGTCGCTGAGATCCAATAGGGGAAGTGGCATGCGTCTTGTGAATTTCCTGGCCGTGGTTGGCGCGGCCCTCGTTCTAAACGGTTGCGGCGGTGGTGGCGGGGGAAGCAGTTCCAGCACGGCGGCAACCACGACGCCGGTGGTCTCGACACCCCCGGCGCCCGCCACCTGCGGCAGCGCCTCGACCAGCACCACGGCGGTCAATGTGGCAAGCATCTGCGTGTCCTCGGGGCCGACCGGCGCCATCGCCAATCTGGTGCTCGTGACCGTAACAGTGTGCGCGCCTGGCAGCACCACGAACTGTGCGACGATCCCCAATGTGCAGGTCGATACCGGCTCGAGCGGACTGAGGCTGTTCCATTCCCAGGTCTCCTCGCTCGGGTTGCCCCCCCAACTGGTTGGTAACGGAGACACCTACTACGAGTGTGCTGGATTCGCCGACGGGGTGGTGTGGGGTAGTGTCGGAACCGCCGACATCAGCATCAGCGGTGAGAAGGCTTCCGCCGTCCCGGTGGAGGTGATCCTGGACGATGTCACGACACCTGCGGTCCCCACTGACTGCACGAATCAGGGTGGCGGATCCGAGAACACGCCCTCGGCGATCGGCGCGAACGGTATCGTCGGTGTGGGCCTGTTCGTTCAGGACTGCGGTGTGGCGTGCAGCCAGGCATCGACCTTCACCGACAACGGCGCGACGGTCGCACAGTACTACGACTGCACCGCTCTGGGCGTGTGTACGCCCCAGGTGATCACGACTAACCAGCAGGTGGCCAATCCGGTCGCGAGCTTCCCGGTGGACAACAACGGCGTGGTTCTGCAGATCCCTGCGATACCGGACACCGGCTACAGCTCCGTGGCTGCGAATCTCGTCTTTGGTATCAACACCCGCACCAACAACCAGCTGGGCTCGAATACCGTCATCGCCGTGCCCGACGTGTCCACGTCTGCCAGCAACGCCGGAGAATTCACGGTCCTCTACAAGTCGACCACGTTCTCGCAGAGTTTCATCGACAGTGGCTCTTCGGCCTATTTTTTCAACGACTCCACCATCCCCGCCTGCCCGCAAAGCAGCAACGCGAAGTACTACCTGTGCCCGGGTTCGGCCTCGGCGCTGTCGCTCATCACGACGCCGATCACGATCACCGCCAGCAACAACGCCACGGTGGCGAGCGAGGTGCAGGTGGCCAATGCCCAGTTCCTCTTCAATCAGGCCACCGCCGCAACGCTCTTCGCCTTCGATGACCTTCTCGCACCAGCCGGCTCGGTGCTGCCCCAAGCCTTCGACCTCGGGCTGCCCTTTTTCTTCGGTAAATCGATCTACACCGGCCTTGAGTCGAGCACCACACCTGCCGGTCCTTTCTTCGCGATCGGCGCGCTCCCGTAACGTCGCGTTGGCCGAGCCCGCACTGAATCTCCCCATGCC
>PLEY01000114.1 GCA_003136595.1 Burkholderiales bacterium
CGTGATCATTGTTTCTTGCTAGGGCCACCGCAGCGGCCGCGAGCCTGTGTTACCGAAGCCGGCGTTCACCCCGCCAGGAGATCGCGGACATGCTGCTCGATGAATGAGCGATCTTCGGGCTGCGTGGTGGGATTGCCAGCCCGATGACCCCATACCGAGGGAATGGGTGCGAGCTTGGCGTTTGCCAGATGGTGCAGTTCGCGGCGATTGTCTTCAACCTGGAAGTACAGATCGTGGTCGCCGGGCATGAGCAGCGTGCGTGCCTTGATCGCCCGTAGCGCGCGGGGCAGATCGCCCTCGTAGAGTGAATTGGCACTGATGTCGCCGTTCTGCCATGTCCAGAATTGGGCGAGCAGATCAGCGGGATCCCGGCGCGCGAAATTCGTCTCCCAGAACGTCACCAGATAGTCCTCCAGGGATGACGCCCCGAAGGTGCGCCAGAGCTCCTCACGATAGAAGGTCTGGGACAGGGCCCAGCCGGCGTAGACCCGACCCATCGCCCGAAAGCCGCGAACCGGCCGGGCGGTGAACACTCCGTCCTGGAATGCGGGGTCTGCCATGAGTGCTGATTTTGCTCCCTCGATGAACACCTTGTTGTGGGGCGCACACCGGGCCGAGCCGCAGACCACCGCAATGCGCTCGACCACCTCGGGATACATCGCCGCCCAGTGGTACGCCTGCATTGCGCCCATCGACCAGCCGTAGACCAGGGCGACCCTTTCGATGCCCCAGAGGTCCTGCAGCATGCGGCGCTGTACCGAGACCGCATCAAAATACGTGACGTCGGGATAGCGGGTCCCGACGTCGGGCCACGGCGTGTTCGACGGTGAACTGGACAGACCATTACCGAACAGGTTGGGGATGATTATGAAGTACTTGGCGGAGTCCAGCGCCGCGCCATCCCCGACCATGAACTGGGTGTCGTAGTGCTGGGCGCTGTACGAGGTTGGATAGACGATGACGTTCGCCTTGTCCGGAGCAAGTCTTCCAAACGTCTTGTAGGCGAGCTTCATGTTGCGAAATGTCCGGCCCGACTGAAGCACGACATGGCCCGCCTCGAAGACCTCATAGTCGTCCTGCGCCGGTGACGCTGCCACGGGAACGGTCGGGTTGCTCATGGATTGCCCTCGATGCGATGAAGATGGCCTGGCTGGGTGCCTGTCGGCCAGGATCCGGCGAAGCAACTAGCATGCCGAAGAGCCCTCGGGTTGGCTTCTCCGCGGCCTATCCTGCTTGCCAGGCGCCTGGTCGCGGGTGGACGCAACCTGTCGCAAACGACTTTCGCCAGGCGCTCGAGCGATTAAGATGACGACATCAGCAACCCTACCGGAGAATTTCCATGTCTGACAGTGACGAATTAGGCAAACTCGGTGACCTGCACGCGCGGGGCATCCTGACCGACGAGGAGTTCGCGCATGCCAAGGCTCGCGTCCTGTCTCGCCAGCAGAATGAAGGCGTGCGGGCGGCGGCACCTGGTAATCTCCATGCGCTGCGCCGCACCCAGCAGGACCGCTGGCTGGGTGGTGTGTGTGGCGGGCTTGGCGAGTTCACCGACACACCCTCCTGGATCTGGAGACTCTTCTTCGTGTTTCTGGTCGTCTGCGCCGGGACCGGCGTGCTGGCCTACCTGCTGCTGTGGATCTTCGTGCCTTCGGAACTGCGAGCAGCGCGGCTCATGCAACCCGGCTACTGAAGCGGGCGTCTCGGCCGGCGGTCTGGGAGCCCTGCGGCGGTCTGGTCCGCTAGCGAGTCCCTGCCTTGGTCGGCTTGGGCATGCTCAGGGCTTGCCGCAGTTCCTCGAGATCATGGCAGAGATAGTCCCGCTCGTGCCGCCTCTTGACGAGCAGGGCATATGCTTCGCCCTGTTTGACGACGGCGAGCGCGGCGGTCTGCCTCCCGGATACCCATGCGGAGCGTCCCAGGGCCTCGTAGGCGTAACCCAGATAGAACGGTTCGAGCAGGGCGCTGTGCGACAGGCACACCTCTGCGCGTCGTTTTGCCTCGACTCCGTTCTGAAGCAGCGCCTTGCGCGAGGCCTGCCAATAGCCGATGGACCGCTCCTTGTCTCCACAGTCAGCTCGCGAGAGCCAATCATAGAGGGAGGCCTGGTTCAGCGTCACCATGAGGCGGGTCTCCTCGACGGTGCGCTCGGGCTTTAGCATGAGCTTCCAGGCCTTGTTAAAGCAGTGCGCCGAGAAATAGTGATGTGCCGATTTGACGTCGAAGTCAGGTTTCCTCTAGGGCATGTGGACCCTCGGGAGAGAATGCGACCGGAACCGGGGATGAGCGCGGATGGGCTGGTTAAGTGGACACCGGCGCGATGAGCAAGGGGACACGCAGCGCCACCCTCAATGCGACTCGCGAGGGCTGCCAACCGAATGCCGGCACGAGGACCCGCTGCGTCAACATGCGCGGCGTTCACTCGGACGACGCGCGCGCTCGCGCCCTCGGCCGAAAATTGTCAATGCGGCGCAAGGAAAAATACGCGGCGCTTTCGCCGGCGCACGCTTTTTGGCATGATCCGACTGTCGATGAGCCCCGGTGTTGGGCCCTGACGGCAGGGCCAGAACCTGGCTCGCCGGGGATGCCAACCCGGGCGTCCGACCAAGGTTGTTGTGCGTAGTTCGGTGCTTTCGCGGTCTGCCCGGTAATACGGGACAGGCAGCGTCAGCAAGCGATGTCCTTGCGGTGTAGATGCAATCCAACTAGAGAGGAGTGCGAAATGAAAGCACGCGTCACGGGAACGACCTTGCCGGTTTTGGAAATTGGACTCGAGCCTGGCGACAAGATCATCTCAGAGCCGGGCCAGTTTTCATGGATGAGCCCCAACATCAGCCTGCAGACTTCCGCGGTGACCGCCGGAGCAAAAGGCATCTGGGGGGCGATCGGCCGCGCCATCTCCGGTGGCGGCCTGTTCATGAACGAGTACGAGACCACCGGTGGACAGGGCATGGTGGCCTTTGCAGCCAAGGTGCCTGGCACCATCATGGAAGTGCCCCTGACTTCAGGTCAGACCTACCTGATCCACCGCCACGGCTTCCTGTGTGGCACCCAAGGGGTCGAGCTGACCATCGGGTTTCAACGCTCCCTGGGAGCGGGCATCTTTGGCGGCGAGGGCATGATCCTGCAGAAGCTGACCGGCAACGCCACCGCCTGGGTTGAACTGGGTGGGGAGATCGTCACCTACAATCTGGCGCCGGGTGAGTCCCTGAACGTTCATCCGGGCCACATCGGCATGTTCGAGGGAACGGTCAATTTCGACATCACGCTCATCCCCGGCATCAAGAATGCCCTCTTCGGTGGTGACGGACTGTTCATCGCCCGGCTTACAGGCCCGGGGCAGGTCTGGCTGCAGACCCTCACCATGCCGAATCTGGCCCATGCGCTTATCCCCTATATCGGGAAGGAATCCGGGGCCTCTCCCGCGACCGTGGGTGCGGGGATCGGAGGATCTGCCGGTGGCCTGGGCGGGGCCGTCGCCGGAGGAGTGGTCGGTTCGGTACTGGGCGGATTGTTCGGCAGCGAATGACCTTGCCGGCAGTCTGTTGCCCGCGCAGCCCAAGGCGCTCGCTCCGTGTGCTTGCTTAGTGTGCTCGCCCAGTGCGGTGGCTCACGCTGCGCGGCGCCCCGGCGCTCGTAAGGCGAGTGCTTCGCATACCGCGTAGGTCACCTCGTCGGTGTGCGCCGACCCTCCGAGGTCGCGGGTATGCAGCGCGGGATCCGCAGTGACCCGCTCGATGGCGGCCATGAGGCGCCTGGCCGCGACCTCACAGCCCAGATGTTCGAGAAGCATGACGGCCGACCAGAAGGTTCCGATCGGATTGGCAAGGTTCTGCCCCATGATGTCAAACGCCGAGCCATGGATCGGCTCGAACATCGAGGGATAACGCCGCTCGGGATCGATGTTGCCGGTCGGCGCAATGCCCAGGCTCCCCGCCAGGGCAGCGGCGAGGTCGCTTAGGATGTCGGCATGCAGGTTCGTCGCAACGATGGTGTCGAGGCTCGCGGGTCGATTGACCATGCGCGCGGTCGCGGCATCCACGAGTTCCTTGTCCCAGGCAACATCCGGAAACTCGCGTGCGATCTGCAGCGCGATCTCGTCCCACATCACCATCGCATGGCGCTGGGCATTGCTCTTGGTGACGACAGTCAAGAGCTTGCGCGGGCGCGACTGGGCGAGTCGGAACGCGAAGCGCATGATGCGCTCGACCCCTGCCCGGGTCATGATCGAGACATCCGTCGCCGCCTCGATCGGATGCCCTTGGTGTACGCGCCCGCCCACACCCGCGTATTCGCCTTCGGAGTTCTCGCGCACGATCACCCAGTTCAGATCCTCGGGCCGGCACCGTTTCAAGGGTGCGTCGATGCCAGGGAGGATGCGCGTGGGCCGCACGTTCGCATATTGGTCAAAGCCCTGGCAGATCTTCAGCCGCAGGCCCCACAATGTGATGTGATCAGGGATATGGGGATCGCCTGCCGAACCGAACAGGATGGCGTCCTTCTCGCGCAGGGCGTCGAGCCCCTCGGAGGGCATCATCAGGCCATGGCGCCGGTAGTAATCGCCGCCCCAGTCGAAATTCTCGAATGAAAAATCCAGATCGGGCTCGAGCGCCGCCACGGCCTTTAGAACCTCTTCACCGGCCGGGATGACTTCCTTGCCGATTCCGTCACCCGGAATGGTTGCAATGCGATAGGTTTTCATCGGTGTTTCCCAATAACGCCATGCAGGCCGCCTGAGCGGAGGCCTGATGCCTGTTCATCCCGCCTAGGTTAACCCCTTTCCGATCCCTTTCTCAACTCGCGAGCGCCGTGGAGGACGCGAACTGCCGAACCGGCCCTCCGTGTCAATCGGGGGTACCGCGACACAATGTGACGCGCTGCCCATGTCGATTCCTCGGGCGCTGGGGCCGGCGGTGATCAGCGGCGAAGTCCTCGATCGGCTCGCCTTGACCAGGATGCCTCGAGCTGTGGCATGGCTTACTCCATCATTTGGGTTGGAAATTGCGCCGCATCGGGTCCGTCGTCTAGCCCACTCTTCCAGACGGGATGTCGGCTGAGCGGCCCGAATCCGCTTAATCGACTCACCAGTGTCGATGACTTTCCCCAAGACCGCGCCAGCAGCAGGCAATGCGCACCCACGAAACACCGGTTTTCCGCAGTCCACCTTCCACGTGGCCAGAATGACTCGCGCCCTGCTTATTCGGCGCGATTTGCGGTACCGCGCCGATTACCGCGCCATGCAGGGGAATGCGCGCCGCTCGGTTCTTCAGCGCTGACGCCAGATGGCCTGATGCCCGGTACGCTTCCAGGGCGCCTTGCGTTCGGTCCGGTCGCCAGCGATATAGACCGGACGGCCACGATAGGTCCAGTGCAGCTTGCCGTCGTCGAGTTTAGCGATGCCGAACTCACCTCCCGGTGTATCGTTATCAGCGGCCAGAAGCGGCGACCATTGCGGATCGGGGTCGATATGACACGACCGTGTTTTCGAGTTCGGAACGTCCTTGTCGCAGGTAAAGGCGATGTCGCCCGAGAGCGTCGTGAAATACCCGAATGGACTGGATTTGAGCGGGACGCTGGATGTACCTGCAATGCCAGATGTGCAGACCAGGAGGGCTGTGAGTGCAACCAGCCGACGCAATGACGAAGCGGACATGATGTGCTCCTCTGGATCGTTGGGCTCTGGCGAGATTCAGGCCGGCATGCTCGTGAACCGACCCTGGTCTGAGGCGGCGGGACCTGCCAGGGTAGTGGCTTAGGGGGCCGGCCGCCACGAAATTTCCGCTCGGTCAAAAGGATTCTGGATAGTGTACCTCCACCGGGCGGACCGCTACGAGCGCGGTCTGGCAAGCTGGCGCTGCCATGAGGCGGGGCGGGAGTCAGGCGGGGCCCATGATGAAGCGCCTCGGGGATCGATTTCATTTCCGGACGTCTCGCCACGATCCATGCTGAGGTCAGCTCGTGATCGCGGCGCGCCTCATACGCTCATGCGGGTTACCATTCGTGCGAGGCCAAGGCGCCCCTGGGTTTTCAGCGCAGCTCAGAAGTGGGTCCCGACAATGAATTTGAGGATCCAGCGATCCGTCTGTGCGGTCAGACCGCGGCCGACACCGGCGTTCAGATCAAAGCTCCCAAAATCGCGATCAACGGCGAGGAACAGCGCCTTGTATTCCCGATCGAGAGCAGACAGTTTCGCCAAGGGGCCGTACTCGTCGTAGCTTTCGATGCCAAGCTGCGTACGTTGGGCCACCGTGTAGGCGATCTTGAAATCCACATCAAGGCTCACGGGGCCGCCCTTCGGGCCGAGCGCGGTGTCCAGGTTGGGATTGACCGCGAAGGTCCAGAGCCCGTTTCGGTAGCCATAGATGCCCTTTAGTTCGATATTCCAGGGCACCTCGGCCACACGCCGGTCAGTGCGTCCAACTTCGAGATTCGCGCCCCAGAACGGGCCGGACTGTTCGTCGTGAGGGGCGATGAACTTGACCCTGAGTTTGGCGCCGTCATACTGGACATCACCGCCCGCAGGTCGAGTGGTGAGCAGGTAGAGTCCGAGTTCCAGGGTATCGCTCAGGCCGTAATAGAATTCGGGGGTCAGACGATAGACATGGTCCGCTGGCTGGGCTCCCGGATAAGCAAGCGTATTCGGCCCAGAGAGCACCAAGTTATTGTGGACATCGACCCCGAATCCGCCAATCTGTGTCAGGTCATCCTCGTAGACTTGGATCTCCTCAGGGGCCGCGACCACCGGCAGCGCCGCCGCGACACCCCACGCAAGCAGGACGAGGCGCAGCGGCAAGAGAAGACACTGGCGAGGCATCGAGATTGCCGCTCTGGGTCGTACAGCGGGAAGGTGCGCGGGAAACACGAGCCGGCGCCTGGATTTTGGCCGGGATACGGGGCTCGTGCCGACCAAGATCATAAGGTAGTTCCCACAGCGGCGCCGGGGCTTTGTGTTCTGCGGCCGGCGCGGGTCGCGCTCGGGTCCGAGTCGTTGCACGTGCTTCGGGTCAATCCGTGGCGCGCCTGACGCGCGCTTGCCGAGGATTTGCAGCGCCATCGTGGCAGGACGAACCTGTCCGCCCAAGGGGGCGAAGCCGTCAACTTCGGCCATCGAGGTCAGCCCTGTTTCGCGTTCGATGTGTCGAGGCGACCGTGCAGCGAGCAGGTTTCTCCCGGATATGATCCAATCGTCTCCTCGGGGCCGCGTTGCCCCACCAGGTCGGGGCCCCAGCACGGTCGCGCGTGTCGCGCTCTCGGATCTCGCCGTTGGGACTTGGGAGCGGCCTCTGTGCTGCTCGGGCAACGCCCCGTGTATTTTCTTCCAGATGGATCCCCTCAGGAGCCCTTTCATGACCCAGTTCAATCTCAATGGCCGCGTCACGACCGTGGAAGTGGCCCCCGATACTCCATTGCTGTGGGTGCTGCGCGATACGCTGAGCCTCACGGGCACCAAGTACGGTTGCGGGATGGCCCTGTGTGGGGCCTGTACGGTCCATATCGATGGCGCCGCCACGCGCTCGTGCGTGACGCCTATCGCCAGCGTGGCCGGCAAGAAGGTGACCACCATCGAAGCCGTCGGCTCGACTCCAGCCGGACATGCGGTCCAGTCCGCCTGGGAACGGCTTGACGTGGTCCAGTGCGGCTATTGCCAGTCGGGCCAGATCATGAGCGCAGCGGCGCTGGTCGCGGCCAACAAGAATCCCACCGACGCGCAGATCGACCAGGCGATGGCAGGCAACGTCTGTCGCTGCTCGACCTATCACCGCATCCGGGCGGCCATCCACGAAGCCGCGAAGTCGGCCGCCTGAAGGGGAGAGCACGATGCCCAATCATTCATTGCAAAACCTGAGCCGTCGCGAGTTCCTGAAGGGATCTGCGGGCTTGACCCTGGGACTGGTGCTACCCCTTGGCGCGACCGCCACCGCAGCCGCGGCTGGCACAGAAGCCGCGAGCGGTGTGCTCGGTTCCGCACCGATGCTGGCTCCGAACCCATTCGTGCGGGTCGCGCCGGACAACACCGTCACGGTCATCATCAAGCACATCGAGATGGGACAAGGAACTGCGACCGGCCTGCCGACCCTCGTTGCCGAGGAGATGGATGCGGACTGGTCGCAGATTCGGGTTGAGGGAGCGCCGGCCGACGTCAAACGCTATGCGAATCTCCTCTTTGGTGTACAGGGGACAGGCGGCAGCACGGCGATGGCCAATTCCTATGATCAGCTGCGCGAGGCTGGCGCAGTGGCCCGCGCGATGCTGGTTGGCGCTGCTGCCGAACAATGGAACGTGCCTTCCGAGTCGCTGCATGTCGAGCGCGGCGTGGTCTCGCATCCGGCCTCGAAGCGCCACGCGAGCTTCGGGGATCTCGCCCAGGCCGCCTCCCATCAGCCGGTACCCACCGACGTCAAGCTGAAGGATCCGAAAGACTGGAAGTTGATCGGCAAGCGCGTGCCGCGAACCGATTCCAGAAAGAAGACGAGTGGCACGGCGATCTTCACCCAGGACATCAAGTTGCCAGGGCTGCTGACCGCCGTGGTCAGCCATCCGCCGCGGTTTGGCGCCAAGGTGCAGTCATTCGATGCCACACGGGCCCGCGCCATGCAAGGCGTGGTCGACGTGGTCAAGTTCGAAACCCCGGTCAGCTCGGGTGTGGCGGTCCTCGCCCGGGACTTCTGGACGGCCAAGAAGGCACGCGACGCACTCACGGTCCAGTGGGATGAAAGTGCCGCCTTCAAGCTCGGCTCAGCCGAGATCATGAGCCGCTACCGGAAGCTGGCCGAAACCCCCGGCGCGGTGGCGCGCTCCCAGGGCGACGTCGTGGAGGCGTTCGCTGGCGCTGCCAAGACGATCGAGGCAGGCTTCGAGTTTCCCTATCTTGCACATGCGACGATGGAGCCGATGAACTGCGTCGTCAAGCTCGGTGAACAGTCCTGCGAGATCTGGAATGGAGAGCAGTTCCAGACTCTGGACCAGGCTGCCGTGGCACGCTTTCTCGGCCTCAAGCCTGAGCAGGTCAGTTTCAACATGCTATATGCCGGGGGCAGTTTTGGCCGCCGCGCCAATCTCGACTGCGACTACATCCTTGAAGCCGTCGCCATCGCCCGGGCGAGTGGCACCACCGCGCCCGTGAAGCTCGTGTGGACGCGCGAGGACGACATGAAGGCTGGTCACTACCGGCCGATGTACTTCCACGCGTTAAAGGCCGGGCTCGATGCCAAGGGCAACGTGACCGCGTGGCAGCAGACGATCGTTGGACAGTCCATCATGACCGGGGGTGCCTTCGAAAAGGTGATGGTCAAGGACGGGGTCGATGCGACCTCGGTCGAAGGGGCCGCGACGCTCCCGTACGCGATCCCCAATTTGAAGGTCGATCTGCACACCACGAACGAGAGCGTCACGGTGCCGATCCAGTGGTGGCGCTCGGTGGGGTCGACCCATACGGCGTTTTCGACCGAGGTGATGATCGATGCGCTGGCCGCGGCAGCCGGGCGCGACCCGGTGGCCATGCGCCTGGCCCTGCTCGCCGACCATCCGCGCCATGCCGGCGTCCTGAAGCTCGCGGCAGATAAGGCCGGCTGGGGCGAACCGCTGCCCAAAGGGCGGGGGCGTGGCGTCGCCGTGCATGAAGCGTTCAACACCTTCGTCGCCGAGGTGGCCGAAGTGAGCGTGAAGGCTGACGGGTCGTTTCACGTCGACCGGGTGGTCTGTGCCGTCGATTGCGGCGTCGCTGTGAATCCCGATGTCATCCGGGCCCAGATGGAAGGCGGCATCGGCTATGGCCTGTCGGCGGCCCTGTACGGTGAGATCACGCTCAAGGAGGGTCAGGTCGAGCAGTCGAACTTCAATGATTATGTGCCGCTGCGGATCAATCAGATGCCGCGTATCGAGGTCTACATCGTGGAGTCGACGGAGAAACCCACCGGAGTGGGCGAACCCGGTACTCCGGTGATCGCGCCGGCTGTCGCGAACGCCTTGTTCGCGGCGACCGGCAAACGGATCTACAATCTGCCCATCAACCCCGCACTTCTCAAAGCATAAGAGGCGGGCGTGTGCTTGGGGCCGACCCGCGGGGCCGGTCCCGTGCTCTGTCGAGGGGCTGGCCACCGGGCGGGGCTTGGATTGAACCACAAGCCCGCGACCGTGGTGCCGCCGCCCAGACTGCGCCTTCCTTGGCTAATCTAACCCAACCGCACCGATCGGCATGATCTCAACACGCCCGCTTTGGGTCCGCATGACGCCGAGGACGGCTGTCGCGCTCTTTGTCCTCCTCGTTGGGGCAGGGCTCTTCTATGTGAAGTGGCTTCCATACTACAACCGCAGCTTCGTCGCCTACGCGAGTCACTCGATTGGTCATTCGATTCTGATGGGCGATGCGAGCCAGGCACCGCCCGCTTCCCTGGATGCCGCGCTCAGCTACGCGAAAGCCTATGGCAAGGCGATCTGGCAGGCCATGGTGCTTGGGTTGCTGCTTGGCTCGGCAGTCGAGGAGTTGCTACCGCGTGCGTGGATTCGCGCCCTGCTGGGGCGTCCCGGTTTTCCGGCCGTCCTGGCCGGTGGGCTTTTGGCGCTGCCGGGCATGATGTGCACCTGTTGCGCGGCTCCGGTGGTGATCGGCATGCGGCGCGCCGAGGCGCAGCCTGGCGCCGCGGTCGCCTTCTGGCTGGGGAACACCGTCCTGAATCCTGCGACCCTGATCTTCATGGGCTTCGTGCTGGGATGGAATTGGACCGGGCTGCGCCTCGTGCTCGGCATCCCCCTGGTGTTCGGTACCGGTTACCTGGTCAGCCGTTTTGCACGACCCGATGAGGTCGCTCCCCTGCACGGTGCCAGCGCCACGGGATCTCTGGTGGGTGTCGCAACCCAGGGCAATGGACCCTCCTTGGGAGGTTGGTTGTCACGGCTTTGGGATCTCGCGCTGCGTCTCATTCCCGAGTACCTGGTCCTCGTGCTGCTGCTCGGTGCGGCACGCGCGTGGCTCTTTCCCCAGATCGGGCCGGCACTGAATAACGATGTGCTGTGGATCATCCTTATGGCGGGAGCGGGTCTGTTGTTCGTGATCCCCACGGCAGGAGAGGTCCCGATCGTGCAGGCGATGCTGGCCCTCGGAGTGGGAAGCGGTCCAGCGGGCGCCCTCTTGATGACCCTGGCGCCGATCAGCCTGCCGTCTCTCGTCATGACCCAGAAAGTCTTCTCGGCACGGATCCTCAGAGTGGTCGTGGGCGCGGTGCTCGTGGCTGGTGTCGCCGGGGGTCTTCTGGCCGTGCTGCTATCCTTCTAGCGCGCGAGACGTCCCCCGCTGATGGCGGCCGGACCCGGCTGGAGGGTCCGATCAGCCTTAGAGGTCTGCCAGCTGCCAGCCCTGCGGGCTGGCTTCGAGCGCCTCGGGTTGTGTGCCGGTCTGGTCGAGGTGGCTCTCGAGGCGTACCAGCTCCTGAAATGCGCCGGGCGCGAAGCACCAGCGCGCATTCTCGCTGCTAAAGACGAGCTGTTCCATATATCGTTTCAGGTCGCGCTGTTCGCCCCAATGCAAGGCGATTGTGAATGCGATCTGCTCGTAGTCGGCGACGAGCTGCACGGGACGGACCTCCGCGGGAAGGCTGTCCATCCAACTGCGTACCAGCCAGTACCGCGTTTCTGGATCGCTTCCGTGGCCCTGGGGGCGCGGGTCGCGGATCGGCACGCGTGGCTGGACGTACTCGTCGTAGCCTGCGTCCCAGTCACGGCTTTGCGTTTGCGGCGCCGGATTAGGGCGCGCCTGCGCAGCACCGCCCTTGGTGAAGAAGCTCTGCAGAAAGTGTGCAACCATGATTCCCCTCCCGAAAGTGATGTCAACCGATGCAAGCACGCCCCGTGAGTTCTCAACCCAAAGTGCGGCCCCGATGAAGGACTGAGTGCCTGTGCCACGAACCTGCACGAGTCGTGGGGCCTCGCGCTGTGAACGGAGATTAATCCTGTAGACGTGGGTCAATTGGGCAAACAGGACCGGGAATCGGGTCGATCTCTGCGGCTCGATGCATTTTGGGGGGCGGCAGAGGCGCGCGCGCCTTAGACTGATCAAGTCTGTCGAGGCCCAATCAGGCTCGATCGCGGATCTTCCCTATGACGCGGACGGGGCAGAGCGTGTGCAGAGGGGGTGCAGTGGCGGGCGTGGCCGTCCCCGGGGCGCGCACGGCCCGGCGCTTCGGGAGCATGCGGCTGCGTAGTTGTACGTGGGTGCATGCCGTGTGCACGGCACCGCCCCGTGTCGCAAAATGTTGACGGACACGAGGCGGGGGGACATTGCGGTCCGCAGGTCGACGGGCTTTCTAGAGCTCCGCCTTGAAGGTCGGTGTCGGCTTGAAACGCACCGTCTTGGACGCCTTCACCTTGATGCTTGCTCCCGTTGCGGGGTTACGACCGGTGCGTGCAGCACGCTTGGCGATCCGGAATGTCCCCAATCCGGACAGCGACACGCTGCCATTCTTCTTGATCGATTTCTTGATGGTCTCCGTCACAAAATCCAGGATCACTCCCGCCTTGCTCTTCGGAAAGTCAAACTCCTTGGCGAGTGACTCAACGAACACGGCCTTGGTGAGCGATTTCGAGCTTGCTTTGGGGGCCTGCTTCTTGGTCGCGACTGCTTTCTTGGTTGCCATAGTTTCCGTTTTGTTTCGCGGTCCACATTAAGCGCGCCCGGACCGCTCTAGGCGTGCTGCAGGCGCGATCATAGCCCAAGGCACGCGCATTCGCGCGTGACCAGGCAGTGCGGGGACGCTTGCAGGGCAGGGCAGCAAGCGCTGCCCTGGCTGCATTACTGGGGTGCGGGGGTACCCGTGGCGCGCTCGTGGTGGCGATGACACGCGTGTAGTTCCTCCCTGTTCGTCGCGGCTTGGACGCAACTTAGCAAGGCCGAAAGCTCCTGGATACGGCGCTGCTTTATGGCTTCGAAGCGGGCGCCACCAGGTGCCCCTAAGGCCGGGGAGGTGCTCGAGGGTACGGCGGTCTGGGCGCACGCAAGGTCGGCGAGAGTGAGCGACAGGCAGAGCACAGACAGCGCGAATTGACGGGATTTCATTTGGGGGCTCCTTCACAAAACCGCCAATCTAGACGGGTGCCCCGTACGATGGAAGCCCTGAAACGTTTGGTTGCAGTCCCGATGCACGCCCGCGTAGGGCACGTGATCTGGCTCCCACGACCACGCAGCGCCGTTGGACAAGCGACGTACCGCTCCCAGTGCATCAGAAGTTCATTCTCCTTGGCCTGACTCGAGGCGCAGCACCCCCTTGCAATAAAAACGGGAGGCGATTGGCCTCCCGTGGGTCGGTCCGGCACGGACGCTGGTGCGCCCGTGCGTTTGCGGCTGGCGATTAATGCCAGTATTCGTGTTTCAGTGCTTCGGCAAAGTTGGACACGTCAAGCGTTCCGACTCCAGCTGCCGGACTGTAGCCGTTACGTCCGTAGTAGAAGTAGTTGTTGCCGTACTTGATCACGTTAAATGGCGAGTGTTTGCCCCAATAGGCGTCCGGCTTGCTTTGCAACTCATAGAGCGGCACATTGAGCAGCCCAACGCGGCTATGCAGGTACTGGCCCAGCAGCCCGACGACGCCATTGAGTTGAGGCGCGACGAAGCTGGTGCCGCCGGCCTGCCCATATCCGGCCACGCCGGTCGCGCTCGAGGTGTAGTAGTACAGGTAGCCTGTCTGCGGGTCGGCATTGAACGAGACGTCCGGCACATTGCGGCCAGGGAAGTAGCTGGGCTCCGTGACCACGGTCTGGGGAGGTGTCTGCGTGTAGTCAATGAACGACTGGCCCGGCTGGGTGCGCTGGGTACCGTAGACGCCTTGCTGGTAGAACGGCTCCTTGAATTCGAAACTCACGCCACCGCCTCCGCCGACCGGAAAGATGCCGCAAGAGATGGGGTCATAGCCGAGCGCTGTGCAAAGCGGCGTCAGGTAATCCCAGCCCCACACCCGCTCATTGGGGACGTTGATGCTAAGCGTGCCGGTCGGGACCAGATAGGTCTGAATTCCGGCGATGGTGGTGCCGCCGGCAGCCGTGATGAACGGGTCGCTCGCCGGGCTGTCCACGCTTAACGCCAGGCTGAAGCTCGGTGGCAGGTAGAAGCGGTTGACGTCGTAGGCACCGGCGTCTCCCGCCGCCGCGAACAGGCTCTGACCCTGTAACGCAGCCTGCAGGAACACTTCGTGAAAGGCCTTCAGGGCGCTGACTGTCTCGCCCGAGTACGGATCGGTGACCGGTGAATTCTCGATCTCATTGAACCATTCCCAATCCCCCCAGCTGGTCGATACGGAGTCGGCATGATTGTGCTCGACCGCCGTGACGAATGCGTCGAGGTAACCCTGATTGGTATTGGGGGCCTGGTAGACGACCACTTCGGCAGACGGTGCGATGCCGCCGGACTGCTCGACGTCGAGCGTGGTTTCATCAGATCCCGAGTCATCGCTGGGTGCGCCCGGTCCGCCGTCGATGTTGACGATCCGAATGCGGTTCGGGGAGACGTTCAGGCCCACTGCGTTCCAGTAATAAAACGCATCGCTTTCGGTGAAGCTCGCAAGGGTGACGATGCCGACGGTGCGCCCCTGGCCGCTGACGCCCTTCTTGGCAAGCGGCAGCACATCATAGTACTCGGCGAAGTCCTGCACGGTCCAAAGGCCGGGGGGATCGGTCGTGGTGGTGGTGCCGTGGGTGGGCTCGGCGATTTGCGGCTTCGCAAGCTGCGGCGGGGTCTTGACATTGTGGGGAATAAAGCGCGGCTGGGTACTTAGCCCAATCACGCTATCGACCACGCTGCTGATCTCGGCCGGAACACTGGGCTTGGTGTTTGGTGCCTGGAACTTGTATGCCGAACTCGTGCCATGGGCGGGCACGACATAGGCGTGCATGCTCACCTGGAAGGCCCGCTCGAGGTTAGCCGGGGTGCCGGTCACGCGCAGCGCGCTCGCTCCAGAGCGCTCGACTGTCAGTCCATACTTGGCCAGATGGGCGGTCACTTTCGCAATGTCCGCATCGGTCTGTCCAAACCGGGTCCTGAACTCTTCGGGGGTCAGGAACTGATGGAAGCTCGGACTGTCCTTCTGGTAGACGGCCTGCAGCAGTTCATTGGCGCCCTTCTCATCACGCAGTTTCAGGGGCAGCGTAACGGTAATCGTGCCCGCGCTTGGCTGTGCCGAAAGCAGGCCGGCATCCACGGGCCTTGGAGTTTCCTTGGTGGGATACGGAACTCCCGCTTGCGCAGACGTCGCGGAAAGGACGCCCAGCGCACCAACTAGCACAGCAATTTTACGCAAACAAAATCTCATGAGTTGCCCTTTAACAGTGAATGTTCCAGGAAGCGAGGCGCGTGGTGGGCGCTCGGCTCGAGTAATGTGGCAAGGGTGAGCATGCCAGCCGAGACTCTAGGAGCATGACTTACTCGGAGTCAAGACATTCCATTGACAATTTCTAGGATTCCGTCTGAGCTAATGCGCGCAGTGCGCAAGGCCGGTAGAGACCGCGGACCTGGACGCCCCGGTGGAACTGCACTAGAGCTGCGAGAGAAGTGCAAGAGAGCTGCAAGAGAGGGGCCGGCGCACCGGCGCAGCAGCGGCAAGCCGGTGGCGAACCGTGTTTGAACCGGTTGCCGCCCCCCGCGTGCGGGCTGCGCGTTTCATCCCAAAGGCGTGCGCGCCACGGAGCGCACGCGGTGCAGCACGGACACTGCGGCGGGGTTTATTTGCAATTGGCGCTCCGCAGCATGGGTCTCGGAGTTTCCCCTTATTGCGTGAATGTCAAACGGGTGGGATTCTTCTCTTCGAGCACGCCGTGACGAAGCGCACGCCCGCCTTCCATGCAACGCCGCACGAGGGTTGGCGCAAGCGGGCCTCGACATGGCGGCCGACCCCATCACCGGCGCGCCCCTGGGTGCCGCAGGGGCGGGCGCGGGCGGTGCGGCAAGCGCCCGCGGGCGGGTTTATCCATAACGAGGAGACGACATGAGACTGAATCGATCGAGCGCATGGCAACGAGCGCGCGGGCATGCGATGGCGGTGGCTGGCCTCGGGCTCGCGGCACTCTTGCTCGCGGGCGCGGCCCGGGCTGAGGATCCGATCCGCATTGGCGTGATTGCCGAGGCTCAGGCGATCGCCGGCGCGTCGATTCCTCAGGCGGCCCAACTGGCGGCCGACGAGATCAACGCGGCAGGCGGTCTGAACGGACGCAAGGTCGAGATCATCGCCTATGACAACAAGAGCTCCTCGACCGACTCGGTACGCGCCTTCCAGCGCGCTGTCAGTGAGGACAAGGTCAATGCGGTGATCGCAAGCTATGTCAGCGAGGTTGTCCTCGCGCTCGAGCCCTGGGCGGCGCGTCTGAAGATGCCGATGGTCACGCCCGGCGCTGCCAGCAACGAGATCAGCAAGAATGTGCACAGCGACTATGAGCACAACAAGTACACGTTCCACGGCTACCTGACATCGGCGGCTCTCGCCCAGGAAGTCTGCGATGCGGCCAAGGAACTGCTCGTCGACGGCCGCAAGATGAAGTCCGCCGTGATCATGAGCGAGGATGCCGCGTGGACCAAGCCCCTCGACGTGGGTTACGAGGAGTGCCTGGCGAAGATCGGCCTGAAGGTCATCGACCACATCCGGTTCTCGCCCGACACGACCGATTTCACACCGATCTTCAACAAGATCGAGACCGCCAAGCCGGATGTGATCATCACCGGCATCTCCCACGTCGGGGTGCAGCCCACCGTGCAGTGGAAGACCCAGCAGGTGCCCATCCCCATGATGGGCATCGCCTCGCAGGCGACCAACAGCACCTTCTGGAAGGACACCAACGGCGCGACCGAGGGCGTGCTCTACCAGGCTGTCTCGAGCCCGGACGTGGCGGTCACACCCAAGACGATCCCGTTCGCCGAGAATTTCAAGAAGCGCTTTGGCAACTATCCCTCGTATTGTGGCTACACCGCCTACGACGAGGTGTATTACATCGTCGACGCCATCAAGCGAGCCGGCTCGACCGATCCCGACAAATTGGTGACTGCCCTCGAGGCCACCGACTGGATCGGCACCGTGGGGCGCGTGCAATTCTATGGCAAGGATGACCCGTTCACCCATTCGATCAAGTACGGCAAGGATCTGAGCGGCCTCATTCTCCAGTGGCAAAACGGCAAGCAAGTGACCGTTTGGCCCGGCAACCTCGCGAGCAGCAAGATCACCTTCCCGTCGTTCATCAAGCTCAGCGCGGCGAATTGAGCGCGCGGCACGCTCTGGCCGTACGGCGCGCGTATCGATCAGGGCGGTCGCGGCCGGGGCGCGCGCCATGATCGCCCTGCAGATCCTCCTGGACGGTTTTGCGGTCAGTGCGCTCTATGCGCTGGGCGCCACCGGCTTCACCCTGATCTTCGGAGTTTCGGGCGTCCTGAATCTGTCGCACGGCGCGCTCATGGTGCTGGCCGCCGTGATCGCCTGGGCCTCGGCCGCGGAACTGGGTGTGGGTAGTGCGGCGGCTGCCTTGATCGGCATCGCCGCCTGCCTGGTCATGACCCTTCTGACCTATTTCGCAGTCGTCAGGCCCCTGCAGCAGGCCAAGAAGATTCCCAGGGAGGAGCGCGAGATCTTCGTCCTGACCGGCACGCTCCTGTGGGGGATCCTGATCCAGGAGCTGGTGTCGTACTTCTTCACATCGAACGCCAAGGCTGTCGAGCCGCTGCTCTCCGGGGTGATCGCGATCGGCGGCGTGCGCATTCCGAGCAATGAGATCTTCACCGCCTTCATCTGCTGGGTCGGCATCGGTCTGCTGTGGCTCCTGGTCAACCGCACGGCGCTGGGCAAGGTGGTGCTGGCCGCCTCGATGAATGCGCGCGGTGTGACCCTGCTCGGTTTCGAGCTCTCGCGCATCTACGTCGCCGTGTGGGCGATCTATGGGCTCCTCGCGGGCATCGCCGGCGTGCTCCTCGGCATGTTCCTCGGCGTGAGTTCCTACAGCGCCGCGCCCCTCATGGCGAGCGCCTTCACGATCGTGGTGCTGGGGGGGCTTGGCAGTATTTCAGGCTCCCTGATCGCCGCCTACACGGTGGGCTACCTCGAGACGCTCACCGCTTACCTGATCTCGCCGGCCTACCGCTCCATCCCGTCCCTGCTCCTCCTCGTGATCGTCATGTACGTGCGGCCCCACGGCCTGCTCGGACGGCGCTAGCCGGACTCCGCCATGAAGCGAATCCTGCGCGCCCGGCTGTTCTGGCTCTCGCTCGTGTTTCTCGTGGCGGCCCTTGGCCTGCCCTGGTTCGTCACCGGCTACATCCTCGGACTCATGACGGTGGCCTACTATTTCGGCGTCTTCTCGATGTCGTGGGATCTGCTCTTTGGCTATGCCGGCGAGGTCAATTTCGGGCCGACCTTCCTGATCGGGCTCGGCGCCTACACGGCCGGCATCCTCGACAGCCGCTACGGACCGGGCATCGGCTGGTGCATCGCGGCGGGGTCCGCCGCGGCGGTCGTGGGGGGCGTCGCCCTCGCGCTACCGGCCTTGCGCCTGCGCGGGCCGTATTTCGGGCTGACCACCCTCGTGGCCGTGCTCCTGCTCCAGAACCTGATCGTGGTGACCGCCGATCTGACGGGGGGCGAGATCGGCCTCACCGTGCCGGACGTGATCTCGATCGATGGCCGGGTCAACTATTACATTGCCCTCGCTTTCATGAGCCTAAGCGGCCTCGCTCTGTGGATGCTTTCCCGCTCTGCGCTCGGCCTGATTTTGGAGGCGATCGGGCAGGATCCCGTGGAAGCGGCCGCACTCGGCTTTAATGTGGCCAAGCACAAGCTCGCAGCCTTCTGCGTGAGCGCGCTGTTCTCGGGAATGGGGGGCGCGCTGTTTGTTTTCTACATTGGCACGGCCTCGGTCGGCTCGCTGGTCGATGTCGCAGTCGGCGTGCAGGTGATCATCGGGGCGGTCCTGGGCGGGCGCCGCACCATTGTCGGGGGCGTGCTCGGCGCGGTGTTCCTGATTGCGGCCGGAGAGGCCCTGCGACCCTTCGGCACGCTCAGCACCTTCGTGGTCTCCCTGATCGCGCTGGTGGTCATCATGGTCGCGCCAGGCGGCCTTCTGGGCCTGGTCCTGCATCGCGGAGAGTCGGAGTGAGCCCAGCCCCGCCTGGCGCGCGCCTCGAGGTGCGGGGACTGGTGCGCCGCTTTGGCGGTCTGGTGGCCGTGAACAACATCAGCTTTGACCTGCGCGCCGGCGAAATCCTTGGGCTCATCGGACCCAATGGTTCGGGCAAGTCGACGGTCATGAAGCTCATCATGGGGATCATCAAGCCCAATGCCGGCACGGTCTTGCTCGAAGGGGTGCCCATCCAGAGCTGGCCCTCGCATCGCATCGCCCGTGCGGGCGTGGGGATCGTGTTCCAGCATTCACGGCCCCTGCACCGCCAGACCGTGCTCGAGCACATCAAGCTTGCCTTGCTGCCCGACAGCCTGTTGAACTTCGCAGCCGATCCGACCATTGAGAAGCGGGCCCGCGAGATCGCCCTGCGCGTCGGCTTGGGTGCCGTCATGGAACGACGGCCCGGAACGCTCGCCTTCGCCGATCTGCGGCGCATGGAGATCGCCAAGGCGATCGCGCGCGATCCCGCGGTGGTGCTGGTCGATGAGCCTTTCGCCGGTCTCACCGCCACCGAGGTGGCGCAGTTCTCGGACCTGATCCGCGGTTTTCGCGAGGAAGGGCGCGCGGTGCTGCTCGTCGATCACAACGTCAAGAGCGTCGCGGCGCTGGTGGACCGGGTCTACGCGATGTACCTCGGCGAACGGATCGCCGAAGGCCCGACCGAGGAGGTGATGCGCGATGCGACTGTGCGCCGGGTCTACCTTGGCGGCTCGCTCGAGGTGGCGCTGCGCCAGAAGGCCGATGCATCCGGGGCCGCACTGCTCAAGGTCTCGGACCTGAGCGTCCACTACGGCAAGGCCCAGGCCTTGGAGCGCGTGTCGCTCGAGATCCGCGAGCGCGAATTTGTCTCAGTGGTCGGGCTAAACGGCGCGGGCAAGACCACCCTGTTCAACGCCATCTCAGGGCTTGTGCCGTATACCGGCGCGATCGAGTTCGCCGGCCGGGGCCTCAGCGGCGACAGCGGTGCTGCGATCGCCCGTCTGGGCATCATCCAGTGTCCGGAGACGCGCGAGCTGTTTGGCGAGCTCTCTGTCGGGGAGAACCTTGAGGTGGCCGGACTGCACCTGAACAAGGGCGAGCGCCACGCCCAGCATGACTGGCTCTTTGGCCTGTTTCCGAT
>PLEY01000011.1 GCA_003136595.1 Burkholderiales bacterium
GAGGTGCGCGACATGCCGGTCACGGTCGCCGTCGACTCGGGAGGCACGTCGGTCCATGTCACAGGACCGCGCACCTGGCAGGCGAAGATCGGCAAGATTCCGGTCACGAGCGAATAGGGTCCGCAGCGCCCTACCCCCACGCCCGCTCCAGCGGGCGCGCATTCCACCTGACTCGCTACCTGAGTCGCTACTTGGGTAGCGCCGGGGGCCGCACGTCGCCGCAGTCGTCCGACAGCCAGCGACCCGAGAAGCTCGTCTGCATCGCGAGCGGTGTGCCGCGCTTGTCGACACCGGTGAATTCCAGGCTGCCCTTAAAGCTCGATGGCGAGTCGTGGAACACCTTCAGGCTCCCCTTGCCCTTGATGTCGCCTTCGCAGACCAGTTCGCCCGTGATCGGATTGGCCGCCGGGTCGATGCGGCTCATCTTGCAGCCGTCCTGCTCGCGCGTCACGCGGGGCGGATCGTTGCGTGCGGCCATCTCCGGTGTCACGCACGTCTTGATCACGTGCGGCTTGCCGAACGGCAGATCAATCCCCATCTGCCTCATTTTCTCAAGCTGCTCGGGAGGGATCTGCGGCCCGCCCTGGGTGAAGTTCACGGTCGCGGTGTTCTCCCACAGCCCTGGCTTGGTGGGTTCAGCGTGCAGCGCGCTGGCGCCTGCGATGAGTCCCCCGATCAAGATATATTTTTGCATGTCGGCCCCCTCCTTGTGTCCCGTTGATCACACCTTCCACAAAAGAACCCTTGCCGGCAGGCGCGCCCTTACTGGCGCTTGGCGGCCTTGACGAGTCGGATCCAGAACTGGCCGAGCCATTCATGCAGAATGAAGCTCGAGCGTTCGTAGGCACTCGCCTGGGGAATGAAATCCGGCCAAAGCCATGCGTGGTGTGCTCGGAAATCGACCGGCGCGGGCACGACACTCAGGCCGTGACCTTCAAATTCCCCGCGGGCGCGGTGCATGTGCCCGACGTCGGTCACAAGAACAATGCGCCGGATGCCCAGTGGCCGCAAGATCGACGCGCAGCGGGCGGCATTCTCTTCGGTGTCGACCGAGTCGGTCTCCTCCCAGCGTACCGGCACGCCAAACTCCTTTTTCAGGGCATCACCCATGAGCTTGGCTTCCGAGAACTCGCCGCCCTCAAGCTTGCCTCCGGAGACGAGCAGCGGCAGGCCCGTGCGACGCTCAAGATCGGCTGCGTAGCGCACGCGCCGCAAGGTGACGCTGGTCAGGGTCTCCCCGGCATACTCGGTAGCGCCCCGCACCGTGCCACCTCCCAGCACCACGATGGCCGTCGCGTCACCGAGCGCGGCAGCATCCTTCAGGGGAGGAAACTCCGCCTCGGCAGGCCATTGCAGGAGATCGGCCACACAAGGCAGGGCGAGCACGACCGTCAGGATCACGCCCGAGAGGAACAGCACGCGACCAAAGCGCGGCAGCCTGCTCGCGGCAATCGCACCCAGGACAATCAGGATGAGCGGCCCGATGGGTGGCAGCACCAGCGCGCCAAGCGCCTTGTGAAGAAAGAACATCTTGGATTAAGGCGCGGCCCCGTTTGCGAGAGCCGCGAGCGCGGCAAGCCCGGCCTGGGCAATCTGGGCATCCTCTGACGATTTCACGCCCGAGACGCCGATCGCACCCACGCACTGGCCATCCACCAGGATGGGTTCGCCCCCTTCGAGCATGCCCGCCAGGGCCGGCACCGAGAGGAATGATGTCCTGCCGTTGTTGATCATCTCCTCGTAGATCTTGCTCTGCCGGCGCCCGAGCGCGGCGGTCCGGGCCTTCGCGGGCGCGATCTCCGCGGAGATCGGGGCCACGCCATCGAGACGCTCGAGCCAGAGCAGATGGCCGCCGTCATCGCAGATGGCGATCACCACCGGCCACTGATTCTTGATCGCGAAACCCTCGGCGGCCGCCGCAATCAACTTCACGTCGCTTAACGTCAGAACAGGCTTGGTCTTCATAGGGTTTGTCTGGGTGCAGGACTTTGTAGAACCGGCACCATACTCCAGGCAGGCTCGATCCGCAAAGGAACCCTGTTCATCCGCGCGTGACAGGGGGCAGGAGCGCCTCGCGGATCTGATCCAGCGCAAGGGGATCCTCGATCGTCGTTAGATCGCCCGGATCACGGCCCTCGCAGACCGCCTGGATGGCCCTGCGCAACATCTTCCCGGAACGCGTTTTGGGCAGGGCCGTGACAAAGTGGACGCGGGCGGGCCGTCCGATCGCACCCAATTGACGATCCACAACGGCCATGACCTCACCCTCAAGCCGCAAGCGGTCCGCGGGCGTCGCGGTGGCTGCGGGGTTGCGCACGATCGCAAAGGCGATCGCCACCTGGCCCTTCAGAGCATCCTCGACGCCCACCACCGCCGATTCCGCGATCTCCGCGTGGGCGTTCACGCTCTCTTCGATTTCGCGGGTGCCCAGGCGGTGGCCAGCCACATTGATGACGTCATCCGTGCGCCCGAGGATGAACCAGTACCCCTCGTCATCGACGATCCCCCAATCGAAGCTCGAATAGAAGTAACGGCCCCCATGGCAGGACCAGTAGGTCGAGAGGTAGCGCTCGTCATCGCCCCACACCGTGGACATGCAGCCTGGTGGCAACGGTCCCTCGATGGCGAGCACCGCCTTGTGATCCGGGCCGACCGCGTGACCGCTCGCCTCGTCGAGCAGTTGCAGTCGATAGCCATAGACGGGCTTGCCGGGGCTCCCGAACTTCGGCTGCATGCTCCGATCGACCCCTGGCAGGAGCGCCAAGATCGGCCAGCCGGTCTCGGTCTGCCAGTAGTTATCGATGATCGGTTTGTGCAGGCCGGCTGCAATCCACCGTGCCGTCGGCTCATCCAGCGGCTCACCGGCGAGATAGAGGGCCTTCAAGGACGACAGGTCATAGCGCTCGAGAAGCGCCGGGTCCTGCTTCTTGAGCACGCGGATCGCGGTGGGCGCGGAGAACATGACGCTGACCTTGTACTTCTCGACCAGGCTCCACCAGATGCCGCCGTCCGGTCGGATCGGCAGCCCCTCGTAGAGGATGGTCGCCATCCCCGTGAGCAGGGGCGCATAGACGATGTAGCTGTGCCCGACGACCCAGCCGATGTCGCTCGTCGAAAAATAGGTCTCACCGGGCTGTCCGTCGAAGATCAACGGCATCGATGCCGCGAGCGCCACGGCGTAGCCGCCGGTGTCGCGTTGCACACCCTTGGGCCGGCCGGTCGTGCCCGAAGTGTAGAGGATATAGCTGGGCTCGTTGGACTCGAGCCACGCACAGGGCACCTCGGCATCGTGATACCGGGCGGCCAGTTCGGCCCAGTCCAGATCGCGTCCGACGGCAAGGTTCATGGGAACGAGTCCGCGGTCAAAGAGAACCACATGCCGCGCCGGATGCTCTGCCAGGCGCAGCGCCTCATCGAGCAGCGGCTTGTAGGCCACGACCTTGCCGGCGCGCGAGCCCGCGTCGGCCGAGATGATCACGGTCGGTCGGGCATCATCGATTCGTGAGGCCAGGCTGACCGAGGCGAAGCCGCCAAAAACCACGGAATGCACCGCGCCGATGCGCGCACAAGCGAGCATCGCGAAGACGGCTTGCGGAATCATCGGCATGTAGATGAGCACGCGATCGCCGCGCCCGACTCCAAGCGCGATCAGCATGGCGGCCGCCCGATTCACCTCGCGGTGAAGCTGCCGATAGGTGTACACTCCTTCCGCGCCGGTCTCGGTCGAGACATAGATCAGTGCGGCCTGGTCGGCGCGGCCCGCCAGATGTCGGTCCACCGCATTGTGGCAAAGATTGGTCTCGCCCTTCTCGAACCAGCGCGCGAACGGAGGGTTGGTGTAGTTGAGGACACGCTCGAAGGGTTTGTGCCAGTCGATCTTCCGAGCCAGTTCCCCCCAGAAGCCTTCGGGATCGTCGATCGATCGCTGATAGAAGCTGTGGTACGAGAGCTGTGACACCGGTGTCTCCTTCATCTAGGCGTGCATCCCTAAGTCTTTCTAGTGCAAACATCGAGGTCGATCCCGACAGCGGTCCGACCTCGATTAGGTTACAAGATTAGCGCATCCTCAGGCTGCACCAGCGTTGCAGCAGCACATCAAATGAATCTCGGGGTTTCGCGCCAAGTCTTTGACAATCATAAAGAATTCGCTTACATTTCCCGTCATGCCCCGACTGTCCTGCAAGTCCAAGTCTCTCATTTTGTCTGTCGCAATCGCGGCCTCCTCTCTCCACTGCGCACTCGCAGCGGAGGCAGATAGCGCGTCCGGCGGACCCGCCCCTGGTTCATTGCCCTTTCAGGTCAAGCTTGATCTGGGCACTGGCGCCGCCGAGGATCTCGCGAGACCTCCGACGCGTGGCGGTCCACTCGATTCCTCGTTGCTTCTGCAGGTGCCGCAACCGGCCAGCGAGCTCAGCAAGCCGCTCGCGGAACGGGCTCCTGGCGTCATCGAGCGCGCGTTGGCCTTGGTTGGCGTGACCTATCGACGTGGCGGGAACAATCCGGAATCGGGGCTCGATTGCAGTGGCCTCGTGCGACTCGTGTTCCATGATGTCACCGGGCTCGAGTTGCCGCGCAGGGCGATCGAGATCAGTCAGCTCGGCCAGCGTGTGAATCCGCAGGACCTGCAGCCCGGAGATCTGCTCTTCTTCAATACGGTGCGCCGGACCATATCCCATGTGGGTATCTACCTGGGCGACGGGCAATTCATCCATGCCCCCGCATCGGGTGGCCGGGTCCGCATCGAAAGCATGGCCCTGCCCTACTGGGTCAAGCGCTTTAGCATCGCCCGCCGGGTCTCCGATAGTCCCGAGGGCTCGGCTCAGTAGCTCGCATCGTCCGCCGTCCGACGGCGGGCTTTACTGGGCGTTCAGTTCGCGCCGCCGCGCCTCGATGAGGTTGCGGATCTGATCGGCCTGTCGACTGACCGCCTCCTCTCCAGCAAGCACCGCAGCATTGCGCGCCGCAAAATCCGATCCCGCCATTGACGGTAGCATGGGCCGGATGACCAGATCGGCCTCCTTCTCCTCGTAGCCGGCGATGGTCTGACCCATGATCGCAAAGGTCTGCAGGAGTATCGAGACGACCCCGGTCGTATCCGCACTGCCCGGTCGTGCCGAGATATCCACGGCGATCACGACATCGGCACCCAGACGGCGTGCCACGCGCACCGGCACGGGTGATACCAGTCCGCCATCGACATACTCGGCCCGGCCGATACGCACAGGCTCGAACACTCCGGGCACACTCGCCGAGGCCCGTACCGCCTGACCCGTGTTACCGCGCTCGAAGACCACCAGCTCACCGGTCTGCAGATCGGTCGCGGTCGCCGCAAACTTGTGTTCGAGCTTCTCGATCGGTCGATCTTTCAGCGCATGGTTCACATAATTCTGCAGGCTCTCGCCTTTGAACAGGCCACGCGATGGCAAAGCCCAGTCGGACAGGACGGCCTCGTCCATGTTCAGCGCAAGACGATTGAGCTCTATGCCGTTGTAGCCCCCGGCATAGAGGGCGCCGACGATGGCTCCGGCACTCGTCCCCACGATGATGTCGGGATGGATGCCGCGCGCCTCCAGGCCCTTGATGACGCCGACATGGGCAAAACCCCGCGCCGCTCCCCCGCCCAATGCCAGCGCGATGCGCAGTGGGCGAGGCGGCGGAGCCGCCATCACCACCGGTGGAGGGGCCACGGGTGGGGGAGGTGGCACTGAGGATGGAATTGGGGACGAAAGCGCGGGTGGTGCGCTCGGCGCGCTCTCTTCGTGGGTGCTCGGAGCCGGCCGGACGAGGGTACAGGCGTCTTGCGCTGCGCCCAAGATGAGAACCATCGTAAGAAGCGCGCGTTGCGCTGGGGAAGACCTGCTGCACATTGTGGTTATCCTGATGATTCGACGCGGCACCGTGGCCGGGACCTCTGTGTCAGAAAGGGTCCCGGTAGGCTGGGTCACCTCTGAGCGTCTTGAATTGCGACGAGTCTCATGCTCGTGTTGCGCAGGCGCTGCGAGAGGATCTGGACCAGCTTGACCAGGATTCTTGCGCCCAGATGGGGGCGGGTTCGGATCACCTCGGTCAGGGTCTCGCGCGAGAGGACCGCGAAACGCGTGGGCTCCAAGGCCAGGCAGGAGGCAAAGCGCGGCTCACCATCAATCATCGACATCTCTCCCACTGAATGTCCTCCCCGTACCACCGCGATGCGCGAAGGATGTCCCGCCCGGTCACGCCGGACGACGTCGATCGAGCCGGTGATGATGAGAATCATGAAGTCGCCCACTTCCCCTTCTCCGATGATGCACGCGCCGGGGTCTGCTTCGTAGACCGGCATATACGTGCCCAGTTCCGTGATCTCTGCAATGGTGAAGTCCTCGATCAGCGGAGAGTGTTCGATCAGACGATGAATCTCGATGGCGAAGGTGTTGCAAAAGCCCAGGCGGCGCATGTTGCGTTCGATGAAGTAGTTGGATTCCACGGCCCACCTGCCCCTGGCTGCTAGCGCATGTTCTGATACGAGTTGCCGATACCCCGCTAAGGTACCATCTCGTCCACCCACCCCGAGAGCGCAGCCACGGTGCTCGCACTGGCCGCGGCAAGCGCCGCGGCCCCACCGGCCGCATTGGGCGTTATGGCCGCCTGTTGTGCCGCAAAGGTCCGTTGACCAATCACCCGGCCCGCGCGCACCAGGGTCGCGCGGAACTGGACGAACGCGTGGCTCGACTCGGGAGCGTCGAAAACCTGACTGAACTCCTCCAGGTCGACCCGCAAGAGCAGCTGATTGGACGTGTCGGCAACATTCACGACCTGGGCTTTGGCGCTGAGTTCCACACGGATGCGACGCGTGAGGAGTTCAGCAGGCGGCATGGCCCAGCGGCTGTTGGCGTAGGCCTTCGGTTCATTGGCTGCCGCATAGCCCAGCCGATAGGTCAAGGCGGGTGAGTCGAGCCACGACGAGGTCTCCGCGATCGGCACGACCAATCCCGAGCTCGAGACGCGCGGACCCGCGGCCGGCGGCGGCAGTCCGAAGTCATAGATCTGCTGCGGTGACTTCGGGCCCAGGGTCGTACCGCAGCCGGCGAGCGTGAGGCACACCCCGAGCGCGGCCAGTGCCACGAACGGCGCCACGCGCCAACCGCGCTCACGCAGAATCGAAAGAGCCAAGGGGTTCACCTATCCTTTCGTGACAGAGGCCTAACGCGGAAACACAAAACCCGGTTCGCCCGGGCCAGGTATGGCCCGGGTGGCCCCAAACAGGAGGCTCTGGGGTTGCTCGTCGAGCCGGTCGGCCGCGCGGGTCACCGCGCGAGCAGTCAGCGCCGCATCGTCGGTCAGCGCGTTAAGACGCGGAACCGTGGTTGCGCTCACCGCCTGCGCCGCCCTGTCGAACTGATCGAGGCTCTCCGAGAGCCGCTCGAGCGTGCCCTCCTTCCCCTGCAGGCGTTTGGAAAGCTCCTCGTAGCTGTGCGCGGCCTGCGAGACCGCGATCAGGGCGCCACGCGTCTCATCGATCGCCCCCGGCAGGCGGGTGAGCGACGGTGCGAGCTTGTCGGTGAGATCGGCGGCCCGTGCCGCAGCCTGATCGAGGCTGCGCAGCGTGCCCGTCAGGACCTTCTGGTTCTCGGGTGCCAACAGGAGGTTTAGACGGTTCACGGTCTCCTGAAGGCTGGCCATGATGGCCTGGGAGCCTCCTGCCAGCTTGTCGAGGAGACCGGGCTGGATCGCTATCTGCGCGGGATGCTCGACGCTCGAGGTCAGGGGCGCTGGGTTGCTGCCATCGTCGTCGAGTTGAACAAACGAGAGTCCCGTCACCCCCTGATAGGCCAGCTGGGCATAGGTCGACTTGGTGATCGGTGCCGCCTTGTCCACGGCGATGCGCACCAGGATCTGGCCCATGTGGTCGGGATCGAATCGGATCGAGGTGACCTTGCCGACGTCGACGCCCCGAAACCGGACCGCGGACTCTGGGGCAAGCCCGGATACGGCACCCTGCGTGACGAGCTCGTAGTCCGTGCGATCGGTATGGTCGCGACTCAACCACATCGCGGCGAGCGCGAGGGCGATGCCGAGCATGACCGTGAACAGGCCGGCGACGAGAGCATGAGATTTGCTTTCCATATTCACCTCAGACGATGAAGGGATATTCCCGCAGCAGTTCCATGGCCCGCTGGCCGCGCTCACCCAGGAAGAACTCCTTGATGAACGGATGCGGAATCGCGACGACCTCCTTCACCGGCGCGCAGGCGACGACGCGCTGCTCGGCCAAGACCGCCACCTTGGTCGCGATCTCGAAAAGCGTGTCAAGGTCGTGCGTGACCATGACCACGGTCAGTCCGAGTTCGCGATGCAAAGCCCGGACCAGGGCGACGAAGGTCTCGCACGACTCAGGGTCCAGTCCGGCCGTCGGCTCGTCAAGGAACAGCAGTTCCGGTTCCAGCGCGAGCGCGCGTGCGAGGGCAACCCGCTTGATCATACCCCCCGACAGATCGGAGGGCATCTTGTACGCATCCCGGGCGGCGAGCCCGACCATGTCGAGCTTGAGCAGCACGATATCGGTGATGAGATCCTCGGGCAGGGTCTGGTATTCGCGCAGTGGCAGGGCGATATTCTCGAGCACGGAGAGTGCCGAGAACAGGGCACCCTGCTGGAACAGCATCCCCCAGCGCGCGCGCACGGCGGCCAGTCGCTCCGGATCACTGTCGCTCAGCTCCTGCCCAAAGACCTTCACCGATCCCTTCGAGGGCGATTCGAGCCCGATCATCTGGCGCAATAGAGTGGTCTTGCCGGTACCGGAGCCGCCCACGATCGCCAGAATCTCTCCACGGTTGACCTCGAGGTCGAGATTCTTGTGGATCACAAAGCCGCCCAGGATGGTCCAGAGGCCCTTGATATCGATGAGGGGTTCCGCCGCTGCCATCATGCCTTAGAAGCCCACGTTCTTGAAAACCACGGCGACGATCGCATCCGCGAGGATCACGACCGTGATCGCGGTGACGACTGACGACGTCGTGCCCTCGCCGAGGCTCGACGTGTTGGGTTGGATCCGAAAGCCGAAATGGCAGGCGGTCAGGGCGATCAGGATGCCAAACAGGATCCCCTTTCCGACACCCAGCCAGAGATTGGGGCGCGACACGGCATCGGGCAATGCATTGAAGAAGTAGGTGAAGGACAGGCCGAGCGAGAGTTTGGCAGCGACCATGCCGCCCATGAGCGCGAGGGCATCGGTCCAGATGACGAGCAGCGGCATGGCAATCGCAAGACCAAGGACGCGCGGCAGGATCAGGCGATAGCCATGCGGTATGCCCATCACCAGCAGTGCATCGAGTTCTTCGGTGACGCGCATGACCCCCAACTGGGCGGTAATCGCCGATCCTGAGCGACCGGCCACGAGGATCGCAGCCAGTACCGGACCCAGCTCACGGATGATGGCCATGCCGAGGATGTTCACCAGATAGACGTCAGCCCCAAAGGAGCGCAGTTGTTCAGCCGACAGGTAAGACAGGACAATGCCGATCAAAAAGCCGACCAGGGCCGTGATGCCGACAGCCTGCGCGCCTGCTCGAAACACGTTGGCGGAGACCTCGCGCCAGGGGCCGCGGCTCGGATGGCGCACGAGCCGGCCGAGATCGAGGATGAGCTGTCCGAGCAGTTCGACGAAGACCCCGAGATGCTCGGCAAAGCGGAACTCCATCGCACCCAGATTGCGGACCCAGGCAAACGCCAGCCGTTGCGGTTCAGGAAGCCGGGTCGCACCGACATGGAAGAGCCGATCGAAGAACTCCTCCTGGCGCGGCCCAAGCTTGAGATTTTGGGGGCGCGCCTTGCCCCAGAGATTCCAGAAGAACTGGGCCCCGAAATGATCCAGCTTGGTGATCTCGGTCAGATCCCAAGATGAGGTCGGGGCTCCCCCTCCCACCCCGGCCAGCTGCAGCCGGAGCCGGTCGATCGTGCCGCGTACTGCGAGATTCTGGACGAGCCATGTCCCTTTAACCCCCACCTCGGTACCTCCCGGTCGGGCCGCGATATGGACCGTCGGCAGATCGTCTGCCCGAGCGGGATCGTTTCGGCCTTGGTCGACTTGGGTTGTCAATCCGGATCTCTCTGAGTGGATACAGAAATAGGAGTGCGGACCGGCCGCGACACTACCCGGAAACTATCAGCGTCGCGTGATTCGCGCAATCGGTACACCGAAGTCGGGCCGCTCAGGGCCGAGGGCGTGCCCGCGGAGTGACTTCAGGATTGGCCGGATGCGCCGCCTGCCACTCGACTACGGCTTGGTCGCAGTAGCCAGAGAGCTCATCGAGGACAGCCTCTACAGCGCGGTTGGCCGTTGTCACACCCCCGTACGGATCCTCCGTCTCTGAGGTCGCACGCTGATCGAACTCCCGCCACGAGACGACTGCGCCGCTCGTGTCGTCCAAGAGGGCTGCGCGCAACGTGAAGTGGACCCGGCCGGGTCCAATGCCGAACTCCTGCTGCAACCTGAGCACTCCGGTGCTCAGCCTAAGGCCGCCAGTGATACCGGACATCTGCGTGGCCACCGCCCGGAATCTCGCCGACGCCCCGATCGAGGCCACCATCAGCGGCACGAGCATGTGCGCCGGTGTGTCCACCCACTCGCTGTGCGCAAAGTGCTCCAGCCTGTAGGCGACGCGCACGTAGATGATGTCCCGAGTGTCTTACCCGGGTGCCGCCTGCGTCGGACTGACAATGAGAGTGGGGGCCGCGCCGCTCGCGGCCGGCCCGGAGGCAAGCTGCGGTCCACTCGCCAGCGCATCGAGGGAATAGACCACGGGTGGGGCGCTCGCCTCCGGTAAGAGGCTCCCGCAGCCGGCCCTTAGACTGAGCGCCAGGGCCGCAAGGTAACGCCGATCCCACCGACTCGGGTCCCTCATCCTCACGGAGAGGTCCTCTCGGAGGATTTTTCTCCCGCCCCATCCGGTAGGGAACGTCGACCGCGCAGCAGGCTGGCCGGATCCTGTGTGGTCTGCTCACTCAGGCGCCGTAGAGAGGCCGACAGCTCCCTCAACTCGCCCAGGAGTCCTTGTATTTCAGGCAAAGTGGCGGCGGAAAAGCGGTCCGTATCAGCGCCGACCGCCCCCACGCTTGTGGCGACGTTGGTCCCGGCCAGCGCCAGCGCGCCGGCCATCTGGTCGAGCGCATCCGCGCTGCGACCAATTCGCGTGATGACGGAGTCGAGCTGCCGCGTGGCCCGCGCGGTCCGTGATTCCTGAATTCCGACCAGATCTCGTCTTCGATCTCGCATCCACCATGAATGCCCGGGGACTTCATCAGAATCTGCGTCGAGCCAAAGATGGCGGCTGAAGTCCTTCCGTACAGTCGGACCGTGCAACCAACGGAGTTCATGATGACTACCTCGTTGGTCGTTGACGCGCGTAAGCAACGCGACGCCCCCCTTCCGTGAGGCTATGCATCATGCGTATCCTGTGATGGTCTGGTCGTGCGCGTACACACCACCGATTCGTCGCGTGAGATCGCAGCGAGCGGTCGGTACGCCCTCGAGGGCGGCCGGTACACATTTGATCCGATCTCCAAGAGCGAACAGCATCGTCGACGTGTGTTTGGGCGCACACCGATAAAGTTGTCGAGCGGCGAGGCTGTTGGGCGCAAGTGGAAGCAAGGCGTATTGGGTAGCTACGGCTGACGGCGCCAATCTCCATGAAGCCATCGGAAGGGCTATCGATTCGCCCGTCATCGTGGCCGAAGTCTTTCCCGAATAGGAAGGCGCGGGCCTCGGACGACAATTGTTGAACGGCGGCAGATTGCCGGCGACCGAGCCTCCCACGCCCGTTTAGGCCGCGCTTGGATGGATTGGCTGCTCATCGGGAGTCACATTTGGCCACCAGATCGCCGCATCTTGCAAAAGATCTGGCCTGACATCAGACCTAAGCTGGGAAATGCGGTCTGGATGCGATGTAGGCGCCTATCGTAGTCGCGGCATGTCTGAGTACCGACAGTCCTCGTCGGCGAGAGTCATCATCAACGGATACGAGGCCCATGGCAGGAGGGCTGTTGTCCCTACATAGCGGTGTCACGTCTGGAACCGCTCAATTCCCGTTCTACGATGGTCCAGACGCGTGTGAACAGGACGGCATAGCCGCGTATTGGAACCCGTCGAGCGGGTCTGCTACAATCTTGACCTCTGCTGAAGACGAGATAGATGCAACGGAGAGGTGGCAGAGTGGTCGATTGTACCTGACTCGAAATCAGGCGAACACGCAAGTGTTCCGAGGGTTCGAATCCCTCCCTCTCCGCCAGAGCATGAGGATTCATGCGGGTTTCCAGCCATTTCTCGGAATCCACCCCTCATCCGCACCATCAATTCCCCTGCGTTGCTCTGATACGACATGAGATTGGATCCGTGTGTACCAGTCGCCCTTCGGTCTATCATCCGAGCACATTGGGCAGGCAAAAAAACGAAGCCGCCAAGGAACTTGGGGAGGGGTTTCGTGACTCGGCATTCGGATTTCCAAAGAGAGCTCGCGCGACGGGCTCGGGAGCAAGAGCGCCAAGCGCGCGAGGCTGAGCGCCAGCGCAAGCTCCGCGAGAAGGAACACGCGGCCAGGCTCAAGGACGCCGAGCGCCGTCGAATTCAGGCGAAAGCCGACCAGGCCGCCGAGGACACTGCGGAGCTGGTACATCGGGTTGAGGCGCTCGAGGCCTTACTGGTTTCTGGCCTGCGTTGGAGGCCGCGCGTCAATTTCAAGTCGCTGATCACGGTCCTGAAGATCGCGCCCTTTGATCCAGGCGCACTGGGCCGGCCCGCCGCCGAAGTGGTGCGCGAGGCGCTTGATGCCCCGAGAAGTCTCAACCGGCTGCACCGTTCCGGATAAGCGGCGTTGGGCGACCGATTTCATTTCATTGTCGTGGGCTGCCCAAAGCCACCGGCCCAATGCCTTTGAGGCATTGAGCGCGAGGAGCCCGATCGATGGACAAACGCCCTGGTTGGCTCAGCTATGCGCGGAGCATTTCCGAACGGATCGCCGCGTAACACGCAATCCAGGCGTCCTTGGTCTGCTCGTCGAAGTCAGGACCGAGCCCTTTTGCAAGCGTCGCAATAAGCGCAGCGCCCACGGTATCGTAGTGGCTTGCCGTCACGCCGTATGTCACGTGTCGTGCACCGAGCGCGTGCACTGCCGCCTGGATCTTGTCCCACGTTTTGAGATTGGCGACTGCGGTCGCCAGCATCGACATCAGTTTGCGGCGCTGCTCGGTCATATCCTGAGGAAACATCTGGCGCAAAGAAGGATCCCGCGCGAAGAGTTCGTCGTAGAAGATGACAGCGGCCTGCTCGGCGATCGGTGCGACTTTCGCAAAACTGGATTGCACAACGTCCTGCTGAATTGGAGTCATAGTGGCCTCATGGAACGGATTGGGAATCGCCGCCCAAAACAAGCAAAACATATACCAGTTTAACGGCGCTCACTTTTGAGGCTCCCGGGTCAGTGCGACGTCGTGCGGGGAAACACCAAAAGGCAGTGCGTTCTTTGACGTCTTCACCGGTCAAACACGGAGGGAACAGATGCGCCTTGCGCTTTATACGGACCTGGCACTGCGGCTTTTGATGTATCTCGCGGTCCTGCGACCGGGGGACCTGGTCAAGACCACCGACGTCGCTCGCGTCTTTGGGGTTTCTGCGCATCACCTGCAAAAGGCGGTGCAAGGCCTGGTCCGCGCGGGCTATGTCGATGCGCTACAAGGTCGCAATGGAGGCGTGAGGCTGGCCAGGGAAGCCGGCTCGATGCGGCTCGGGGACATCGTTGCAGACGTGGAAGGCACCGGTTGCCTGATCGATTGTCAAAAAGGACCCTGCCCACTGGCGGGACGCTGCGTGCTCAAGACGGCACTCGATGCGGCCGAACGCCGGTTCTTTGACGAGCTGAACCGTCATACCCTGGCTGACGTTGCCTCTGGGTCGACCGGGGCGTTGCTGCGGTCACTCATCTCCTCTTCGCCGACGCTCGAGATTCGCACGGCCAGCTGACGACCGATGGGAACGGTTCTTCCGCGTGCGGCCGTCGAGTAGAACAGTTGGCCCCGGCAGCACCGCCAACCTCGGCTTCGAAGCCAAGCTGTGGGCCGCTGCAGACGCCCTGCGAAATAACATGGGCGCGGCCGAGTACAAGAACGTCGTGCCGGCGTGCGCCTCGACGAACTTCTCGCTCTGAACGAACATGCCGCCCGAGCCATCGAAGCCGACCTCGTGGATTGCATGGTGGCGACGGAAGTCGTTGGACGTCTCCGGACGTCCCGCTNNCGCTATTTTCCGATGCAAAAGCTAACGAATCTCGTAAGAGCCGCTCTCCCGTTCGCGCCCACGTGCCCCTATGTCAGAGATGGGCACATATTTGGGCACATCCGGTGTTCAATCCCCGAACGAGCCTGACGATCAAAGCGTCCCGTCCTACGTTCTTTAGTCAAAGAGCGGTGATAGATTCGTACCCGGGCGATCTTCTCATTCCCACTATTCGATAGTATTTAAGACGCGAAAATGCTTCATGCCTACTTCGATGAAACGGGGTCTCATGATGAGACCAAGCTCCTTGGGGTCGCGGGCTATATCTTCCCCCCAACCGGGCTCGCTCATTTCGAATCGAATTGGAAGCGGCTCCTGATTCGCTACGACCTCCCTTATTTCCAGGTTCTTCAGACAATTTTGTGG
>PLEY01000093.1 GCA_003136595.1 Burkholderiales bacterium
ACCGGTTTCAGAGTATATCTACGCTGCGCCGCTCGAACCCCATGGCTCAAGCGAAGGGCTTGCCGCGGCGCGTTTGAGTCACTGATTAACTCCCATGAAGAGGAGAAACCACTTCCGGACCCGGCCAGAAGCAAAAGTCCGATACCCACCTCGGAGGCGGCCGGTCGATGGGCGATGATCGGATGCTCACGATACGAAGAAAAATCCCCGGTGTGCGGACGAGGGACGAGATCAGTACGGTGGCGCTTTACGTGCACGCTGTTCGCGAGCGGCCTCGGTCCACCACGCCAGGTCGTCTGCAAAGCGCGGGAAAGCCTTCTGCAAAGCCTCCCCGCCACTGCCGATCGGTTTGCCATCGATATCCAGGGTCTGCGCAATCGGTCCGACTGCAATCGTGCTGGAGATGACAACCATGCCCATCTCGGAGAGGATGCCATGCCATACAGTCCCCGCGCGGGCCCCGGAGAACCGTCCGGCCGAATAGCTCGCGATCGCCGCCGGGCGCCAGAACCACTCCTCGAGGAAATGGTCGGTCAGGTTCTTCAAGCCAGGCTGCGGGCCCCAGTTGTATTCACCGGTCACGAAAACAAACGCGTCGGCGGTGCGAATTTTCTCAGCCAGGGCCTCCATCGGAGCCGGTGCGGCACCTTTCGCGTATTCCTTGTACATACGATCGAGCATCGGCAGATTGACCGCCTTGGCATCCACCAGTTCTGCTTGCGCGCCGCGCGCCGCAAGACCCGTCACGAGGTAGTCCGCCAGGCGCACGCCCATGCGATCGGAACGATACGAGCCGTACAAAACCAGCACCTTGTCAGCCATCGATTATCCTTTCTGGATCAGATCTGTGTCGGGTCACAGCTTGGCCGACCGCGACTGCGGTACGGCTTGACCTAGTTTCCGACGAGCATCATGCCCGTCCCAGCATCGTCCGGCGGAGCTGCGGCTCCTCCGGGCTCGACGGAGGACGGCCCCAACCCGTTACACCAACGCGAATCCCAAAATCTGCACGTCCGCTCCAGAACGTCCTTCGATGCGCAGCCCTTCTCATTGCATCCGAGCCGATGCCGCGCGTAGAAAGTCGGGCCCCGGATACAGTGCCGCGAGCTGACTGCAGGTGTAGACCAACTTGACGTCATGGTCGTCATCCGAGCGCAAGGCCCGGGAGATGATCTCGGACCACGACAATACAGCGACCTCTCCAGCGTCACTATGCAGTGATGAGTGGACCGCTGCGAGCGCCGTAGCAAATGCCACAGCATACCAATGTAGGGCAACTTCCGGCTCATCGCAGTACGGCAAAAGCACTCCCAGTGCATGCGCACTGGTGATGAGATGCAGCACCGTGAAGTTGCGGGTCGCGACAAATTTCTCCACGGCAAACCGGGTCAGTTGTTCGAGCGTCGCGCCGTCGAGCTTGAGCCCCACCAGCCGGTCTTGCAGCCGCGGCGATAGGGCCACCGCTTGCATGTCCTCGAAAATGAGTCCGGCACCCGCCTGCCAGTCGTTAAATTCACTGGCGATTGCCGCAAGCCAGACCGGAGCCTCGAGGGGGCCCTGCGCCGGCAAGGTATCACGCAGCCTCAGATAGCGGGCCGCCCAATAGCCAAGACCGGACGCGATTTCGCCGTGATGCCCCGCCTCGATGCCGTAGGCCGTTCGGATCTGGCCGTGAAATGCAGCAGCGCCGATCCCAGGAATCAGTACCGGCAGGGCTCGACTCAGGACGCGCGCGACTCCATGCTCGGCCAATTCATCGAGAAAATAGCGCCGTAGCTCAGGAAATGCACCGACATCGCCAAAGCGCCGGGTAGGCACCGCGGCCCCTGGCCGGGCCCTGCCCTCCGCCGGGACGGGTGCGAGCCGCAGGCGTGCTGCATAGCTGGAGCAGTAGGCCTGCAAGCGCTCGGCACTTGCGCCCAGACGCTGCAAGGCGATAAGGCTCATCGGCAGATGGTTGCTCAGTCCCCGCGAGTATTCCGGCTCATAGCGCACACCCCAGTCGAGGAGTTCATTCAACAGCGCATCGGTTGCCGGTGCGGACGCGGTCAAGGCGCAAGCTCCCTTTCTGTACGGCTCGTATAGCGACTTTGCCAGGAGGTGCGCGAGCCGGCGTGCGGCGCGGCAGCCATCTCTCCAGCGGCCCGTGTCTCCAGCCGCCGCGGCGGCGGCCGATCACGCGCTGCGCGTCCTCCAGAGGAGCCCCAGACCGATTCGCCCATTATATCGATCGGGCCTGCCGTTTGGACTGGGCGATCCCGATGGACAAAACGTTGTGGCGGGCTCGTATTGGCGACCTGGTCGGAGCAGGCAACACCGATGCCTTTCGCTGGCAAACCCAGGACTGCCGCCAGCCGGGCACGGGGCAGGGAGCAGCCAGATCTCCCGGATGAAAGCCCGGTCGCAGCGGGCTGGCAACGCGGGGATACCGGTTGTGCAGGAGCTGTGCCGGCGTCATGGGCCGACGCCGCCCCGATATCCTCCCTCCGCCGTCTCTCCGTCGTCCTGACACCACCTGTACGCTGCCACGGTCAAGCCCGGTGGCTGGTATCATCGATTTCAGACCGCGGCGGAGGACCCCGCGCCCCACTTCCTGATCAGCAGTTGACGATGACGCCATCAAATGCCCTTCGCACTTTTCGCACTTTTGGCGCCTTTCGCACCTCCAGCGCCCTTCTCCTTTTCGGTCTGGTCACCCTGGCCTTGGCCGATCCGCTGCCAGCAGCGCGGCCGGGCAACTGGGACCTGACGGTCAGCATCGGCGGCCAGCCCGGCACGAGTCTGCAGAAGGTCTGCCGTGCGCCCGGCGCCTTCAATCCGGGACAGTCCCTGGACCGCCTGGAGAAAGCCGGCATGACCTGTGACCACAAGGAGGTCACCGCCAAGGGTCCGGTCGTCACGCTTGACTACCTGTGCAAGCTCAAGGGCACGGACATCACGAGCCATAGCGATACGACGTTCACCGGGGACACGGCCTATCACTCGGAGATCCATACCCGATACCAGTCCGCAAGCGGCAGCATCTCCGATACGGCGATCGTCTTGGACGGCAAATGGACCGGACCCTGCGCCGAGGGTCAGACACCTGAATAGCGCCTCCGCGCATTCCAGGTGCCGCAGCGCGGGCGGCAGAACCACTATACTCGGCAGGCCCGCGCGCCGCGCTCGTCTTGAGTGAGGATCCAGCCGCCAAGGGGCGCGCCTCTCACCCCGGCGCGGCAGCAGGGAAGAAGGAGGACAGGCCTTGAATACTGCGAACCATCCGGCAAATTTCTTCATCGTCGCGGCGCCCTCGGGAGCCGGCAAATCGACTCTGGTCAACGCCCTTCTCGCGGCGGATCCTGGCATCGCGCTGTCGGTATCCCTCACCACCCGGGAGCCCAGACCCGGCGAGGTCGATGGCCGGGAGTACCATTTTGTCTCGCCCGAAGAGTTCCGGGAACGCCGCAGCCGGGGGGAATTCCTGGAAAACGCTGAAGTTCATGGCAATTACTACGCCACATCGCGTCTGGCGATCGCCGAGCAGCTCGCCCGGGGCGTTGACGTCCTTCTGGAGATCGACTGGCAAGGCGCCCAGCAGATCCGCTCCCAGGTGAGCAATGCGGTGGGCATCTTCATCCTGCCTCCCTCGATCCGTGCCCTCGAGGACCGGCTGCGCAAGCGCGGCCAGGACAGCCCGCGGGTGATCGAGCGGCGCCTCCTGGCTGCGCACAGCGAGATCGCCCATGCGCCGGAATTCGAATATGTTATTATCAATCAAGACTTTCCGGTCGCACTCGAGCAGCTGACGGCGATCGTTCGTGCGACTCGGCTACGTTTCGCGTCCCAAGCCGCTCGGCACGCCGAACTCTTCACACAACTGGGCATCACCAGCTCTCGCCTGCGCGATTGACCGGTACCCCTCATTACGGATAAATGCCATGGCCCGAATCACCGTCGAAGACTGTCTAAAGCATATCCCGAACCGCTTTCAGCTGACGCTCGCGGCAACCTACCGCGCCCGCCAGCTCGCCCAGGGCCACACGCCCAAGGTCGACGCGAAGGACAAGCCAACCGTGACCGCGCTGCGGGAAATCGCTGAGGGAAAAATCGGCATCGAGATGCTAAAGAAGGTACCCACGTAACACCGGGACCACCCAGGTCCCGGATGACCGAACGCGAGCCGACCCATGAGTTTGAGCACCGCCCTCGATTCGGTCGCACGTCTGGTGAATTTCCGGCGCCGCAGGGAAGACCTTCAGTCTGAGCCCGCAGGCGTCACCACGGTCGGGATCGATTCCGACAATCCGACCCCGCAGATCGCGCAGTTCCCTCTGCCCCCCACGTCCCCGGCACGCATCGTCAGTCTGGCTCCACTGACCGAGATGCTCTCGGCCTATCTGGGCCCTGCGGACATCAAACGCATCAAGGAAGCCTACCGCTTCTCCGACGAGGCGCATCTCGGCCAGTTCCGCTCCAGCGGCGACGCCTATATCTCGCACCCGATCGCGGTCGCCGAGATCTGCGCGGGCATGAAGCTCGATGCCAATGCCCTCATGGCCGCGCTCCTGCATGACGTCATCGAGGATCAGGGAATCAAGAAGGAAACGCTCATCGAGCGCTTTGGCATGCAGGTCGCCGAACTGGTCGATGGCCTCTCGAAGCTCGACAAGATCGAATTCAGGGACAGCCAGGAAGCTCAAGCCGAGAACTTCCGGAAGATGCTGCTCGCGATGGCGCGCGATGTGCGCGTCATCCTGATCAAGCTGGCCGACCGGCTGCACAACATGCGCACGCTCGCGTCGCTCGCGCCGGCCAAGCGACGCCGCATCTCGAGGGAGACGCTCGAGATCTATACCCCGATCGCGCACCGGCTTGGCCTGAACACCATCTATCGCGAATTGCAGGATCTCGCGTTCGCCAATCTCTATCCGCGTCGCTACGACGTCCTGAAAAAAGCCATACTTGCCGCGCGCGGCAATCGCCGCGAGGTGGTCGGCAAGACCCTCGAGGCGGTGCGCGGCGCCCTGCCTGCCGCGGGCCTTAGGGCCGAAGTGTATGGGCGCGAGAAGACGATCTATGGCGTCTACCGCAAGATGGTCGAGAAGAAGCTCTCGTTCTCGCAGGTCCTCGATGTCTATGGCTTTCGGATCGTGGTCCCCGACCACGCGTCGTGCTATCTGACTCTGGGCGCCCTGCATGCCCTCTTCAAGCCCGTGTCCTCGAAGTTCAAGGACTACATCGCGATCCCCAAGATCAACGGCTACCAGTCGCTGCACACGACCGTCCTGGGTCCCTTCGGAACCCCGGTCGAGTTCCAGATCCGCACGCAGGAGATGCACCGCATCGCCGAATCGGGGGTCGCGGCCCACTGGCTCTACAAGAATGGCGACGAATCCCTCTCCGAGGTGCAGAAGAACACCCATCAGTGGCTGCAGTCCCTGCTCGACATCCAGAACCAGACCGGCGACTCGGCCGAGTTTCTCGAGCACATCAAGGTCGACCTGTTCCCGGATGCGGTCTACGTGTTCACCCCGAAGTCGAAGATCATCACACTGCCGCGCGGCGCCACACCGGTCGACTTCGCCTACCAGATCCATACCGACATCGGCAACCAGTGCATCGCCGCCAAGATCAATGGCGAGCTTTCTCCGCTGCGTACCGAGCTGCAAAGCGGCGACGTGGTCGAGGTCGTCATCTCGGCCGAATCCCGGCCCAACCCGAGCTGGCTGAACTTCGTACGCACCGGGCGGGCGCGCTCGGAGATTCGCCACTACCTGAAGACCATGAAGTACGAGGAGTCGGTCGACCTCGGGGCACGTCTGCTCGATCAGGCGCTCAAGCAGCTCGACCATCGCTACGACGAGCTGACCGATGCCGACTGGCAACGAGTGCAGTATGAAAGCGGCGCCAAGACCCGCGAGGAACTGCTTGCCGACCTCGGCCTTGGGCGGCGCCTGGCGGGCGTGGTGGCGCGCCGTTTCATCCTCACCGGACTGGGTGTCCAGGCAGACTCGGACGGCGGCCACGAGCACGCGCCGCATCCGGTCCTGATCAGTGGCACCGAGGGCATGTCAGTCACGCTCGCACCCTGCTGCCGGCCGATTCCCGGAGACGACATCTTCGGCTACATCCGGCGCGGTTTCGGCCTCGTGGTGCACACCACCGACTGCCCGACGGCCGCGCGCCTGAAGGGCCGCGATCCCGACCGCTGGGTCGACTCCCAATGGCAGAAGAGCATCGACCAGACGCACCTGTTTGACGTGAAGCTCGACATCTCGCTACGCAACGAACGCGGTGTGCTTGCGAAGACGGCCGTTGAAGTCTCGGAGGCCGGCTCGAACATCAGCCACGTCTCGATGGACGACGAGGCCGAAGAAGTGACGCAGCTCCATTTCATGGTGCAGGTGGCCGACCGGGCACATCTGGCGCGCCTCATCCGGCGCCTGCGCGGCCTGCCCGAAGTCACCCGCATCGTGCGCGTGAAGTCCTGACCCAGATACTGACCCGGCCTGCCCGGCCGGTGTGACCCACGCTGCCCGCGTCGTCAGGACCGGGGCCCGCCCGAAGCGCCGGTCACGGCGTCTGGGGATAGTGGATCTCGAGGACCGTGATCTCTTCGACTCCCGCGGGCGTGCGCAACGTGAGCACATCGCCGACGCGGGCCTTCAACAGGGCCCGCGATATGGGTGAGACCCAACTGACCTTGCCCGCGAGCGGCTCAGCCTCGTCGCTGCCGACGATCGTGAGACCCTGGGTCTGCCCGGCTCCGTCCTGGTAAACCACGCGCGCGCCGAAGAACACCTGATCGACGTTCTCCTGTTCGGCAGGATTGACGATCTGGGCGAGGTCGAGCCGCTGCGTCAGAAACCGGATACGGCGGTCGATCTCGCGCAGGCGGCGCTTGCCGTAGATGTAGTCACCATTCTCGGAACGGTCGCCATTCGAGGCGGCCCAGGAGACGGTCCGCACGACTTCAGGCCGCTCGACATCGATCAAGTGCAGCAGCTCCTCCCGCAGCCGCTGGTAGCCGGCGGGGGTGATGTAGTTCTTGACGCCCGCCGGCAGAGGCGCAGGCAGTGCCTCCAGATCATCATCGTCTGCCTCGGATTCCTTGACGAACGCTTTGTTCATGGTGCGCAGGAACCTCTAAGAGAACAGCAATCCACCCCGTCTAATGCCACATCGACAGCCGGCGCTCGCCGGCGCGGCGCGCCATGTACAGAGTGTAGCCCGCGAGGAGGATGAACCAGATCAGGGACCACTCGGCAATCGACAGCGCAAGAAAGCGCCAATCCACCTTCGCGCAATCGCCGGTTGCGCGCAGCGCCTTCGCAAGCACGGACAAGACCGGAAAACGCTCGAGCTGGAAAAAGAGATCCGCCGTGCAGGCCGACACATCCGGGGGGAACCACTGCAGCCAGACATGCCGGGTCGCGAGCCCGACGCCGGTCAGAGCGACGAGGAAACCCAAAAAGGCGTAGATCCGAGCCCCGGTGCGACCCGGCCCGTGCAAAAACGCGACGAGGAAGATCACCCCGAGAGCGGAAAAACAGATGCGCTGGAGCATGCATAGCGGACAGGGTTCCAGGTTCTCGAAATACTGGAGGTATAACGCGAAAGCGATCAATCCTGCACAAATAAGAAAGCCCGCCAAAGCGAGCTTTCTTGCAGTCAATCCGGCACGGTTCATTTCAGATTGGGTTGCGGCGTAATTCGCAGGTAAGGTTTGACTGCAGTATACCCCTTCGGAAACTTCTGCTTGATGAGCTCGGGATCCTGCAGCGAGGGGACGATGATCACGTCTTCCCCATACTTCCAGTTCACGGGGGTGGCGACGCTGTACTGATCGGTGAGCTGCAACGAGTCGATGACGCGCAGGATCTCCTCGAAGTTGCGGCCGGTGCTGGCCGGATAGGTGATGCTGGCCCGCACCTTCTTCTTCGGGTCGATGAAAAACACCGAGCGCACCGTCAGGGTGTCGTTGGCATTGGGGTGGATCATGTCGTAGAGATCAGACACCTTGCGATCCGGATCGGCAAGGATCGGAAAGTTGACGGTGGTGTGCTGGGTCTCATTGATGTCGCCAACCCACTTCTGGTGTGACTCAAGCGGATCGACCGATACCGCGAGGACCTTGACGTTGCGACGCTTGAACTCGTCGGCAAGCTTGGCGGTCGCGCCGAGTTCAGTCGTGCAGACGGGGGTGAAGTCCTTGGGGTGCGAGAACAGAACACCCCAGCCGTCCCCCAGCCAGTCATGAAACTTGATGTCTCCTGCCGTTGAATGTTGCGTGAAATCCGGTGCCGTGTCTCCAAGACGCAGTGCCATGAGATTGCTCCTTTCAGTTTCGATTAGCGGCGCAGTGCCGATTCAACCCTGGATCCAGGGCAGCCCAGCGTGGCGCCAGCCTGACTTGGTTCCGCGTTGCTGATGCTCATCCAGATCCCCCTCAAATCCTTCCAGAATATTGAAGGCATGAGGAAAACCTGCCTGGGTTGCCGCAAGGGCTGCAGCATGCGAGCGCACACCGCTGCGACAGAGAAAGAGCGTGTTGGTCTCTTTCCCGCCAAGTCGTTCCAGTTCGGCCACGAATTCAGGATTCGGCGCCGGCGCGCCCAGCTGGCGCCACTCCACCAGCGGGGTGTCGGGGATGCGTCCCACGTATTCCGCCTCGAACCGGGTGCGCACGTCGACAATGCGGGCCGCATTGGCGCGCACCAATTCATAGGCTTCGCTGGGCGTGACCGCGCCGCGGTAGGCGAGCCCCTGGGCGCGGGCGCGCTCGGCCGCGCGCTCGAGGATCGCCGCCACTGATGGTTGCTCGGACGAAGTCATGCGGCCTCCTGTCGGGGCGTGCCCCAGCGAGTCGATTGCACCATCATCAGCCCCTAGGCACTGAGCTCCGCGGGTTTCATGAAGACCTTGGCGCGCCGCAGGGCCAGATGGAGCACCTGGCCCACCACGGGGTTGAGTTCTTCAAAGCGCTCCCGCGTGAGCTCGACGTCAAGCGGCTCGCCATTGTCGGTACGCAGGCATTCTAGGCGCACCGAGGGTCCGATCTTGATGGCATGAACAAGGGTTGCGGTGAGCGCCCCGGCCGCCGGATCCAGGACGATCTCGAGATCATGCGGACGGGCATAGGCGATCCCCTCCTGGCTTGCCTGGTCGGAGAACTCAGGCGTGGCGATGCGCGCCGCGCCCACGCGCGACACCGCGCCCTCGATGGCGCTCGGAAAGCGGTTGGCATGCCCCAGAAAGCCATAGACGAAGGGCGTTTCCGGATGATCGTAGACCTCGTCGGGGGCGCCGATCTGCTCGATTCGCCCACGATTGAAGACGACGATGCGGTCGGCGACCTCGAGCGCCTCCTCCTGGTCATGGGTCACGAACACGCTCGTCAGGTGAATCTCGTCATGCAGCCGTCTTAGCCAGCGCCGCAGTTCCTTGCGCACCTTGGCATCGAGGGCGCCGAAGGGTTCGTCGAGGAGCAGGACCGAGGGCTCGATGGCAAGGGCCCGTGCCAGGGCGATGCGCTGCCTCTGGCCGCCAGAGAGCTGGTGCGGGTAGCGCGCCGCGAGCCAGTCCAGCTGGACGAGCTCGAGCAGGCGATGGACCTTCTCGGCGATCTGCGCCTCGCTCGGACGCTCGCGGCGCGCCTTGACACGCAGGCCAAACGCCACGTTCTCAAACACGCTCATGTGACGGAAGAGGGCGTAGTGCTGGAAGACGAATCCGACCGCTCGTTCCTGGACGTGCTGATGCGTTGCATCCTTGGCATCGAGGTAGATGCGACCGGCATCGGCCGTCTCGAGTCCGGCAATGACACGCAGGAGCGTCGTCTTGCCCGATCCCGAGGGTCCAAGCAGCGCGACCAGTTCGCCCGGCTGGATCGTGAGCGAGACATCGTCGAGGGCGACGAAATCGCCAAAGCGTTTGGAGACGTGCTCGACCTGGATGCTCATGCGTTCTCCTTCTGGAAGCGGCCCTCGACCAGGCTTTTGATCACCAGCGTGACCAGCGCCAGGAGGGCGAGCAGCGAGGCACATGCAAAGGCCGCCGCCGAATTGTATTCGTTGTAGAGGATCTCCACGTGCAGCGGCAGGGTGTTGGTCAGACCACGGATGTGGCCCGAGACCACCGACACGGCGCCGAACTCGCCCATGGCCCGCGCATTGCACAGGATCACCCCGTAGAGGAGGCCCCAGCGGATGTTGGGCAGCGTGATGCGGCTAAAGATCTGCCAGCCGTTTGCGCCAAGGACGACCGCGGCCTCCTCCTCCTCGCGGCCCTGCGCCTGCATCAGGGGGATCAGCTCCCGGGCAACGAAGGGCAGCGTGACGAACACGGTGGCCAGCACAATGCCCGGCACGGCGAAGATGAGCTTGATGTCGTGTTCGGCGAGCCAGGGTCCAAGCCAGCCCTGCAGGCCGAACACCAGCACATACGCGAGCCCGGCGACCACCGGCGAGACCGAGAAGGGCAGATCGATGAGCGTGATGAAGAGCGCCTTGCCGCGAAAATCGAACTTGGCGACGGCCCAGGCGGCGGCCACGCCAAACACGAGGTTCAGCGGCACGGCGATCCCGGCTGCAAGCAGGGTCAGGCGGATCGCCGCCTGGGCATCGGGCTCGTTGATGGAATTCCAGTAGTAGGCCCAGCCCTTGCGCAGCGCCTCGATGAACACCGCCGCCAGCGGCACCAGCAGGACGAGGGCGAGGTAGGCAAAGGCAATGAGCGTAAGCAGGACCGGACCGACATGCTCGCGCCGAAAACGCCGGCGCGCGGTACCCAGACCCGGCGCGGGCATCACCACGACAGCCGCCTCGGACGCGGCCACACGACCCAGCACGGCGCTCATAGCACGCTCCGTTCCTGCGCGTTGCGGCGCCGCATCCAGCCCTGCAGCAGGTTGATCAGGAGCAAGAGCGCAAAGGACAGCACCAGCATCACCACCGCCACCGCGGTCGCTCCGGCGTAGTCGTACTGCTCGAGCTTGGTGATGATGACCAAGGGTGTGATCTCCGAGACGAACGGCATGTTGCCGGCGATGAACACCACGGAGCCGTACTCCCCGATGGCCCGGGCGAAGGCGAGCGTGAATCCCGTCACCAGCGCCGGCATCACCGTGGGCATGATGACGCGCAGGAACGTCTGCGAGGCCGTGGCTCCAAGCGAGTGCGCGACTTCCTCCAGCTCATGTTCAAGATCCTCAAGCACCGGCTCGACGGTCCGGACCACGAACGGCAGGCCGATGAAAATCAACGCGACCAGGATGCCGAGCGGTGTGAAGGCGACCTTGATGCCCACTCGCGCCAGGGGCTCGCCGATCCAGCCGTTTTCCGAGTACACGGCCGTGAGGGCGATCCCTGCCACGGCCGTCGGCAGGGCAAACGGCAGATCGACGATCGCGTCGATCGCGCGACGACCGGGGAAACGGTAGCGCACCAGGACCCAGGCGATCAACATGCCAAAGACAGCATTGATCAGGGCAGCCAGGAACGCCGCACCGAATGACAGGCGAAAGGAGGCCAGCACACGGGGCGCGGTGACAGTCGCAAAGAACGCGCCCCAGCTCAAGGTCGCAGTCTTCAGGAAGGTGGCCGACAGGGGCACGAGCACGATCAGGCCCAGGTACAGCACGGCCGTGCCCATTGCCAGCCCGAATCCGGGCAGCACGCTTGGTCGCTTAAGGATCAGCATGCTCTAGCGCCTTCCCGAGGCAGCCATCAGCCGGTCGAACTGCGCGCCCTCATCGAAGTGATCCTTCTGAGCCTTTTTCCAGCCGCCGAACACCTCATCGACCGAGAACAGCGCGATGGTATGGAAGGTATCGGCATGGCGCGCCATCACCGCAGCCGAGCGCACCCGCAGGAAGTGGCGCGCGGCGAGTTCCTGCGCCGGCTCCGAATAGAGGAATTGCAGGTAGGCCCGGGCGAGTTCCTCATCGTGCTTTTTCGCGACCACCGGGACGACCACCGCCACCGGATTGTCGGCACGGATGCTAAGCGTCGGGTAGACGACGTCCACGCGGCCGTGCCCGAACTCCCGGTCGATCTGGATGACCTCGCTCTCGAAGGTCACAAGGACGTCGCCCACGCCGCGCTGCAAGAAGGTGTTGGTGGCCGAGCGTCCGCCGGATTCCAGCACCGGCACATTCCTTAGGATCGAGCCGACGAACTGCGCCGCCTCGGGATCGCTCGCGCCATGCTTTTTCGCGTAGCCCCACATCGCCAGGTAGCTGTAGCGCCCGTTGCCGCCGGTCTTGGGGTTGACGATGATCACCTGGATCCCCGGCCGGGCCAGGTCATCCCAGTCCTTGATACCCTTCGGATTGCCGTGTCGCACGAGCAGCAGCATGGTCGAATAGGTGGGCGCGGCGCCATCGGGAAAGCGCTGCGACCAGTCGGGTGCGACCATGCCGTGGTCAGCCAGTGCCTCGAGGTCGATGCCCTGATTCATGGTGACAACATCAGCCGCGAGTCCGTCGATGACGGCGCGGGCCTGCTTGCTCGATCCATCATGCGACTGGCTCACGTGCACGCTCTGGCCGGTGCGCATCAACCAGTCGCTCTCGAAGAGGGGGTTGTACTCGCGGTAGAATTCGCGCGCCACGTCATAGGAGGCATTGAGCAGCTGGGTCTGGGCAAATCCCTCCCCTGGCAGCGCCGTGCACAAGCCCGCAAGCAACAGCCCGGCCACACCCAGCACAGCACGCCCCGCGCCGCGGCTCATCGTCCCCCCGGCTGGTAGATCTGGTCGAACACGCCGCCATCGGCAAAGTGCGTCTGCTGCGCCTTCTGCCAGCCGCCGAACACGTCGTCGACCGAAAACAGCGTCAGGGCGGGAAAGTTCTGGGCGTATTTTTGCGCCACCGCCTTGGAACGTGGCCGATAGAAATTCCGGGCGGCGATCTCCTGACCCGCATCGCTGTAGAGGTACTCGAGGTAGGCCTGGGCCAGGGCGCGCGTGCCGTGCTTGTCGACGTTACGATCGACGAGGCTCACCGGCGGTTCGGCCAGGATGCTCGACGAGGGCAGCACGATGTCGAACTTGTCGGCGCCAAATTCGGCGCGCGCGAGATAGGCCTCATTTTCCCAGGCGAGCAGGACGTCGCCCACGCCGCGCTCGGCAAAGGTCACCGTCGCGCCGCGCGCCCCCGAATCCAGGACCGGAACGTTATGGTACAGCCGCGCGACGAAATCGCGCGCCCGCGCGCCATCACCCTGGTTCTTCCTTAATGCATAGCCCCAGGCAGCGAGATAGGCCCAGCGCGCCCCCCCCGAGGTCTTGGGATTGGCGACGACGACCGAGACGCCGGGACGCACGACGTCGTCCCAGTCATGGATGCCCTTCGGATTGCCGTGCCGCACGAGCAGCACGATGGTCGACGTGTACGGTGTGCTGCGCTCGGGCAGGCGTGTCTGCCAGTCGGCGGGCAGGAGTTTGGCCTGTTCGGCGATCGCGTCGATGTCGTAGGCGAGCGCGAGCGTCACGACATCGGCCTGCAGGCCGTCAATCACGGCGCGCGCCTGCTTGCCGGATCCGCCATGCGACGTATTGATGCGCACCACGGCACCCGTCTTGTCCTTCCAGTACTGCGCAAAGGCCTTGTTGTACTCCTGATACAACTCACGCGTGGGATCGTAGGACACATTGAGGAGCGTGCTTTCTGCCCCAGCGGCATGACCCAGCACGGCCGACGACAGAGCCAGGCACGCGCACAGCGTCCTGATCCATAACGAAGTCATCGGATTTGCGATCGGCAAGAGGGCCAAGCGCCGCCCGCTGCGCTTCGCGCACCAGCGCCCGCCTTTTGCACGGGGCCCATCATTGCGCCTGGGAGCGCCGCGTCGCGCTCCCTGGCCCGACAGCCGCAGTGCTCGGTCCGGCCGGGGCGCTCCGGGCGGCCTCGAGCAGTTCCCGGTACACCTCGCCTAGCAGGATGACGACAGGCAGCTCACCCGGCTGGGCCCAGCTGGCAGATCCAGTCAGGTCCGCGAGCGGGGAGAACCGGGCCGGCGGCCCCTCAAGCGATGCGCCTTCGACGATCGCCACCGGCAGTCCCGGGTCCTTGCCGCGCCGGATCAGCAGACCGGCGATCTCGGCCAGTTCGCCGTACGCCATGTAGAGCACGGCCGTGTCGGCCGCCAGGACCGCGGCCAGCCAGTCGGAGCCGGGCGCTCCGCGTCCGATCCGCGGGGTCGCAAACACCACCGAGCGGCTGAGCGTGCGACGCGTCAGCGACACGCCCAACTCGGCGCTGGCGGCGAACGCCGCCGTGACCCCCGGTACCACCTCGACTGCAATACCCGCCTTCTGCAGGGCGTCGATCTCCTCCTGGGCGCGCCCGAAGAGCATCGGATCGCCGCCCTTCAGACGGACCACGATCGGATAGCGGTGCGCCGCATCGACCAGGCGCTTGTTGATGAAGTGCTGAGCCGCGGAAAAGGCACCGCAGCGCTTGCCCACGGATACGAGCCGGGCCCGCGTGGCCAGGGCGAGCGTGGCCGAGCCGACCAATGCGTCATAAAAGACGATGTCGGCCGCCTCGAGGAGCCGCGCTGCGCGCACGGTCAGAAGATCCGCGGCGCCCGGTCCGGCACCCACCAGATAGACCTTACCCATGCGACGCGCCCGTACCATCGAGGGCCAGGATCATGCCGGCGGCCACCGTATGATTGGTGACCTCGTCAATGAGGATGAAGCCGCCTGTGGCGCGGTTCTCGGCATAGGCATCGACACTCAGCGCATCGCGGACCTTCAGGGAGACCTGCCCGATTTCATTCATGCCCAGGTCGTCTGCGGCACAGGGCTCGAAATTCTCGATGTCCAGGCGGTGATCGATGCGCTCGATCACGGCCTTGGTGGACCGTGTGGCCTGCTTGACGATGTACTTGCGGCGCACATCCAGGCGCTCGGCGTCCATCCAGCACAGCATGGCGTCAAAGCGGCGCAGTGCACGCGCAGGCGCCGCACTGTGACTGATGAGATCCCCGCGGGAAACGTCGATCTCATCCTCGAGCAGCAGGGTCACCGAGTGCGGCGCCGCGGCCGTCTCCAGGTTGCCATCGAAGGTGACGATGCCGCTGACGCGGCTTGTCTGACCCCCTGGCAGGACCACCACGGTGTCGCCGACGGCGACGCGGCCCGACTCGATGCGCCCCATGTAGCCCCGGGTGTAGGCTCCCTCGATACCGGGCCGGCTCACCAACTGGACCGGAAAGCGGAACTCCCCGAGCTCAGCCGGGCCCGCAGGGGCCTGGTGCAGAACCTCGAGCAGGGTCGGGCCTGCATACCAGTTCAGATGAGCGCCGCGCTCGACCACCATGTCGCCCGCGAGCGCGGACAACGGGATGAAGGTGACGTTGCGCAAATTGAGCTTTCCCGTCAGGCTCGCAAATTCGGCCCGGATCTCGGCAAAGCGCGCCTCGGACCACTCGACGAGATCCATCTTGTTGACCGCCACGACGATGTTGCGGATCCCGAGCAGCCCCGCCACGAGTGCATGGCGGCGCGACTGGGGCCGCACGCCCCTGGTCGCATCGACGAGGATGATGGTCAGGTCCGCGGTGGACGCGCCCGTGACCATGTTGCGCGTGTACTGCTCATGGCCCGGGGTATCGGCGATGATGAACTTTCTCTCGGGGGTCGCGAAATAGCGGTACGCGACATCGATGGTGATGCCCTGCTCGCGCTCGGCCATGAGTCCATCGGTCAACAGGGCCAGGTCGACGGCAAGATCGGAAGCCACGTTGCCGCCAACACCGCCCCGGCTTGCGGTGGTGCGCACGAGATTGCTGAACTGGTCCTCGAAGATCGATTTCGCATCGAAGAGCAGCCGGCCGATCAATGTGCTCTTGCCATCGTCAACGCTGCCGGCAGTCGAGAAACGCAACAGGCCTTGGTGGGACATCAGAAGTACCCCTCTTTCTTGCGCAGCTCCATCGAGGCATCGGAGGTCTGGTCATCCATCCGGGTCGCCCCCCGCTCCGTGACGCGCGTGGCCGCGGTCTCGGCGATGATCGATTCGATCGTGCTCGCATTCGATTCGACCGGCGCCGTGCAGGTCATGTCCCCGACAGTGCGAAAGCGCACGCGCCGCTCGGCCACGACCTCGCCCGGCGCCGGAACGAGCAGGTGCGACACGGGCATCCAGGCCCCGCCACGGCGCACCACTTCCCGGGTATGCGCATAGTAGATGCTGGGCACGGCCAGGGCCTCGCGCTCGATGTACTGCCAGACGTCCAGTTCGGTCCAGTTGGAGATCGGAAAGACCCGCATGTTCTCGCCGCGATGCACGCGGGTGTTGTAAAGACTCCAGAGTTCAGGCCGCTGGCTCTTCGGGTCCCACTGACCGAACTCGTCGCGAAACGAGAAGATCCGCTCCTTGGCGCGGGCCTTCTCCTCGTCGCGGCGCGCGCCGCCAAAGCAGGCGTCAAAGCCGAACTCAGCGATCGCGTCCAGGAGCGTCACGCTCTGGTGAGGGTTGCGGCTCTCCATCGGATGTTTCAGACGCACGCGCCCCTGGGCGATCGAATCCTCGAGGCTGCGCACGATGAGGCGCTCGCCCAGTTCGGCCACCCGCTGATCGCGAAACGCGATGACTTCTGGAAAATTGTGACCGGTATCGATATGCAGCAACGGGAACGGCAAGCGGCCCGGACGGAAGGCCTTCTCGGCGAGGCGCAGCATGACAATCGAATCCTTGCCGCCCGAAAAGAGGAGCACCGGGTTGGCACACTCGGCGGCCACCTCTCGCATGATGTGAATCGCCTCGGATTCCAGCCAGTCCAGGTGATCGCTCTCAGGTGATCGGGGCAGGCCTGATGCGGACTGCCCACTCGGCTGCCGGGCACCGGCCGTACCGCTGGCCAGAGTCAGGTTGTCAGGGTTCATAGATTCACCACCTCCTTGACGTGCAGTCCGCACTCCTTGCCGGACGCATCCTCCCACCACCAGCGGCCGGCCCTCAGGTCCTCGCCAGGAGACACGGCGCGCGTGCACGGGGCGCAGCCGATGCTGGGATAGCCGCGGTCGTGCAGGACGTTGTAGGGCACGTCCCGGCTGCGGATGTACCCCCAGACCTCTGCCTCGCTCCAGTCCGCAAGCGGGCTGAACTTGTGAAGCCCATGGGTGTCGTCCCACTCAGAGACCGCGAGCGCCGCGCGCGTCACAGACTGGGCACGACGCAAGCCGGTGATCCAGGCCTGTTTGCCGGCGAGCAGGCGCGAGAGGGGTTCGACCTTGCGGACCTGGCAACAGTCCTTGCGCTGCGCGACGCTGTCATAAAAGCCGTTGACCCCGTTGATGCGGATGTATTGCTCAAGGGCCTCATGGCGCGGCACGAGGGGCTCGATCTTGCGCGCATAGCGCTCCTCCGCACGTTGCCATAAGTCATAGGTCTCCTGCGGCAGGCGCCCGGTGTCCAGTGTCGCGACGCCTATGGCGCGCAGATCCCGGCCGAGGAGGTCCAGTACGACCATGTCCTCCGCGCCGAAGCTGGTGGTGAAGACGGCAGCCGGATGGCGCATGGCGACATCCTCGAGAAGCGCGCGTGCAGCGCGCACCTTGTCTTCTGCCGGTTCCTGATGGCTCATGGATTGGGCTCCGCCAGAGCCGGGCCCTGAAGGCGGCGCCGATACAGCGGCACGGGCTGATCGACCGCCGCCTGGTAAGACTCGCTGAAATCGTGATAGGCGGCGAGCGCCTCCTCGGGATCCTTGTCGGCACGCAGCGCGAAGGCATCGAAGCCACAGCGCAGCATGTAGTAAATCTGGTCGCGCAGCACGTCGCCCACCGCGCGCAGCTCGCCCCGGTAGCCATAGCGCTCGCGCAGCAGGCGCGCCGTTGAAAACCCGCGCCCGTCGGAGAAGACCGGGAACTCGACCGCCACCAGGGCGAGGCGCTCGAGGAAGGGAGCGAGTTCGCCGCCATCGTCAGCCGCTCCCAGTCGGACGCCAAGCCTGCCTTCGCGCGCGAGCAGTTGCGCCTGGGCGCCGCGCCAGAGCGCAAGCGGCACCAGCACATCCAGCGTGCGAGGCACTGCGAGCAGGCCGGCCTCGTCGGCGACCTCATGCCAGCTGTCCTCGACGATGCGCCCGCCCGTCGCAAGTCCCCCCTTGATCACCCTAGGCATCGACCCGCTCCCGGTAGACATGGTCGCGAAAGGGATCGATGCCCAGGCGCCGCACAGTGTCGATGAACCGCTCGTCGGCATGACGCTCGCGCAGGTACACCTCGAGCAGGCTCTCGATGACGTCTGGCATCTGCTCGCGCGCGAACGACGGGCCGATGACCTTGCCGAGCGCGGCCTGGTTGCCCTGCGCACCGCCGATGGTCACCTGGTACCACTCTTCGCCGTTCTTGTCGACGCCAAGGATGCCGATATGGCCGATGTGGTGGTGGCCACAGGCGTTGATGCAGCCAGAGATGTTCAAGTCGAGCTCGCCGATGTCGTGCAGATAGTCGAGCGCGTCGACGCGCTCTTCGATGCGTTCCTGGATCGCCTGGGCCACGGGGATCGACTTGGCATTGGCAAGCGAGCAGAAATCCCCGCCCGGGCAGCAGATGATGTTGGTTAGCAGGCCGATGTTGGGCGTCGCCAAACCCACATCGCGCGCTGCATTCCAGACCGAGAAGAGGTCATCCTGCCGGACGTCGGCAAGAATCAGGTTCTGCTCATGCGAGACACGCACCTCGCCAAAACTATAGCGCTCCGCAAGCGCCGCGACGGCATCGAGCTGATCACTAGTGATGTCGCCCGGCGGGACGCCGGTCTTCTTTAGCGACAGCGTGACGGCCGCATAACCGTCCACCTTGTGGGCCATCACGTTGCGCTTGAACCAGTTCGAAAAAGGCTTGCTGTCCGCCAGGGCCTGCCGCAAGGGCACGCACTCGCCGGGCAGACAGGCGTAGGCGGGCGGTTCAAAAAACTGTTCCAGGCGCCGGAACTCTTCTGGGGGAACCGCGGCCGGGCCGCCGGCCAGGCGCGCCCACTCGGCTTCGACCTCCTCGGCGTAACGGGCGGGCGTGAGATCGCGGATCAGGATCTTGATGCGCGCCTTGTATTTGTTGTCGCGGCGGCCGTGCAGGTTGTAGATGCGCAGCATCGCATCCAGGTAGTTGAGCAATTCGGCCTGTGGCAGGAAATCGCGGATCAGATGACCGATGAACGGCGTGCGTCCGAGGCCTCCACCTGCGAACACCCGATAGCCCGGCAACCCCTGCGCGTCGGTGACCAGCTGCAGGCCGATGTCGTGGGCGAGCGTCGCGGCCCGATCGACGGCCGCGCCGTTCACGGCAATCTTGAACTTGCGCGGCAGGTACGCAAATTCGGGATGGAAGGTTGACCATTGCCGGATCAGCTCGCACGTCGGGCGGGGATCGGCGAATTCGTCGGCGGCAACACCGGCGAAATGATCCGTGGTCGTGTTGCGGATGCAATTGCCGCTGGTCTGGATCGCATGCATCTCAACCTCGGCGAGGTGCTCGAGGATGTCAGGCGTATCCTCGAGGCGCGGCCAGTTGAACTGGATGTTCTGGCGGGTCGTCAGATGGGCGTAGTCCCGGTCATAGCGGCGCGCGATCTCGGCGAGCTTGCGCACCTGGCGCGCCGACAGCTGGCCATAGGGAATCGCGACCCGCAGCATCGGGGCGTGGCGCTGGATGTAGAGTCCGTTTTGCAGGCGCAGCGGACGGAACTCATCCTCGGACAGGCGTCCGGCGAGATATCGGCTGAGCTGGTCACGGTATTGGCGGACCCGCTCTGCGACCAACTTGTTGTCGACTAGATCGTATCGATACATGGCATTTCCGAGATGGTTCGACATGCTAGCGGTCGCTACCCGCAAGCCCAACAACATTCAATTCATTACATTATGGGATATGGTTATAAGGAAACTGAATTCCTCCCCCATCAGCCCCTTGAGCCCCTGGTGTGGGGAAAATGCCGAAATCCGCCACCGCCTAATTACTGCATTGCATAAACGAATAACAAAACTGTTGTATGGGGTTATGTCGCGCTACGGTAGTGTCAAACGCCTTGGACGCGGGTCTCACCCCCCGCAAGACCTGGAAACTTCACCACCCTCACGCGGGAGACCCTAATGAGCATTCAGTCCATCAACGTGCGCAACCAGTTCCGCGGAAAAATCCGCGAAATCATCCTCGGCCCGGTCGTCTCCGAGGTCGACGTCGACACCGGCGCCGGCATCGTCACGTCAGTCATCACGACGCGCTCGGTCAAGGACCTCAACCTGCAGGTCGGGACCGAGGTCCTCGCGTTCGTCAAGGCCACGGAAGTCTCGATCGCCAAGCTCTAACCCAAGGCCAGGTCAACGCCGCCGGCCTGGCTTGGTGCCCCCGGTCTGGGCAGCGGCGCGGGTCCCGCTTGAGCCACCCCTGCGCCACGCCTGCGCCACGCCTGCGCCACGCTTGGGCCACGCTCGAGTTCCGCTTGTGCCACCCTCGGCCCCCCGAGAAGCGTATCGCGGGTCCGCTCGTCATATTCATGACTTTTTCTTATGCGATACCTCGATAACTGTAACCCGGAGAGCTTCAGGATCCTGATGAATCGTGCCCGAGCGCAACTTGCCGTCCTCGCCCTGGCGAGCCTTCCCCTGGCCCCGCTTCAGGCCGCCCCCGCGGACACGCCCTCCGCGGCTCGGCCCCACAACCTCGTCCTGTTCGTCGCCGATGGACTGCGCGCGGGCATGGTCCGGCCCGATACGGCCCCGACCCTCTACGCAGTGCGTCGGGAGGGTGTCTGGTTCGCCAACAGCCATGCGCTCTTTCCAACGTTCACCACACCCAACGCCTCGGCGCTTGCGACCGGCCACTACCTGGGCGATACCGGTGACTTCGGCAACGTCATCTACACCGGCTATCCGGTCGCGACGGCCAACGACAGTCCGACCCCGTTCCTTGAGAGCGATCCAGTACTCGGTGATGTCGACGAACACTTCTCGGGAAATTTCCTCGATGAGCAAAGCGTGCTCGCAGCCGCGCGGGCGCGCGGCATGGCCACTGCCGCGGTCGGCAAGCTCGGCCCCGTGGCAATCCAGGATGTCACGGCACGCGACGGCGAGCAGACGGTCATCATCGACGATCTCACCGGGCATGCGGGCGGCCTTCCCTTGGGCACCGCCATCCAGAGCGCGCTGCTCGCCGCGCATCTGCCCGCCGCAACCCCGGGTCGCGGTGCCAACGGTGCGGCAGGCGATGCGCGCCACCCGGGGACCCTGGTGGCAAACATCGATCAGCAGAAGTACTTCGTCGAGGTCACGACGCGCGCCATTCTCCCCGCTTTCAAGGCGGGCGGTGCGCCCTTTGTCATCGTCTTCTGGTCACGCGACCCGGATGGCACCCAGCATAATCAGGGCGACAGTCTGGGGGAACTCGTGCCGGGCATCAATGGCGCCACCTCCCTCGCCGCCATCCGCAATGCCGACGACAACCTGGCCGCGCTGCTCGGGGCCCTCGAGGCGCTCGGCCTGACAGAGACGACGGACGTGGTGGTCACGGCCGATCACGGGTTTTCGACCATCTCCAAGCACTCATCCACCAGCGTCGCCGCCCGCCAGGCCTATGGCGACGTGCCGCAGGGGCTGCTGCCTCCGGGATTTCTCGCCATTGACCTCGCCGCCGCCCTGGATCTGCCGCTCTTCGACCCTGATCTGAAACAGGCCTCGATCGACTGGCGCGGAGGTCGGCACCCGAGCCGCACCAATGGCCTGCTCGGGCCCGATCCCGAGCATCCCGAGGTGGTCGTCGCCGCCAACGGCGGCTCGGATCTCCTCTATCTGCCCGCACCTGATGCAAAGGCGCTAGCACCCCGGATCATTACCGCCCTCCTGGCGGAGGACTACGTCAGCGGAGTGTTCGTCGATGATGCCCTGGGCCCGATTCCCGGAACGCTGCCCCTGTCACGCATCAATCTGGTGGGCAGCGCACTGACTCCACGACCCTCGGTGGTCGTGAACTTCACCTCCAAGGCCAGCGGCTGCCAACCGCTCACCAACTGCGGCATCGAGGTGGCCGACACGCTCTTGCAACAGGGCCAGGGGATGCACGGCAGCTTCAGCCGTGCGGACACCTACAACTTCATGGCCGCATTGGGCCCGGACTTCCGCCGCGGCTTCGTCGATCCCGCGCCAGCGAGCAATGCCGACCTCGGCCGGACCCTGCGCGCATTGCTCAAGCTCGATACCCCGGGCAAGGGAGCCCTGCCCGGTCGGATCCTGACCGAGGCGCGCCCCGGGGGCGCACTGCCGAAGTGGGCCAGCGCGACGTTACGCTCGGCACCGGGCGCCCAGGGTCTCGAGACGGTGCTGCGCTACCAGTCAGTCGGGACGGTGCTGTATTTCGACGCGGCCGGATTTCCCGGGCGCACCCTTGGTCTCGAACCCTAGGGGCGCGCCCGCCGGCCGGGGCTGGCCCTGAGGCACACCGGCGTCGATCAGGCTGATCTCGATGCGCTCCTTGTCCTTGCCGATGTTACGGCGCTTGAGCGTGAGCGCGCCGATCTCTCCGGTGGCGCGCGGGTGGGTACCGCCGCAGGGCACGGCGGCAAAATTCGGGATCCGCCAGAAGCGCCGCTGCGCACCCACATCGGAGTAGCCGGTGGTGATGGTCTCGTTGGCAGCGACGATGCGCTGAAGCTCGACCAGGACGTCTGGCAGATGCTGGGCGATGCTCCCGGGCCATGCAAAATCGATGCGCGCCCGACCCTCGCTGATGTGGGCCCCGATCTTCTCGACGCCAGGCCTTAGCCGATACACCAGTTCGAGGACCAGTTCAGCGGCGAAGTGCAGGCGCATGAGCCGGTAGCGACGCGGCCAGTCGATCGAGACCACGACCTCGTCTCCGACGGCGAGTGCATGCCCCTCGGCCAGGGTGTAGACGATATCGGCACCCCGTTTCTCGGCGCCGAGGACAGGACACGGGCCGATCAGTCCCGCGTCGCTTTCCTGCCCTCCCGAGAAGGCATAGAAGATGGTCTCGCAGAGCGTAACCTCGCGGCCTTGAACACTCTTGATGCGGGTCGCAAGACGGCTCAGGTAGGGATCCTCCCAGAAGACCTTGCGCGTCGCGAAGCCTCCCGCGGCGGCGCCCATGCTCATCGGGGGAACGGCGCTCGTCACGGCGCCAAGGGTCGGATGCGTCATGCGTGCATTATCCCGCCCGCGCCCGGGCTGAGCAAATCGGGTTTCGCACCACGCCGGCTTCGCCGGCTCCGTCACAGGTGCGCACCGCGGTACCTCGGTCACCCTTGTGCGCCCCTCATCTGCACCTGCTCCGCTCCCGCCTTTGCCTTCTCGTCACCCAGTACCCCAGCCCGCTTGCCGCCCGGCGACGCGACGCGCGGGCCGGGGACAAAGGCGCGCACTCCTCCCTAAGGAGGGTCATGAGGGGCGCCTGCTGCAATGCGGCGAGCGTCCCTTGAGGCTGGACCATGGATGCAGACAACCCCAGGCGGGCGTTTTGCGTCGGTGCGACGGTCGCTGCGATTCTTCTCACGAAGGGCGTGACCACAGCCGGGGAACCTATTTAGAATGAGCAGGCATCGTCAGAAGCAGCCGCGAGAAGTCCCCGTGGGTATGGCCCGATTGTCAGGGCTCATTGTCAGGGCCTGCATGGAAGGGCCTCTGTGGAAGGGCCTGCGGGGCAGGGCCCAGGTGTCAAGGCCCACGCGGCGGGGTGCGCAGCGGCAGGCCGGCCGCGATGCACCGTGGCACATCCCGAGCGCCATCCGAAAGAAGCATGGTCCGCACGAAGCGGACCCGCACGGTCGGCGGTCCGTGTGGACAAGAGACGCGGCACGATTTGGAAAAGGAGGAGACTAATGAAAGTGGCCTGGCGCGGTGCATGGGGGTGGGTCACGTTGGTGCTCGCGCTCTGCGATGCGGGCATCGCGCCCGCCTTGGCTGAAACCGGCGTGACTGACAAGACCATCGTGCTCGGGCAGTCGGCCGCCCTGAGCGGTCCGGCCGCGAAGCTGGGCGCGAACATGAATACCGGTGCGCGCATCTACTTTGATGCGGTCAATGCACGCGGGGGCATCTACGGTCGCAAGATCGAACTGCGCGTGCGCGACGACGGCTACGAGGCCGAACGGGCCAAGCAGAACACGATCGACCTGGTCCAGAAGGAGGGCGTGTTCGCCCTGTTCGGCTATGTCGGGACGCCCACCTCGATCGCGGCCGCGCCCATTTTCACGGAGGCCAGGGTCCCCTTCTTCGGCGCCTACAGCGGCGCCACCTCGCTACGCGAGCCCTTTAACCGCTACGTCTTCAACATCCGCGCGAGCTACGCCGACGAGACCGAGCGTATCGTCGATCAACTTGCCACGACCGGCTTTAGCCAGATCGCGGTGTTCTACCAGGATGACGCCTACGGCAAGGCAGGACTCGAGGGTGTCAGCCGGGCACTCGCGCAGCGCCAGATGAAAATCGCGGCGCTCGCCACCGTTGAGCGCAACAGCACCGACGTCGCCAAGGCGGCGGCAACCCTGCGGGCGGCAGAGCCGAATGCGATCGTGCAGATCAGCGCCTACGCCTCGTGTGCGGCCCTGATCAAGGAACTGCGCGCCGCGGGATATGGCGGACAGTTCGTCAACGTCTCGTTCGTGGGCAGCCAGGAGCTGGCCGACGCGCTCGGCCCGCAAGGTGCGGGCGTCATGATCACGCAGGTGGTACCCTTTCCCTGGAGCAGCGTCTCACCCCTGCAGCGCGAATACGCGCAGGCCTTGAAGGCCGCCGGGGTCAGCAACCCCGACTTCGGCACCATGGAGGGCTACATCGCCGCGCGCGTGTTGGTTGAGGGTCTAAGGCGTGCCGGCCGGGACCTGACGCGCGAGGGTCTGATCGCCGCGCTCGAAACCCTGCACGATTACGATCTGGGGGGATACACGGTGAATTTCACCCCGGATAACCACAACGGCTCGCGCTTTGTCGACATCACCATGATCGGCACCAAGGGCAATTTTGTGAAATAGCGGGTCTCGGCCCGGCAGGGCGCCGCGCGTGCGGACCCGGCCATGAGGCGACACAGGCGAGGAGTCGCGCCAGCCGTTCTGGACCCATTGCCTTCCCCGAAATGGTGCCCGCCGCACCACTTTCAGCCCCCCGGCCGCCCGGGGAACCGGGCCGCCCGCGGTAGCCCTCTGGCACCATTTTTGCATTGCAACAAAGCTGCGTCGGGTTCTGCACCCGCGGCGCCACGTCAGCGCTCGGGACTCACCATGGCCGCCCTCCTTTCCTCGCTGCGTAGCGGCAACTGGCGCTCGCTCCTTGCCTGTTTCCTCTACTTCGATACCGGCTTCACCGTGTGGGTGATGTTCGGGCCGCTCGCGCCCTTCATCGGCAAGAACCTCGTCATGACGCCTGCCGAGCAGGGTTTTCTGGTTGCGGTTCCAGTGCTTGCAGCGGCGATTCTGCGGGTCACGCTGGGCAATCTGTTCCAGGCCCTCGATGGGCGCCTGGTCGCCCTGATCGGCATCAGCCTGTCGGCCTTGCCGTGCGCCATCTTGCCGCTTCTGGTCGAGCCCTCGTACAACACACTGGTGATCCTCGGGGTTTTCCTCGGTATTGGGGGCGCGAGTTTCGCAGTCGCACTACCCATGGCCGGCAGCAGCTACCCACCACGCGTGCAAGGTCTGGTTCTCGGGCTCGCTGCAGCCGGGAATATCGGCGCGGTGCTCGACGGTTTTCTCTTTCCCCGTCTGGCCCAGGCATTCGGCTGGCAGATCGCCGCGGCTGCCGCCCTACCCCTGCTTGGCATCGCGGCACTGGCGGTCTGGTTCTGGGCTCGCGATCAAAGTACAAAGAGCGGTCGCATCGGGCCGCCCGTCTTCTGTTTCGTGGCCATCCTAGCGGGCATCATCGGTCTCGTCCTGGCCGTACGTGCCGGCTGGCTGTTTGGTGCCAAGCCCGGCGTGCTGCTGCTGCCCATCGCCGGAGCCCTCTTGGCGATCGCGCTCTTGCCCGGCCGCTACCGGAGTGTTTTTCGGGAGCGCGACACCTGGGTGCTGATGCTGGTCTACAGCGTCACCTTCGGCGGCTTCGTGGGCATGTCTTCCTACGTCTCGACGCTCCTGACCTCGATGTACGGCATGAACAAGCTCGACGCCGGTCTGTTCATGTCGCTGCTCGCCTTCACGGGCGCGATGGTGCGACCCGTGGGCGGCCTCATCGCCGACCACATCACGGGCGTGAAGGCGCTGCTGTTCATCCTGACCGCGCTCGGCCTGTGCGACATGGCCTTCTTTGCCTTCGAGCCGACGCTCCCCGCGGCGATCGCGCTCCTGGTTGCCCTCTACCTCGGATTCGGACTCGGCAACGGGGCCACCTTCCAGTTGGTGCCGCAGCGCTGGCCCGGGCAAACCGGCCTCATGACCGGGCTCATCGGCGCTGCCGGCGGCATCGGCGGCTTCTATCTCCCCGTGACAATGGGGCTGGCCAAGGAAGCCACGGGCAGCTACCAGACGGGCTTTGCGGTGCTGGGCGCGATCGCAGGACTGGCCCTGGTGCTCGTCATCTGGAGACGGTCGAACTGGACCGTCTGGGCGCGCGGTACCCCTGCCCTAGCCACGGAATTTACCGGGGGAGCCCTTGCCGAGCATTAGCTCGACCTCGCAGCCCCCAGGCCCCCGGAGGCGTAGAGAAAGGTGGGCTCGATGAGCCGGGAACGGCTGGTGGTCGTGGGCAATGGCATGGCAGGGGTACGTACCCTCGAGGAACTGCTCAGGCACGACCCCGATCGCTATGAGATCAGCGTGTTTGGTGCCGAGCCCCATCCGAACTACAACCGCATCCTGCTCTCGCCGGTCTTGGCCGGCGAGAGCACTTTCGACGACATCATCCTGAATGACTTCGAGTGGTACGCTGATCACGGCATCACTTTGCATTGCGGGAGGGCCGTCACGTCCATCGATCGTGCCCGCCGCGTCGTGATCGATGCTGCGGGAAGCGCGACCGGCTATGACCGGCTGATCCTGGCGACCGGCTCCCTGCCGATCATGTTGCCCATTCCCGGGCGCGAGTTGCCGGGCGTGCTCGCCTATCGCGATATCGCAGATACCCAGGCGATGATCGAGGCGAGCCGCTGCCACCGGCATGCGGCCGTTATCGGCGGGGGGCTGCTTGGCCTCGAGGCGGCCTGCGGGCTCGCCGCGCGCGGCATGCAGGTGACCGTGGTGCACCTTGCGCCCTGGCTCATGGAGCGCCAGCTCGATGCCACCGCAGCGCAACTCCTGCAGCAGTCCCTTGAGGCGCGTGGGCTCGACTTCCGGCTCGCCTCGAACACACAGGCGCTTCTGGCGGGGCCCGACGCGCGCGTGGCGGCAGTTCAGCTCGCCGACGGGTCCTCCGTCGCGGCCGACCTGGTCGTGATGGCCATCGGCATCCGGCCCAACACGCTGTTGGCCGAGGCGGCGGGGCTGGAATGCGCTCGCGGGATCGTCGTGGACGACACCCTGCAGACCTCCGATGCCCACATCTACGCGGTCGGCGAGTGCGCAAGCCATCGCGGCTGCTGCTACGGGCTGGTCGCACCGCTCGTCGAACAGGCCGCGGTCTTGGCCGAGCAACTGGCCGGCCGGGGGACGCTGCGCTATACGGGCTCGGTCCTCTCGACCAAGCTCAAGGTGACCGGCATCGAGGTCTTCTCGGCGGGGGATTTCCAGACCGACCCCGGGGCTGACGAACTCGTCCTCGCCGACCCCGAGGCGGGGATCTACCGCAAGCTCGTGTTACGCGAGGGCCGGCTCGTGGGTGCCTGCCTCTACGGTGACACCGGCGAGAGCAGCTGGTACCTCGAACTCCTGCGCGGCGAGCACGCCATTGCCGAACTCAGGGATGAATTGATGTTCGGCCGACCTGAGGCGACGGCCGGCGAGCCTCCTCATGCACCCGAGGTTGCCCGTGCCGCCGCTTGATGATCTGCCCGCCACCCGGCTTGCGGCGGCAGGCAGCGGCCAGTGGACCTCTCCGCCTGCAAGGGGCGAGACGCGCTCGACCTGCTGCTACTGCGGCGTGGGCTGTGGCGTCATCATTGAAACCAGCCTCGGCGCCGATGGCACACCGGCGATCAGCGGCGTACGCGGTGACCCGGACCATCCCGCGAATCGGGGACGCCTGTGTTCCAAGGGGAGCACCCTCGCACTGACGGCAAGTGCGGCGATCGCAAGCCAGGTCCGAGCCGGAGAACCCGAGCTGCGCCGGGTCCGCGGCGCGGCGCGCGCGCCGGTGGACTGGGACGAGGCGCTGGATTTCGCAAGCACGCGCCTGCTCGAGATCGTCAGGGCGCACGGTCCCGATGCCATCGCCTTCTACGTCTCGGGTCAGCTTCTCACCGAGGACTACTACATCTTCAACAAGTTCGCCAAGGGCCTCCTTGGCACCAACAACATCGACACAAACTCGCGCCTTTGCATGAGCTCGGCCGTGGCCGGCTACAAGCAGAGCTTCGGCGCCGACGCGGTTCCCTGTTGCTACGAAGACCTCGATCACGCAGCCACCGTCTTCATTGCCGGCGCCAATCCGGCGTTCGCCCATCCGGTGCTCTACCAGCGCCTGCGCAGCGCGCGCCAGAACAATCCCGCCCAGAAGGTGATCGTGGTCGATCCCCGGCGCACCGACAGCGCCGAAGAGGCAGACCTGTTTCTGCAGATCCGCCCGGGTGCGGACGTATGGCTGTTCCACGGCATGCTGAAGGTCATCCTGCAGGAAGGTCTTGCCGATCCCGGCTATATCGCTCGCCATACCGTGGGCTTCACAGCGCTCCAGGACCTGCTTGCAGGGCTTTCCATGGACGAGATCTGCGCGGCCTGCGAGCTGCCCCTCGCGCAGATCGAGGAGGCTGCGCGCGCCTTCGCATGCGGCCCGACCCTGTCCCTCTGGTGCCAGGGGCTGAACCAGTCGGCTGCGGGTACGGACAAGAACACGGCCCTGTTCAACCTGCACCTTGCAACCGGCCAAATCGGCCGAGCGGGTGCGGGACCGCTGTCCCTGACGGGCCAGCCCAATGCAATGGGAGGCCGCGAGGTAGGCGGCATGGCGAACCTCCTGCCCGCGCATCGCGACCTGGACAACCCGCTCGATCGCCAGGAAATCGCGCGCTTTTGGGGCGTCCCTGGGCTTCCCGCCCGACCCGGCAAGACCGCCGTCGAGATGTTCGAGGCGATCCGCACCGGTGAGATACGTGCCGTCTGGATCGTGTGCACGAATCCCGCCCACTCCCTGCCCGACCAGAGGGCGGTGCACGAGGCCTTGGCGCGGGCAGAACTCGTGATCGTGCAGGACGCGTATCGGGACACGGCAACCGCACCCTATGCAGACCTCCTGCTTCCGGCCACCAGCTGGGGCGAGAAAGAAGGCACGGTCACCAACTCGGATCGCACCATCTCGCGAGTACGCGCCGCGCAGCCGGGCTTCGGCCGCGCGCGCCACGACTGGCAGATCGCGCTCGCCTGCGCGCAGCGCATGGAGACGGCGCTGCGCCCGGGCCTCGCAACCCTGTTTCCCTACGCCGATCCAGAGGACATCTGGAATGAGCACCGGGCCACGACTCGCGGTCGCGATCTTGACATCGGGGGACTCGACTATGCCATCCTCGAGCGTGCTGGCCCGCAACAGTGGCCCTATCCCGCAGGAGCGCACGAGGGACAGCGCCGACTCTATGAGGATGGCGTGTTCGCGACGGCCGACGGACGTGCCCGCTTCACGGCGCCCGCCCCCCGACCGCCCGCCGAACCGGCGGATCGACGCCATCCCATTGCGCTCACCAGCGGCAGACTGCGCGATCAATGGCACGGCATGAGCCGCACCGGCACCCTCGCCCGATCCTTCGCGCATGCGCCCAGTCCGGTGATCGAGCTCGCTCCAGGGGATGCCCACCGCCTCGCCGTGGCGCCGGGCGAACTCGTGCACGTCACCGGGCGGCTGGGCAGCCAGCTGCTGCCTGCTGCGATTGCGCCGGGTCTTAAGCCTGGGTGTGCATTCGTGGCCATGCACTGGAGCGATGCCCACGTCTCCGGTCGCGCGCGGGGCGGTCACGTGCACGGACCGAACGAGCTCTTCGCAGGAGCGCTCGATCCCCTCTCCAAGCAGCCTGAACTGAAACACACTGCGGTCAAGGTTCTGAAGGCACACCTGGCCTGGCACTGGCACGCATGCGCCTGGATCGAGCCTGACCGGATGCTCGACATCCAGCAGCAGCTACGCGCCGAATTCAAGCGATTCAGCTATGCGCACTGCGTGCCCTTCGGCCGCGAACGCGTGGGTCTCGAATGGCGGGCGGCCGACGACTACCCGGCCCCGCCGGATGTCCTGGAAAGGATCCTCACCCGGCTTGGCCTAAATCAGGCGCAGGTGCTAAGTTACCAGGATGCCCGGCGCGGGCAGTCGCGGCGCGTGCGGGTCAGCGACGAGCGGATCACCGGCTTTTCCGTGGCCGGAGATGCACGCGCCGCCGGCTGGCTGCGCGCCTACCTCGAGGCCGGGCTGCCAATCACGTTCGCCAAGCGCCGGCTGCTGGCCCCGGGCGCGACACCCCCGGCGGAAACGCTCGCCCCCTCGCGCATCCTTTGCAACTGTGCCGGGGTCCCCGAGGCTGTGATCACGGCGCACGTCTCGAAGTGGCTCGAGTGCCCGGTCACCGAAGGCGCCAACGAGGGGCCCGGTCCGCCCGAGCAGACCATCATGGCGAGTCTGCGCGGCGAGCTGCGTTGCGGGGCACAGTGCGGCTCCTGCATTCCGGAACTACGCCGCCTGATCCGGGCGGCGCGTTCTCAGGTCCCATCTGAGGCGGGTTCATAGGGCCGGTTGATCGGGCCGGTTGNNGATTGGGCCGGTTGATTGGGCCGTTTCTTAGGGCCGTGTCATCGACGCGCCAGGAGCCACAGCCCTGGGCCCGCACCGGAGCCTGCCCGTCTTGCCGGCCCCGATTCGGAGAGCGCCGGGAAAGCGTCTAAAATAATGGCCGGAGCATTAAGTAACCGGTCTTAGAAACCCGGCCCGGGCAGTCACGCCGGACACCCGCTACGGCCGCCAGGCGGACTCGCCCGCGCCGGTCCAACCGCGCGCCACTTAAGGCTCCCCGATACGGGCTTGTCAGGACGGCGCGCGCCCAACCGTCAGTCTGGACCCTCACCCTGGAGCGTAGCGAATGCGGCGTTGGATACGATTTGCGCACGGCGACGAGACGCTGTGCGGCACGCTTCTGGACGACGACCAGGGCATCCGCGTCTACGACGGTCCGCGCATCGGCGAGGGCAGACCCGACGGACGCATCCTGGCGCACGCCGACGTGACGCTCCTCACCCCCGTAGTGGCCCCGAAATTCATCGGCCTGTGGAACAACTTCGGCGAACTGGCGACGCGACTGGGCCAAGGCAGGCCGCAGGAGCCGTTATATTTCCTTAAATCGGCCAACAGCTATCTTGCGCCTGGCGGCATCATCCGCGCCCCGCTGGGCTATGCCGGGAGGATCTTCTACGAGGGGGAACTTGGGATTGTCATCGGATCGTCCTGCCGCGGCATCACCGAGGACGCGGCGCCCGCGCACATTCTGGGCTATACCTGTGTGAACGACGTGACGGCCTTTGACCTCTTGAATCGCGACCCCTCGTTTGCCCAGTGGGCGAGGGCGAAGAGCTGCGATACCTTCGGGCCGTTCGGACCGACGGTCGCCGAAGGGCTCGACTGGTCGGAGCTGCGGGTGCGCACGCTCGTCGACGGACGCGAGCGCCAGAACTATCCGGCACGCGACATGATCCTGCCGCCGGCCCGCATCGTCAGCCTCATCTCGCGCGAAGTGACCCTGGAGCCAGGCGATGTGATCGCCTGCGGTACCTCAGTGGGTGCCCTGCCCATGAAGCCCGGCGCAACGGTCGAGGTCAGCATCGAAGGCATCGGCACCCTTAGCAACACCCTGGAGACGAACGCATGAAAATCTGTGTCATCGGCGCGGGCGCCATCGGCGGGCTGCTTGCCGCGCGGCTTGCCCATACGGGCAACGAGGTCACCGTCATTGCACGGGGCCCCCACCTGGCCGCGATCCGCGCGCATGGTCTGCGCCTGATCGAGGAGAGCGGCACGGAACTCACCGTGCAGCTCGCAGCGACCGACCGCATCCCAGAGGCCGGTCCCCAGGACCTGGTGATCCTGGGCATGAAAGCCCACCAGGTGCCGCCCGTCGTCGGGGACCTCGCTGCGCTCTACCACGACCAAACGATGGTGCTCACGGCACAGAACGGCATCCCGTGGTGGTATTTCATGAAGCACGGCGGCGTGCACGAGGGCCTGCGCCTCGAGAGCGTCGACCCCGGCGGGGTGATCGCAGGGCATCTGCCCATCGACCGGGTCATCGGCTCGATCGTCTATCCTGCCGCCGAGGTGATCGCCCCGGGCGTGATCAAGCATCTCGAGGGCAACCGCTTTTCGGTGGGCGAGATCGACAACAGTGAGACCGAACGCATCCGCAGCGTCGCCGAGATCCTGCGCACCGCGGGCTTCAAGGCACCGGTGCTATCGGACATCCGCGCCGAGATCTGGACCAAGCTATGGGGCAACCTGAGCCTGAATCCGATCAGCGCACTCACGCATGCTACCCTCGCAGACATCTGTCAGTTTCCCCTGACGCGGGAACTGCTCGCCAACATGATGCAAGAGGCGCAGACGGTGGCCGAGCACCTCGGCATCCGCTTTAAGGTCTCCCTCGAGAAGCGCATCGCGGGAGCCGAGGCGGTCGGCCACCACAAGACCTCCATGCTCCAGGACATCGAGGCCGGGCGCCCGATCGAGCTCGAGGCCCTGGTGGGCTCTGTGGTCGAGCTCGGACGCATCACGGCGACTCCCACGCCGCAGATCAGCGCCATCTACGCGGCGGCGAGCCTGCTCGCCCGCACGCTCCAGACCCACGGCGGGACGCTGCGGATCCGTGCCGACTAAAACGATTCGAAACACGACAGAGGAACCCGAATGACACCCCGATTCTCGACACTGGCCGAGTTGCTCTCGGCCGGGCGCGACGACGCGCCAGCGCTGGGAGCCCCCGGCTGCCCTGACCTGCACTACCGGGAGTTGCGCGCGCACATCGTCCGCACCATCGCCGCCCTGAACAGCTTTGGCATCGGTCGAAACGACCGGGTGGGTATCGTGCTGCCCAACGGACCGGAGATGGGGAGTGCCTTCATCGGCGTGGCCGCCGGCGCCACCGCGGCGCCGCTCAATCCCGGCTACCGGGCCGAGGAATTCGAGTTCTACCTGTCCGACTTGAAGGCGCGCGCCCTGATCGTCGAGAAGGGCAGCGACTCCCCGGCGGTCGCCGTCGCACAGAAGATGGGCGTTAGCATCATCGAACTCGAGGCGACCCGCGACGGCGGTGCGGGCCTGTTCACGCTCAGGCTTCCGGGCGGCACCACCGGCCCCCTGCGCCAGGGCGGATTCGCCGGGGCCGACGATATCGCGCTCATCCTGCACACGTCGGGCACGACCTCGCGCCCGAAGATCGTGCCGCTTAGCCAGAGCAACGTGTCCGCCTCGGCCGGCAACATCGCCCAGGTGCTGGACCTTGCGGCAACGGATCGGGGCCTGAACATCATGCCCCTGTTCCACATTCATGGCCTGATCGCGGGCATGCTCGCCCCGCTGTCGGCGGGTTCCTACATCACCTGCACGCCAGGATTCAACGCGCTGCGCTTCTTTGGGTGGATGGATGCGAGCGCACCCACCTGGTACACGGCCGTCCCGACCATGCACCAGGCCATCCTCACCCGTGCCGCCCACAACCGCGAGGTGATCGAGCGCCATCGGCTGCGCTTTCTGCGCTCCTCCTCCGCGTCCATGCCAACGAAGGTCATCAGCGAGCTCGAGGCGGTCTTCCAGGCGCCTCTGATCGAGTCCTACGGCATGACCGAGGCGGCGCACCAGATGTGCAGCAACCCGCTGCCCCCCGGACAGCGCAAGCCCGGCAGCGTGGGCATCGCCGCCGGACCCGAGGTCGCCATCATGGGTGAGGCCGGCGAGATCCTCCCGCCGAACGTGACCGGGGAGATCGTGATCCGCGGTGCCAACGTCACGAGTGGCTACGAAAACAATCCGAAGGCCAATGCCGAGGCGTTCGTGAAGGGCTGGTTCCGCACCGGCGACCAGGGGATCATGGACGACGCCGGCTACTTCACCATCACGGGACGACTGAAGGAGATCATCAATCGCGGCGGCGAAAAATTCTCGCCGCGCGAAGTCGACGAGGTGCTGATGGACCATCCGGCGATCCTCCAGGTCGTCACCTTCGGCATTCCCCATGACAAGCTCGGTGAGGAAGTCGGCGTGGTGGTGGTCCTGCGCGAATCGCTCACTGCGAGCGAGCTCGAGATCCGTGAATTCGCCGCAACCCGGCTTGCCGATTTCAAGGTGCCGCGCAAGGTGCTGTTCATGGCCGAGCTGCCCAAGGGGGCGACCGGCAAACTGCAGCGTATCGGACTCGCGCAGAAACTCGGCCTCGCCTAGCCGGCCGGGGCCGACCCCATGCTCGGGGGCGCGCAGCGCGCAGACCAGCCAGTCGCCTCCTCAAGGAGCGCCGCGATCGCCAGCACCTCCCGGTCCGCCTGCGCAGGCCCGATGATCTGCATCCCCATCGGAAGACCGGCGTCGTTAAAGCCGATCGGCAGGCCAAGCGCCGGCAGGCCGGCCAGGGTCGCCCCGATCACGACTTCCATCCAGCGATGGTAGGTATCCATGGGGTGGCCCGCAATGGCGCGCGGCCAATGCACGTCAGCGGCGAAGGGAAAGACCTGGGCCGAGGGCAGGAGCAGGAAGTCGAAGCGCTCGAATAGCGTGCGCAATGCCGCGTACCACTGGGAACGCGCCGCCGCCGCCCGCGCGAGGTCGCTGCCGGAAACCGCGAGCCCCCCCTCGATCTCCCAGACGACCTCGGGTTTGAGCTGTGCGCGCCGGGCCGGGTCGGTGTATAGATCTCCGAGCTCTGCGGCGATGCTCCAATGACGCAAGGTGAGCCAGCACTCCCAGAGGCGGTCCATGGCATAAGGCACGGTCACCGGCTCGACGTGACAGCCCTGCAGGGCAAAGGCGCCGAGCGCAGCCTCGCACAACTCCAGGATGCCCTCCTCAAGCGGCAGGTGGCCCCCGCAGTCGCCGAGCCAGGCCAGGCGCACGCCGCGCCCCGCGCGCGGCGCGATGCGGGCGAAGGCGGCAGGATCGGTGACGCTGCTCAGGGGCGAGCGCGCGTCAAAGCCGCTTTGCACCGACAAGAGCAGCGCCACATCGGCGACCGAGCGAGCCATCGGGCCATCAGTGCCGAGTTGCCGAAAGAACACGTCCCCACTGGGCGCCCGGGGAACCCGACCGAAGGACGGCCGCATGCCGACGACGTTGTTAAAGGCGGCTGGGTTGCGCAGCGAGCCCATGGTGTCGCTGCCATCGGCCAACGGCAGCATGCGCAGCGCGAGCGCGACCGCCGCCCCGCCGCTGCTGCCTCCCGCAGTGCGGCTCGGATCGTAGGCGTTGCGCGTGACGCCATAGACCGGATTGTAGGTCTGGGAGCCCAGGCCAAACTCAGGCACATTGGTCTTGCCGATCACAATCGCACCCGCGCGCTTGATGCGCTCCACCAGAAGGGCATCCTCGCGCGCCACGCAGTCGCGAAACAGGGGTGAGCCGCGCGAGGTCACGAGTCCGGCAGCATCGACCAGGTCCTTGACCGCATGGGGGAAGCCGTGCATGGGCCCGAGCGACAGGCCCCGCGCAAGCTCTGCGTCGCGCAGTCCGGCGGCAGCCATCAGGCGATCCTCGTCGAGCAGACAGACGATGGCGTTGAAGGTCGGGTTAAACCGGGCAATCTGGTCGAGGTAGGCGCGCATCACCTCCTGGCACGAGACCTGCCGCTGGTGGATCGCCTGCGACAGGCCCAAGGCACCAAGCTCGGTGATCTGCGTGATCTGCGGTATGGACGCGGCCATGCGGGATTCCGATCTAAGGAGGAGCGGGCGCGCGGTGCGCNNCGTGCGAGCCCGCGCGCTTCTTGGAGTGAATTGCAGGTGCATTGCGAGTGCGTTGCCAGTGCATTACCAGTGCCACGGGCCCGCAAGTCCGCATCTTCGGCGATGCGGGGCGTGCCGTAAAGTGCCCGGCATGCGCCAAGGATGGGCGAGGCTTCATAAACCCGCGCGGATTCGCTACCATCGCGCACAGGTACCCTCGATCACTCCTGCAGCCCACGACCTGCCGACAACACGACCATGACCACCGGCACCCCCTTTTTGCGACCACACGGCCTGGCCGATGCGCGCGTCACCAACGAGGAGCTGTTCTTCGACCTCATCTACGCCTTTGCCGTCACCCAGTTGTCGCATCGGCTTGCCGCTGACATCGCGTGGGGCAACGCGCTCGAGACGCTCGTGCTGTGGGGCGCCGTCTGGCTCGGGTGGCAGTACACCGCGTGGGTCACGAACTGGTGCAATCCGGAACTGTTCTCGATGCGCTGCATGCTCTTTGCCCTCATGGCTGTGGGTCTTCTGGTCGCAGCGGCCATTCCGCAGGCGTTCGGCGCGCGTGGTCTGGTGTTCGCACTGGGTTATGCCGCCTTCCAGGTCGGACGGACCCTGTTTGTGCTCTGGCACCTTGGCCGAAGCAATCCGCTGACACCAAACTTCACGCGCATCCTCGGCTGGCTCATCATCTCGGCGATCCTCTGGATCGGCGGCGGTCTCGCCGGTCAGCCGTTGCGTCTGCCCCTCTGGGTGGCTGCGGTGACCTGCGAATATGTCGCGCCGATGCTGGGTTTCCGTCTACCGGGGCTCGGGCGCTCGCGCACCACCGACTGGACCATCCATGGCGGCCACCTCGCAGAACGCTGCCAGCTCTTCGTGATCATGGCCCTTGGCGAGTCGGTCCTGGTCACGGGAGCGAGTGCCAGCCAGAATGCGCATTGGGACGCCCCGACCCTGATTGCCTTGCTGGTCGCCGTCGTCACCAACATCAGCCTGTGGTGGATCTACTTTGCCAGGAGCAGCGGCCAGGGTCGGCAGGTGCTCGAACAGGCCGCGGATCCCGGCCGCCTGGGTGCCTATTTCCACTATGTTCACGTCGCGCTGGTCGCGGGCATCATCGTCGTCGCCGTGGCCAACGAACTGGTCATCGAGAAGCCCGACGCCCGGATCGATCCGCCCGCCATCGCGGTGCTGGCCGGCGGTCCCCTCTTGTACCTCTTCGGCAGCATGCTCTTGAAGCAGACCGTCTACGGCCGTGTCCCCCTGTCGCAGGTGCTCGGCATGGTGGTGCTCATTATGGCGGTGCCACTCGCGTTCCTGACTGACCGACTCATGGTGGCGGGTGCAGTCGCCCTGACTCTGGGAGGCATCGCAGCCCTCGAGGGCCGAGGCGGCCTCTACACAGTGGATCAAACGGTCCCGACCTGAGGTGCGCCGGGATCCGTGGTGCTGATGCGTTCGTGCCATGATCTTCCATCAGGACTTCGCGCGCGGCAGGGCAGCCCGCCTGCGCTGGAGGACCGAGCGAAAGCGTGCCGCATACGGCAGGTAGGCGCGCACGATCCCGACAGGCGCAGGGCGCGCCCGGCGCGCCGCGTTCTGCCAGCCCCGATCCCAGGCCGCAAGCTTGGTCCGCCAGTCGGTGGCAGCGCTCGTCTCGCCTGCATACAGGGCCTGATATTTCCGAAAGGGGTTGTCCTCGAGTGCGGCGCCCATGATCCATGCGAGCGTGCCGACCCGCTGCCAGAGGATCGCCTCGCCCGCCGCACCGGGCGCCACGCTGCGGGCACGCCAACGCATGGGATGACGAGAGAGGAACTCACTGAGGGCCGTATTCAATGCCATGTCTGACCTCCTTCATCCTGGGATTGCGTCGATCTTCCCGCGGCCCGGGTCCGAATGGCGCGCCAGATCGACTCGAGCCCTAAGACTCGCATGCGTGCGACCCGAAGTAATCACCAAAAGTTCAGCGCCGGCAGGGTCTGCTCAGAAACTGTCACCGACCGCAAGTTCTCCAAGGTCTGCCCGGTCATGATTGCCCGGTCATGGTTGCCCGGCCCTGCCGCCTGCCCCGCGAGGTGCGCGGTCTGCCGCTGCGGGATCGACGGTCCTGATGTTTCGCGTAGTATCGGGCTCAGAGTTCGGCCTGCGGGTTGCGGGAGGACGAAACCTTCGCAGTTCGTGTCCGGTCAGAGTATTGCCGTTTCACCCCGTCCATGGGGCACTGCCCCTCCCAGGAAGAGTTCGACCATGCTGAATCCGTCAGGCCGCCGTCATGCCGCCCTCGCCGCCCTCGCTGTCCTCGCAGTCGCCGCCGTCACCGGCTGCAAGACGCCCCAGCCGATTTACGAGCAGGAGCAGTTCGGCTCCACGAGTCCCTATTCGCACAGCTATGCCGCGGGCATCAGCGCGACCTGCGAGGCAGCCCGGCGTGCCCTGCTCAGCCAGGGTTACGTCATCAACCAGGCCCGCTCGGACCTGATCGATGCCCGCAAGAGCTTCCAGCAGGACAGCGACACGCATGAGGAGATCGAATTCCATGTGGTGTGCGCGCTCGCCGGCGGCAAGGACGACACCAGCATGGCCTTCGTGAACGCGGTACAGGAGCGCTATTCCCTGAAGAAGACGAACAGCTCGGCTAGCGTGGGCGTGGGCGCGATCGGTGCGGTGTCTTTGCCGTTCGGCTCAAGTGACGACGCGCTGGTGAAGGTGGCGAGCGAGACCATCCATGCGAATGCATTCTACGAACGCTTCTTTGAACTGGTCGAGCACTACCTCGTCCCAGGATTGAGCGTGCCGATCACCCCGGTCGAGCCCCGGCGGCCGTTACCCGTAACGGGACCGCATACCGACTAGTCGCAAGGAGGGCCCTAGCGCGCGAGGCTACCCTGTCCGAGCTTGGCGGTCTTCTTGTCCTTCTTGGCCGCCTTCTTTTCCTTGAGCGTCTTCGCGGGGGTCTTCTTGGTCTCTTTCTTGTTGTCGCGTGCCTTGCTCATGTCCATTCCCCTTTCCGGTTGATGCCTGTGCGCGGACCTGCAGCCCGGCGGGCTCGCCTGCGCACAGCCGCAGTCTCTTAGAACCCTGCGATGATGCCCCGAGCCGGGTGCGCCATGCAAGCAAAAGTGCGCGACGCGGACCCCGTCAGACACGAGAGCGCGCCGCACCGCCCGAAGCGATGCGGTCCTGGCCGGGGTCGTTCGCGATGCGCGATAATCCCGGGGTCGTTCCCGTTTTGAGAAAGGAAGCCGTCCAATGCCCCGAATCGAGACCGTTGCAGAACTCAGAACGCTCTACGGGGCACCTGTCGAGGCCGCGCTCGTCAAGGTGGCCGACCATCTCACTGCTGAATACCAGGTCCTGATCGCAAACTCTCCGTTTGCGGCCCTTGCGACCGCGGGTCCCGACGGGCTCGACTGCTCGCCACGGGGCGACCGTGGTGCGGTCGTCCATGTGCGCAACGAGCGACTCCTGGTGCTCCCCGACCGCCGCGGCAACAACCGTACCGACAGCCTTGAGAACATCCTCCACGATCAGCGCGTCGCACTCCTGTTTCTGATACCCGGCTCAGGCACGACGCTGCGCGTGAACGGTCAGGCGTACCTCGAGACCGATGCCGCACTGTGCGCGGAGTTTGCCGTGGAGGGCGCCGCGCCGCGCTGCCTCATCATGATCAGCGTCGCCGCCGTCTATTTCCAGTGCGCGCGCGCGATCGTACGCTCCGATCTGTGGAATCCGGCGCGCCACGTCGCGCCCGCGTGTCTGCCCACGCCAGGGCAGATCCTGGCCACGATGAGCGCCCTGGGCATCGATGGCGATGACTACGACCGGCGCTGGCCGGCGCGCGCACAGGCCTCGCTCTGGTAACGCGAGCCGTGCCTCGGACGAACTCCTAACGAGGCCGAGCCGAACCCCGGTCGGCGAGCCTAGGTCGGCTGCGCGACGCGCGGCATGCGGATCGCGGCGATCAGCATGAACACGATGACCCCGGCCACGCCGCACAGCGCCTCGACATGGAGCATGCCCGACGTTCCAAATTCGGTCTGGGCCCGGCCATCGACGAGCGTCATGAGGGCGATCGGCGTGTTCGCAAGCGATGCCATGACGTTGTATTTGGTCGCCGCGGCACCCAGGCCGATCGCCTCGAGGACCAGCGCCGAGAACGCGGCATAGGTGAGGCCGGAGATGAACGCGTAGGCGAGCGTGAACAGGATGAACATGCTCTCGGTGCGTGGCGCAAGCGCCATGGCGACCGCGCAGGCCGCCTGGAGCAGCCCGTAGATCACGTAACTGGTCTTGCGATCGATCCGGTCTGAGCCCCAGCCCCCGACCAGGCAACCCAGTGCCGAGGCAAGGCCGCCGAGCAGGCCGTTCACCAGAGCAACCGTGTCGGCCGTGGCGTGCCAGTCGCCTGCCAGGGCCGACCACAGGCCGCTCGCCGCGCCGCTGCCGATCGGCAGCAGGCAGATGAGTCCCGCAAGGACTCCGACCCGGGAGCGCACGAGCAGCCACAGGTCGCGCACGACGCGCGTGATGCGCGCCGTGTAGCGCTCCAGCCGGTCAAGCTTGGGTGGCTCGGCGACAAACAGCAGGCCCGCGGCGCAGAGCAGGCAGATCACGCCCAGAACCGCGCCGGCCTCGGCGGGGTCGGGCAGATTCTGGCCGAGCCACAGACCGATACCGCCCCCGATCCCGCCCCCGCCCAGATTGCCAGCCTGGTACCACCCTCCAGCTCGGCCGTGCCGCTCCGGAGGGGTCGAATACACGAGGAGGCTCTCGACCGTCATGCCGAGGAAGGTCGAGGCGAAGCTGCCGACGAAGACGACTATGTAGAGTAGAGTCAGGCTGCCTGGCGCCGCCGCAACGGCGCCCATGGCCCACAACCCCAGCGACGAGGTGAGGGTGGAGATCAGGTACCACGTCTTGCGCGTCAGGGTGGTGTCGGCAATGGGGGCCCAGATGAACTTCCAGGTCTGTGGCACAAGCCCCACAAAAATGAGGCTCGCGATGTCCTCCACCGAGAGACCCTGCTTGGCGAGCAGGTAGGCGAGCGCGACCGTCAGGTAGCCTGACATGACCCCGAAGGGGGTGATGAGGACCAGGAACACCACCGGATGGGGTGACACGCTTGGACCCCGACGCATCAGCATTGCGTTGCACTCCTCTTTGGATAACAGCGCGCCGGAGGCTAGCGCTTGCGCCGGTGCGACTGCTCCGGTGAAGCCCCAGGCACCATGGTGAGAGTACCCCGTCCGGCGGCGCCGCTGCAACCGGTATCACGGTCCACTATGACCGTGCTCTCGTTGGCTCCTGCATCAGGCTGCTGCATCACGCTCCCGGATCAGGTTCCGCGCGTACCGCCGGCGCAACCGGGGGGACCAGGTTTGCGGCGCCGGCACGCGCCGCAGTCCAGGCATGCACGATGTGGCCGCCACGGCGTGAGCCCTCGTGCGCCGGGCGCCCCAGATAGCAAGCGCCGATCTCGGACGGCCCGAGATCCAGGCAACCGGCGAAACCCTGGGAGCGCAGGAGCTGCGCCATGGCCTCCTCATCAAAATGGCTACGCCAGACCTCGCCAAGAGCGGCCACGCGCGCCGCGCGTGCCTCGTGGACGCGACGCGCCTCGGGTTCAAGCGAATCCGGGGGATCGCTGTAGTCCAGCACGAGCTCTGCCCCACCGGGAAAGTGCCCGATCCAGTCGAGGGCGGTGGCGATCGCCGCTGCGTCCAGGTAGGGAACGACACCCAGCCACGTGAAGAACGTCGGCAGCTGCCGATCCAGTCCATCCGCTTCGAACCGGTCCCACCACGTCGGGCCTTCGAAATCGATTGGCACATAGCGCAGCACCGCGGGTGGCACGATGCCCGCGGCCGCTACGCGCGCACGTTTCCAGAGCTGGGTGTCCGGATGGTCCGCCTCGAAGATGCGCGCCGCCGACGCGACGCTCGGGCGATAGGCCAGGGTGTCGAGTCCGGCACCCAGGATGACCACCTGGCGCACGCCAGTGGCCAATGCACGCGACAGCGCATCCTCTGCGAAGCGGCTGCGGCAAGCGATGAACAGGCGCAGTCGCGCCGCATGCGGATCCTGGCGGGACTCGAGCAAAAGATCATCCACGTTCTCGCCCAGGATGCCGACGGCAAGGGGATCGAGAAAGACGCGGCCGCCATCGAGAATCTGATGCACGGCTCGATGAGCCGCTGCCGCGCGGGCGGTGCGGCTCGCTATGCCCGTTTCCATGGCGAGAGTTTACCGAACAGCGTCGTAACGC
>PLEY01000084.1 GCA_003136595.1 Burkholderiales bacterium
TACGGCTTCACGTCGGCCAGCATACTCGCGAACCTCCGGGGCCGGCGTCAGCCGGCGACGCGCGCCACCATCTCGCGCGCCACAATCTGTCGGATAACGCTCACCAGGCGCAGCTCGCCCGCAAAATAGATGCGGGCCGCGGCCGGATACCGCCCGGACGAGTTCTCTGCTCTGAGTTCAGTTTCGAGCCGGTCCATCCCGGTCATCAGATTGCGGCTCATGCGCTCGAGTTCGCGCGCGCCAGTCTGGCGCGGCAGGCCCAGCACCTCGCCGGCAGCGAGCACGCTCTCCCGCGAAACCGCGGCAAAAGTCTGCGCGCCCGGCAGCGCGATGCCCAGGTCCACGTCCGGCCAGTTGGCGCGTTCCTTCGCATACACCAGCGTCCGGTACGCGGCCGTCGACAGCAGGTCGTAGGCGGGAGCGAGCTCGATGCCTTCCTGGCCGACCAGGAAGCTCAGATTCTTCAGGTGATTGTCGTGGCCACCGATGAGCACGTTGAAGAGCAACCAGCGGTAGAGACCNNGAGACGGGTCGGTAATCGACGTCGAGAATAGAGAACGCGCCGCAGGCGCGCGCGCGCGCGATTGCGGCAGCGTTGCACGATATCCGCGAGGGTTTCGAGCCGCGCACCGCTGTACTTGAAGAGGCGCGATTTGTTCAGCAGCTGGCACGCGTCGATGATGTGGCGCCGTTGGGTGGCGCCCGCCGGGTCGCGATAGCGGTCGAGGCGGGCCACGATGTAGACCGGCTCAGGAACGTAGTGCCGCAGCACCGGCGCCGTGTCGAGCCCGAGTCGGCGCGCCAGGGTCATCGTGAAGAATTCGTTGCCGACCGACGACGGGTAGTCCTCGCCGAGGTGGTCCGGCTTCAGGATATGGGTCGAGGGCTCGTTGCCGAACGGTTCCGAAATCGCACCGGGCCGATAGACAACGAGGAGCTTGTCCTGGGCGCCGGCAACCGACATGCGCTTGGGCGCTCCCGTGCTGAGCGGCACGCGCGGACGCGCTCGAATGCGCCGCGACAACTCCGCGTCGGTGAGCAGCTGCAGTCCGCCCTCGGCCGGCAGGGGCTTGCCAGGCGGCAGCAGCACCAAAGAGCCCGCCGATTCCAAGCCCAGGTACTCGAGCAACGCGAACGAATCGTCGCCGCTAAGCTTGGCTGCTTTACTGACGGCCGTGCGCTGGCCTTCCTCCGGAAGCAGGTTGTCGAAGTACTGCTGCACCGGGCGGTCGGAGCTGCCGTCCTCGATGCGCCGCGCCGCGCGCGGCAGCCACGGAGACAAATCGAAGCTGGCCGGCGCAGCTACCCAGGCCGGGTCATATTCGAAGGTCCAGAGGTTGTTGTCCTCGCCAATGGTTCCGACCGGTTGTCCGTTGAGATACGCGACCAGCGCGCGCATTCGGTTCAGCCGTCCGAAACGGGCGCGCTGCGCTTCGGGAGCCGGCGCTTCAGAGGGGGTTTCAGTCCGCCTTTGACGCGCAGCATGACGAGCTCCTCCTCCGCGCTTTCGGGCAGCTCGACCTGGAGACGCACGCCTAATTCGGCCAGCAGCTGGAGGGTCCTGCCGAGCTGAACCGTGGCTTTGCCTCGTTCCACATCGCTGGCGAACTGTTTGCTGACCCCGACGATGACCGCAAGGTCGTCGAGTCGAACCTTGCTGCTCTTGCGAACTGCGCGGAGCACCAGGCCGAGGTCGGCAGCTGTTTAGATGGGTATGCGCATGGGGAGAATTCCTGCAATTGTAGGATTCTGCGCCATACCGGATTTCCGCGAAAGGCCGATTCCTGCGCTTGTAGGAACCAAGCCCGGAGCGCGGCAGGCAGCGGCCATGAAATCCTGCGATTGCAGTGATTGGCGAGACCAGATGACGCGATCTGGCGCGGCCAGCGCAGCGCCGACGGGTCACCCCGGTGCGGCCCAGGAGGAAAAGCGCCGCATGGAATATGGCTGATCCACCGGGTGGGTCGACTCATGGAAGCAGAGCCGGCCGCGGTGGTCGACGAGGATGACCGTCGAGGTGCGCGTGCCATAGCCCGGCATGCGGATGAAGGCCGCCGAGAGGCTGCGCTCGGCCGCAAGGGGCACGCCGGTTGCCGGCAGCGTCTCGTCCGGGGCGATCTGCGGATCGGTGAGGAGCGCCAGGAGCGCTGCGATCAGCGCGTCGGCGGCCAAGGCGCCGCCGGCAAGCAGGTTCTGAAGCCGCGCCTTGGCCGTCTCGACCTTCGGCCAGGGCGTATCGAGCTGGGCGTTGGAGACACCATGAATGCCACCTTCAAGCCGCCGGGGCATCGTCGCATCCCGATTCGAGTCGACCCAAAGGTCGGCGCTGGCGGGGCTTTGCAGGCCCTCTGCCAGGAGCAGGTTAAAGCCGTTGTAGCGCGCCTTGGAGGTTGCGAGGCCCGCCAGATAGTTGGCAGCCGAGTGGCGGCCGGCCAGATAGTCGGACACCAGGGCACCGCGCGATGGGGCTAAGGCGTTGCCCTCGCTGGGTCCCCTGAAATTGGTCAGGGCGGCAAAGCGGCCGCTGCTGGCGATGCCGCACCAGGTGCCGCCCGCCTTCTGATCCCGACCGGCGAGCACGCCCGGTGAGTCAGGCCACCAGTGCGCAGCTTCGGTGGGCCGGGCATAGAACTCGTCGCGGTTGCCGGCCAGGACGAATGGGTACTCAGGATGCGACTGCCAGGCGAAGACGATGAGGCACATGGGGAGAAAACGCTAAGAGCGGTGGTGGCGCTGAAAGCGGAGCGTTCGGGCCGTCCAGTGTAGCGCCCCACGCCCCGCGAGTACGCGAGGCGCCCCCTGGCCTAGAACTCCTCCCAATCGTTTCCCTCACCCTGTGCGAGGGCGGCAGCGGCATCCGCGCCATTGGCGAGGCGCCGCAAGGGCACCGCCGAGCGTGCCTTCGGTGCCGCAGCCGGTGCGCCGGCACGCGCCGCAAGGCGGGGCTGGGCCAGTGCAGCGGTTGCGCCTTGATCGGTGCGAAACACGCCAACCGAGACGTCAAGACTGCGCGCCTGCTCTTCCATCGACTCGGCGGCCGCGGCGGCCTCCTCGACCAGGGCCGCGTTCTGCTGGGTCACCTGATCCATCTGCGAGATCGCCTTGCTGACCTCCTGGATGCCGAGACTTTGCTCACCCGAGGCCGCGCTGATCTCGCCGATGATGTCGGTCACGCGCTTGACGCTTTGCACCACCTGTTCCATGGTCTGGCCCGCGCCGTCGGCCAGCCGCGAGCCGGCTGCGACCTTGGTGACGGAGGCGCCGATCAGGTCCTTGATCTCCTTGGCGGCCACGGCGCTGCGCTGCGCGAGACTGCGCACCTCGCTTGCCACCACTGCGAAGCCGCGTCCCTGGTCACCGGCGCGCGCCGCTTCCACAGCCGCGTTCAGGGCCAGAATGTTGGTCTGGAAGGCGATGCCCTCGATGACGGAGATGATCTCCGAGATCTTCTTCGAGGCGGCGCTGATCTCGCCCATGGTACGCACCACCTCGCCCACCACCTTGCCGCCTTCTTCGGCGACGTTCGAGGCTGACACCGCGAGCGCACTGGCCGTACGCGAACTGTCCGCGTTGTTCTTGACCGTCTCGGTCAGTTCTTCCATGGCGCTGGCGGTCTCTTCGAGACTTGCGGCCTGCTCCTCGGTGCGCCCGGACAGGTCGCTGTTGCCGGCGGCGATCTCGCGGGCCGCCGTATTGATCGCCTCCGAGGCTTCGCGGATCTGGCTGATGATCTGGGAGAGCTGGATCGCTGTCGTGTTGGCATGGTCCTTCAGTTCGCCGAAGGTGCCCGAGTATTCCTGCGTGATGCGCTTGGTGAGATCACCCTTGGCGAGCGCAGCCAGCATGTGCGCGACATCGTCGAGGCCGCGCTGGCTGGTTTCCATGAGACGGTTGATCCCTTCGGCGAGCTGGCGCAGGAAGCCCGTCTTGCCGTTCAGATCGAGGCGCTCGCCAAATTCGCCCGCGGCGGCGGCGGCGACGATGGCCGAGATCTCCTTCTCCACGGCGACCTCTGCCGTATGGTCAAGCCATTCCACCGCGGTTCCCAGACGCTCGCCCCGGCTGTCGCGCACAGGTGTCACCGTCAGGGTGAACGTGCGTCCGCCAAGGCCAATGGTCGCGGTATGGGTCTTCTCAAGCTTGGTGATCATGTGGCGCTGATGCGCCGGGTTCTTGTGGAAGATGTCGATGTTCGTGCCCAGGAGGCGTGCGGTATCGAAGGCCGGCAGATCGGTGCGGATTGCGGCCTCGGCATGGCGCATCATCGCCAGCATGCTCTTGTTCATGTAGAGGATGTTCAGGTCGCGGTCCGCGATCATGACATTGGTGGTCGCGCAGTCGAGTCCGACCTGGATGCGCGTGTTCTCCTCGAGGAGGCGCTGGCTGCTCGACAGTTCATAGCCCTGCTGCGTGCGCAGCGCCTTCTGGGCGCGCAGCACGTCGGCGAGTTCGCGCGCGCCGTGCACCGTGATCGACTTCGAAAAATGGTGTGCGCCCTGATCGTCGATCGCGGCCGCGACCCCCTTCAGGCCCGTCGCAAGCGAGACGGCAAAGCGCGTGCTCGCAGCGAGCGTGGCGAGAAGCACGGCGGCGCCGGCCGCCGGCAGCGCCAAGCCGAGCGGGCCTCGCCCCTCGAGTGCGTAGTCCACAGCGATGCCCAGTGGCACGAGGTAGCCCGCCGCGATCAGCGCCATGCGCGGCACGATGCCGATGCGCGTGATCAGGCGCCAGCCGCGCGCGAGGACATGGGTGCGCACGACCACACCCTCCTTAATCCCAAGACCGCGTGCCGAGCCATCCTTCAGGCGCCGGTAGAGGGTCTCGGCTGCGGCAATCTCCGCGGGTTGCGCCTTGCGGCGCACCGAGAGGTAGCCTGACACGCCTGACCCATCACGCAGCGGCGTCACGTCGGCGACCACCCAGTAGTGCGCGCCGTCCTTGCAGCGGTTCTTGACGGTCCCCGTCCAGGGGCGCGCGGCGTGCAGCGTCTCCCACATGTCCGCGAAGGCCTCCTCAGGCATGTCCGGATGGCGAATGAGGTTGTGCGGCTGGCCGACCAGCTCTGACTCGCTATATCCGGAAGCGTCGATGAAATCCTGGTTGACGAAGGTGATCTTCCCTTTCGGGTCGGTCTTCGAGACGATCGAGACGTCGTCGCCGAGGAGGTGCTCTACTTGCGTGACCGGCAGGTTGCTGCGCATGGCTTCTCTCTGTTCATTTCATTTGAAGTTCTTGAGCCGCAAAGGCGCGCGGGGCGAACCTTCCAGTCCCTCATACCCGTCTCCCGGGGGCAGGGCCATGGCGCCCTCGGGGCGCCATGGCACCCGAAGCCGGGTGTGGGACATGAGTGATATCGACCTGGCAGAGCGAACACTGAGTCAATGCGAGTCCGCGACGAGCGGGGCTCTGACTTGGACAAGCACAAGCGGTGGCTCCGCAGACGCGCCAAGGCGACTCGCACAACCCCAGAAGATCGGACTCGTCCTGGTCAGGGTGAGATAGGGCGCGAAATAGTCCATCAAAGCCCCTCAAGTTTCGGGGAAAGGCTCCGAAAAGCAGATGTGCAGGCCTGTGGCCGCGCGCCCGGTCGCAGTAGATCTACCTATATACGCCACTACGGACGCCACCGCGGACGCCACTGCGGACTCCCCTCCCGACTCCCCCGCGGATTTCCCCGAAGCTTGCCCGAAGCGTCCCTGAATTTTCCCCTGACACAACCAGCAGAAGCACGGGCGTGCGCGCGTGCGTGGGCTGCTTGGCGTGTCCTGCGGCGGGAGACGGTGGGGCGCGGTAGAGGCGACAGCCCGTGTGAGGGAGCGCGGATGAGTTGCGGGCCGAACTCCGGCCGCCTCGGGCGGTACGCCACCTGGCGGTGTTTTCCCTCAGGCCACGTCCCACTGGTCGATGAAACGCTCGACATGCCGCTCACCGACAATGAGTTCGGCCAGCCCCGACTCGGCCTGGAGCTCGGCCACGATCGCGGCGGTCGCCTGGGAGACGTTCTCGTAGACCTCCATCCAGGTCTCGGTGCCGGCCGCGCTCAACTCCGGACGGCGCAGGATGCGACCTTTCTGGCCGGTGCGGTTGGCGAGCCGCGACTGGATCTGGAGCACAAGGGAGCGCGCCCGGTTGCGGTGCTCGGGCCGCACCTGGTAATAGATGTAGAGGTGTTCCACGGCTTACAGGCGCGGGCGCACGAAGACGTCGTTCTGCGGCAGCGGGTAGGGCAGCTCGAGCAGGCTGACCTGCGGCCCGCTCGCATCGCCCAGGCGCAATGTGCCTGCGGCACTCGTCTCGAGCGGCACCTCGAGCAGAAGGTCGACCCCGCCTTCTGGCGCGGCCTCGGCCGCGACCACAGTGCCGATGGCGTTGGCACCGGAGAGGCTGTGAAAGACATCGCTGCCGGCCACCGGGACCTCGGCCTCGCTCACGTGGCCAAGCGTCATGCGGCGCTTGAGCTTGCCGAGGTACTGACTGCGCGCCACCACCTCCTGGCCGGGGTAACAGCCCTTCTTGAAATTGACGCCGCCGAGCGCCTCGAAATTGATCATCTGGGGCACGAACCGGTCCTGGGTGGGTGGCGCGACCTGCGGCACGCCAGCCCGGATGTCGAGCCAGCTCCAGACTTCAGAACTGATCCGGGGCAGCCCCTGCGCCGCGCTGTCGAGGCGGGTGAGCGCGTGGCCTTCGACGGCGAGCAGCCAGCGCGAGCGGCCGAGGGCGCCCGGCACCCCGAGAACGCTCGCGAGCGGGCCCGCCACATGGCTGTAGCGGCCGACGGCCGGGGCCTCTTCGGCCGGCGCGACACCCGCGACCGCCTCGAAGAAGGCTTCAAAGCCGTCCGCCGCGCGAGCCGTCTGCGCACCCATGAGGCCATAGAGGAGCAGCCGGTCACTGACATTCGCGATCACCACCTTCGCGCGCAGGACGAACATCGACAGGCGCTTGGCGAGTGGGGCGAGCAGGTCCGCGCGCAGCGCGAGGTAATAGGTGTTGCCGACGCGCCAGACGAGAAAGATCCCGAGCAGCCGCCCCTTTGCCGAGCAGTAGCCCGCAAGGCGCGCCTCGTCCTCGCCAAGCCCCTCGATGTCGTTGGTCAGCTGGCTGTGCAGGAACGAGGCGGCATCCTCACCGGTGACGGCAAGGATGCCCAGATTGGCAAGGCGGGCGAGGGCGCCCTGGGCGGGCAGGAAGGTGCTTGTTTCTGCATCCATGGTGGCAATGGCGCTACGGCCAGGGCGTCTGGGGCAAGTCGGGGAATGGACTCTTAAGCAGTTATTATAGGGTCTGTCATGTCCTGGCACCCGATTCATGCCTTTCTCGCGTCTTGCGCGTTACCTGGCCGCGCTTGCCGTCCTCGTCCTGTGCGCGGGCGGCGGTCTTCTCTGGTGGTCCGAGCAACCGCTCGTCTGGCAGCCCAGCCCCGTCGAATTCACGATCGCGCCGGGCCGCTCGCTCAGGCTCATCGCGGATGACATCGCCGCCGCGGGAGCCCCGCTCGATCCGGCGCTTTTCAACCTGTTTGCGAGACTCGCCGGGGGGGCCGCCCACCTGCAGGCCGGCACCTATTCGGTCGCGAGCGGCATCACCCCGCGGGGCATCCTCGAGAAGATGGAGCACGGCGATGTGGTGCTCCTCGATCTGGTCATTCCCGAAGGCTGGACGTTTCGGCAGATGCAGGCCGCCATCGCCGCCGACAGCGACCTGAAGCAGACCGCGCGCAGCTGGTCTGAGCGAGAGCTTCTGCAGGCGCTCGGGGCCGCTGAGACGTCCTGCGAGGGCCTGTTCGGGCCCGACACCTACCGCTTCGCCCGCGGCACCTCCGACCTGGACATCTACCGCCGTGCCTATCACGTCCAGCAGCGGCGCCTGGCTGATGCGTGGGCGGCGCGGGCCCCGGACCTGCCGCTGACCTCGGCCTATGAGGCGCTGATCCTCGCCTCGATCGTCGAGAAGGAGACCGGGCGCAGCGAGGACCGGCCTCTCGTGGCCGCGGTGTTCCTGAACCGCCTGCGTCGCGGTATGCTGCTGCAGACCGATCCCACGGTGATCTATGGCCTGGGCGCCGGCTATGACGGCACCCTGCACAAACGCGACCTCATGGCCGACACCCCGTTTAACACCTACACGCGCGCGGGCCTGCCGCCCACCCCGATCGCGCTACCGGGCAGCGCGGCACTACACGCCGTGCTCAACCCCCCGCATAGCGACGCACTGTACTTCGTCGCCCGCGGTGACGGCACCAGCCAGTTCTCCGAGACCATCGAGGATCACAACCGGGCCGTCTCCAAGTACCAGAAGGCAGGCCGTCCATGAGTGCCGCACGCGGCCGCTTCCTGACCGTCGAAGGCATCGACGGCGCGGGCAAGAGCACTCATGTGTCGTGGCTCGAGAAGACGCTGCGCGCGCGCGGCCATGAGGTGCTCCTCACCCGCGAGCCGGGCGGCACGGCCCTTGGCGAGTCGCTGCGCAAACTGCTGCTCGCCGAGCCGATGGATGCCGACACCGAGACGCTCCTCATGTTCGCGGCGCGCCAGGCGAGTCTTGTCGAGGTGATCGCACCGGCACTTGCGCGCGGGGCGTGGGTCATCAGCGACCGCTTCACTGACGCAACCTTCGCCTACCAGGGGGCCGGCAAGGGCGTCGCGGAAGACAAGCTCGCCGTGCTCGAGCGCTGGGTGCAGGGCGACTTGCAGCCGGATCTGACGCTGCTCTTTGATGTCGACGTCAAGGTGGCGCGCGAGCGCCTGAAGAACGCGCGCGAGCCGGACCGATTCGAGCGTGAAGGGGGTGCGTTCTTCGAGCGCGTGCGCGCGGGCTACCTGGAGAGGGCCGCCAAGGACCCCCAGCGCATTCGCATCGTTGCCGCCGGGGAGACCCCGGAGCATGTTCAGAGTCAACTTGAGATATATATCTCAAATATATGATAATAAAAGAAGAATCAATATTTCAAGAAACTGCCTGCAAGGCCTTCTTGGGCGTCCTGGTCGTGCCGGGATCAGGGGGCGCGCGTGGATAGCCTCCTGCCCTGGCACGCCGCAGCCTGGCAGGAGTTCGTCGATCAGCGCGAGCGACTACCCCATGCGATGCTGTTTCATGGGCAGGCCGGGACCGGCAAGGTCGGATTCGCCCGCTATCTCGGCCGCTCGCTCCTCTGCCAGACGCCCGCCCCGGCGGGATTCCCATGCGGCCAGTGCGCATCCTGCGCCTGGATTGCTGCGGGGAACCACCCGGACTTCATGCTGATCCGCCCCGAGGCGGTGCAACTGGCCGAAGGCAGCGCCGCCGAGGAGGAGTCCGCAGAGTCGGCAGGGTCTGGAGGGGCCCGTGACGCCCGGGAGGCAGGGGATGCGGTGGCGTCCGAGGGTGAAGGCGCCCGGACGCGGCGCGCGCCCAGCAAGGAGATCCGCATCGAGCAGATCCGCGCACTCGGCGGCGCACTGAACCTGGGCAGCCATGCGGGAGGTCGGCGCGTCGCGGTGCTCTATCCGGCCGATGCGATGAACGTGTACACGGCCAACGCCCTTCTCAAAATGCTCGAGGAGCCACCGCCGAGGACAGTGTTCCTGCTTGTGACCGATGCGCCGGACCGGCTCCTGCCAACCATCGTCTCGCGCTGCCGCCGCGTTGCGCTCGGCACGCCCTCGGCCGAAACGGCGCTCGCGTGGCTGCGCGCGCAGGGTGTCCTGCACCCCGAGGCGGGGCTTGCCGAATATGGCGGGGCGCCCTTCGCGGTGCTGCGTGCAGCCAAGGCGGAAGCCGACACCGAGCCTGCCCGGGCCGCCCTCTTTGGCGTTCTGGCCAAGCCTGATGTCGGGGCCAGCCTCGCGGCCGCCGAGCGCCTGGCGAAGACCGACGCCGGGCTTGTTGTGGGCTGGATACAGCGCTGGATGCATGACTGCCTGGGTTACAACCTTGCGCGGCGAATACGCTATTATCCAAGCCAGACAGACACGATCGCCAGATTGGCGGCTTCCCTGGATGTGATGCGCTGCATGGCCTACTCCAGGACGCTCGTGGCTGAGAATCGAGTGGTCGATCATCCCTTGAACGGGCGTTTGTTTGTGGAGAATCTTCTCTTGGGGTACTGTCGTGCCATGCAAAGAGGATAATGGCCAACGGATGAACTTATGAACGACGTCGCCCGACCAGCTTCGGTCGCAAGACCGAGCGTGCTGTCCTTGAACATCAAGGAGAAAGCCGCCCTTTATGCGGCCTTCATGCCCTATCTGAAAAACGGCGGCATCTTCGTTCCGACCAGCAAGGCCTATAACCTCGGCGACGAGGTCTACCTCCTGCTCTCGCTCATGGACGATCCGTCCAAGTTTCCGATCGCAGGCAGGGTGGCCTGGGTGACGCCGCAAGGCGCCCACAACAACAAGGCACAGGGAATCGGTGTGCACTTCTCCGACGATGAGGGGGGTGCTACCGCCAGAAAGCGCATCGAGGAGATCCTGGGCGCAGCGCTCAAATCCTCGCGCACCACCCACACCCTGTAGCGGCATGGCTGCAGCGGACTGCGCCCGGGCTTCCAGGGCGCGCGGGTATGACGTGGCCTCGTGGTGTCGCCCCGACGGTGCCGCCGCATGACACCCCGCAATGCCCGGCAGGCCGACCTTGCGGCAATCGTTGCGATCTACAACTCGACTGTGGCCTCGCGCGAGGTGACGGCGGACCTCGAGCCGGTCACGGTGGCGAGCCGCGGGCGCTGGTTCGACGAGCACGACCCGGCCAGCCGTCCCCTCTGGGTGATCGAGGACGAGGCGGGCCAGCAGATCCTCGGGTGGCTCAGCTTTTCGAATTTTTACGGCCGGCCGGCTTACCGGCACACCGCTGAGATCAGCATCTATCTCGCGCCCGAGGCGCGCGGCCGTGGTCTTGGCACGTTTCTGCTCGCGCGCGCCATCGAGCATGCACCGCAAATCCAGGTGAGGACCCTGCTGGGTTTCATTTTCGGTCACAATCGCGCCAGCCTCGCACTTTTCAAGCGGCACGGCTTCGAGAACTGGGCGCACCTGCCCGCAGTCGCAGAACTCGAGGGCGTCGAGCGCGATCTGGTGATTCTCGGCCGGCGCATCCTGCCGGCTTAGGGACCCCGAGACCAGCCGCCGGTACCCGCCGCCTGCTGCCCACGCCCCGCTGGTCATTCTTTACTGCCTGGAGCCAAGCGTTGTACGTCGATTCGCATTGCCACATCCACTTTCCGGAATTGCGCGCCCGCCTGCCCGAACTTCTCCTGGACATGGCAGAGCGCCAGGTCTCGCACGCGCTCACGGTGTGCGTGGAGCTCTCCGAACTCGATGCAGTGCTCGAGACCGCCAACGCCGCACCGAACCTGTTTGCCTCGGTGGGCGTGCACCCCGACTATGAGGAGACGGCCGAGCCCGAGGTTGACGAGTTGGTGCGCCTCGCCCGCCATCCAAAGGTCATCGCGATCGGTGAAACCGGACTTGACTATTACCGCCTGAAAGGCGACCTCGAGTGGCAGCGCGAACGCTTCCGGCGGCACATCCGCGCCGCGCGGCAGGCAGGCAAGCCCCTCATCATCCATACGCGCGCAGCCGCTGCTGACACGATACGCATCCTGGCCGAGGAGGGCGCAGCCGAGGTCGGGGGCGTGATGCATTGTTTCACCGAGAGCCTGGACGTCGCGAGGCAGGCGATCGAGCTTGGCTTTTTCATCTCGTTCTCCGGAATCGTCACCTTCAAGAACGCCACCGCCTTGCACGAGGTGGCTCGCGAGGTCCCGCTGGAGAAGATGCTGATCGAGACCGACTCGCCCTACCTGGCCCCGACACCCTACCGCGGCAAGACCAACGAGCCGGCCTATGTGGCCTTCGTGGGCGAGCGCATAGCCGCCTTGAAGGGCCTGACAGCGGCTCAGGTGGGGGCCACTACCACAGACAATTTCTTTAAATTATTCAATACTATAAGTAGATAAATTAAAGTGATTTATAGCAAATGGGCGAATCAGTTCCGGCACGCTCTCGCGCTCGGCCTCGCGGGCCTTGCAATGTGTGCCTGCGCCGCACGCGAGCCCACGACCGAGTCCCTCATGATCGCCATCGACGAGGGATCGAGCGCCCGCGTCGGGGCGCTGCTTGCCGCTGGAGCGAACCCGAACGCGCGCGACGACCGGGGTGAACCGGCTGCAATCTATGCGCTCCACAAGGACAGGCCGGAGATCGCACGCCTCCTGGTGCGCGCGAAGGGCATCGATCTCGAGGCCGAAAACAGCTATGGTCAGACGGTGTTGATGGTCGCCGCCTACCAGGGCCGCCTCGACCTCGTCACCGAACTCATCGACGCCGATGCCGAGGTCAACCACAAAGGCTGGACCGCGCTGCATTTCGCCGCCTCCTCGGGACAGGTGGACGTGGTGCGCCTGCTCCTTGAGCACTCGGCCTATATCGACGCAGAGTCGCCCAGCCGCACCACGCCGCTGATGATGGCGGCCCGCATCAAGGACCGGCCGACCTGTGTGGTTCTGATCGAGGAGGGCGCCGACCCGACTCCGGTCAACCAGGCCGGGCTCGCCGCCAGTGATTTTGCCCGGCGCGCAGGCGATACCGAGCTGGCCGAGTGGCTCGCAACCAACGCCGAGCACTGGCGACACGCGCATCCGCCACCAATCGCCGCACCATCGGCCGCACCATCCGCCCCACCTGCGGGCGCGACCGCTCCCGAGGACCCCAGCAAGTCTCCCGACCCCAGGGCGCCGGCGGCTTTGGCACCGCCGCCGTCATAGAAATGGGGGTACGTCTTCGATGAATGTTGGAGACTAGATTTTCCCTGCCTCGATTAGCTCTGCCGGGATTGTTATATCCGCCCCGAGGTTAACGTCCCCTCGCCAGTTCGCAGCTCGACCTTCTTGGCCTGGCGGCGGCTCTTGCTGTATTCGGCGCTGATGGCGTGCGGCGTCTGCGAGTGCAGGTGCAGGCCTTCCTTGGTGGCGCCGGCAAGGTACCTGTCGAGCTCGTAGGACGAGATCAAGCGGCGCTCGCGCTCGAACACCTTGACCGACAGCTCATTGACGAAGTTCCAGACGACATTCACCTCGCGCGCGCGCACTGAAAGGACGCCAGCGTGCTTGTCCCGTGCTTGTCCCGTGCTTGTCCTTTTAAGCGCAGTCGCAGGACGCGCGTCGAGGTGGCCGGTGCCGAAGAGTTCGAGATCATTGGGGAACGATTGTTCAACTTTATAGCCAGACCCGATTGGCCGGTCAGGAGGCAAACCTCGCGTCTTATATCCCCATGGCTGAANNAACGGTTTCCACGACACCGCCAATGCGGTTGCGACCGTCATCTACACCCATTCACTCAAACCCGTCTACGCGGTCGTCTGGTCGGGCCTGTGGAATTTCCTCGGCGTCGTGACGTCCACGGGCGCGGTCGCCTTTGGCATCATCGCGCTGCTGCCGGTCGAACTCATCGTCAATGTCGGCTCGGGCGCAGGCTTCGCGATGGTGTTCTCGCTGTTGCTCTCAGCCATCGTCTGGAATCTGGGCACCTGGTACATGGGCCTGCCGGCATCGAGCTCACACACGCTCATCGGGTCGATCGTAGGAGTTGGTCTCATGAACTCCTACCTGTCCTCGACGACGCATTTCGGGGAGGGCATCAACTGGGGTAAGGTTTCCGACACGGTCATGGCGCTTTTGATCTCACCGGTTGTCGGATTCGTGTGCGCCGGGCTCCTCCTGCTCCTGGCCAAGGCGCTCATCCGTAACCCGGCACTCTATGAGTCACCGAAACCCGATACCGCGCCGCCACTCTGGATCCGTGCGCTGCTCATCTTCACGTGCACCGGGGTCAGCTTCGCGCACGGCTCGAACGACGGTCAGAAAGGCATGGGGCTCATCATGCTGATCCTGATCGGCATCGTGCCGGGTCTCTATGCGCTCGACCTGTCAAGCTCGGATGCCGACGTCGCCAAACTGGTGGCAACCAGCCATGCGAGCATCGCCATCCTCGATGCCCTGCCAGGCGCCAAAGCGTCTGCCTCGCTCGACGATGCCAGCGCCCAGGCCACGCTCTCCGAATTCCTGCGCAGCGGCAAGAAGACGGATGCAACCATCCCGGCGCTCGCGCACGCAGCGCATGCCGTGGACGCGGACGTGACGGGCATCAAGTCGCTCAACGATATCCCGAACGAGACGCGCCGTACGCTGCGTAGCAACCTCTACGTGGTGTCCGAGGCGCTTGGCAAGCTGCTCAAGGGCGACACCTTCAAGCCAGCCGACCAGGCGACGCTTGGCGCTCTGCGCATCCAGCTAAAAAATGCGACCACCTTCATCCCCCTGTGGGTGAAGGCGTCGGTCGCCGTCGCGCTCGGTCTTGGAACCATGGTCGGCTGGAAGCGCATCGTCGTGACCGTGGGCGAGAAGATCGGCAAGGTGCACCTGACCTATGCCCAGGGCGCGTCGGCCGAACTCGTGGCGATGGCAACCATCGGTGCTGCGGATGCCTTCGGGCTGCCGGTCTCGACCACCCACGTGCTGTCCTCGGGCATCGCCGGAACCATGTTCGCCAACCGGTCGGGCCTGCAGGGCGATACGGTGCGCAACATCCTCCTTGCATGGGTGCTGACCTTGCCGGTGTGCGTATTCTTGGGCGCGTCCCTGTTCGCAGCGAGCCTGTTCGTGATCCTGCGCATGTTCGCCTGAGCGAGCCGCCGGGGGTTTGAGCAATGCCGGGATTGCGCTACCCTTGGGGTGGTGCTATGCACACGTTGTCCCGCACGGGGCCAAGGACGGGCCATGATCGATCATACCGGCGTGATGGTGAGCGGAATGGAGCGCAGCAAGGCGTTCTACGAGGCGGCGCTCGGCGCCATCGGCTACGAGCTGATCGCCGAGTATCCCGCGGCGGTCACGGGCCATACGGCCGTGGCCGGATTCGGGGAGGGTGGCAAGCCAGATTTCTGGATCAGCGAGGGCACGCCCAATCACCCGCCCCTCCACGTCGCCTTTCGCGTGCCCACGCGCACGGCCGTTGATGCCTTCCATCGCGCAGCGCTTGCCGCGGGTGGACGGGACAACGGCGCGCCCGGGCTGCGCGCACACTATCACCCCGACTACTACGGCGCCTTCGTGCTCGACCCCGACGGCCATAACGTCGAGGCGGTGTGCCACACCGCAGCGCCCGCGGCGACGAATGGCTAGTGCAGGGTGGAGACGTCGTTCGGGTGCGCGAGAGGGGCGGACGGGGCGGCGCCTTCGGCCGTGGGCGCCACGGCACCGCGCAGCACCGGATAGTCGGGCAGCATGCTCACGCCGTAGAGCGGTTTGTAGGTTCCCTTGTGGCAGGTCGCGCAGCCGATTTTTGGACCGTCGCCCGTGGGGCTTAGCCGCTTTGGCGGAAACTTAGGCTGCAGCGGGATCAGAAATGAGGTGTTCAGATCGCGCACCATCTGGATGCCGTACCAGGCCGTGACCCGTTGCGGCGTGCTCTCATCCCACACGGCCATCGCGCGCGTGTTGTGGCAGTAGGTGCAGTTCACGCCGAGCGACTGCGAGAAGTTCATCATCAGCGCGTAGGTCCA
>PLEY01000026.1 GCA_003136595.1 Burkholderiales bacterium
TGGGCGAGCCTGTTCGAGACGCTCGCCGAAAACGTAGCGGTCGCGCCGCCGGTGCGTCCGAAGCCCCTCACCCAGGACCATCTGCTCGGATTGTTTTCGGCGGACACCGTCGGCCGTGACGTGGTGCTTGAGCCCGCCACGCAGTTCGACATGTGCGGCAAGACCGACACCACCCGTCCCACCCTCGAAGTCGTCTACGACGCCGTCTGACGCGCCGTCTGAAGGATCACCACGCCATGCCGGATTCCGATCTCACCCAGCTCGCCACGCCAGAGGCCGTCGCCGTCGACGGTCTGGGCTGCCATGCGGGGGCGACGCAGCTCGAGGCGGCCGCCCGCGCTGCGGGCAAGACCGAGGTTCTCGAGCAGTATGCCCGTGACTATCCGAAGGGTCCCCACGACCAGCCCCAGTCCATGTGCCCGGCGTTCGGCAGCCTGCGCGTGGGGCTGCGCATGCGCCGCACGGCCACGATCCTGTCGGGTTCGGCGTGCTGCGTCTACGGGCTCACCTTCACCTCGCATTTCTACGGCGCGCGCCGCACGGTCGGCTACGTGCCATTCAACTCCGAGTCGCTCGTGACCGGCAAGCTCTTCGAGGATATCCGCGAGGCCGTCTACAAGGTCGCCAATCCCGCCGAATACGACGCCATCGTCATCATCAACCTGTGCGTGCCGACCGCAAGCGGTGTCCCGCTGCAGCTCTTGCCCAAGGAAATCAATGGCGTGCGCATCATCGGCATTGATGTGCCGGGATTTGGCGTGCCGACCCACGCCGAGGCGAAGGATGTGCTGGCCGGGGCGATGCTGCGCTATGCGCGCGGCGAGGCCGAACAGGGTCCGGTCCAGGCCCCGCGCAGCGGCCGCGCCGACAAGCCGACCGTCACCCTCTTAGGCGAGATGTTCCCGGCCGACCCGGTGGGCCTTGGCATGCTGCTCGAGCCGCTCGGGCTTGCCGCGGGTCCCGTCGTGCCCACGCGCGAATGGCGCGAACTCTATGCCGCGCTCGATTGCGTGGCCGTGGCCGCCATCCATCCGTTCTATACGGCGAGCCTGCGTGAGTTCGAGGCAGCGGGACGCCCGATCGTTGGCTCGGCTCCGGTCGGCTACGAGGGCACCGAGGCGTGGTTGCAGGCGATCGGCAACGCCGCCAATGTCGCCCAGGACAAGATCGATGCCGCCAAGAACCGCATGCTGCCGGTGATCCGCGCCGCACTCGCGAAAATGCCGATCAAGGGACGCATCACGCTGTCGGGCTACGAGGGCTCGGAACTGCTGGTCGCGCGCCTTCTGACCGAGAGCGGCGCCGACGTGCGCTATGTCGGCACCGCCTGCCCGCGTACGCCCTATAGCGCCGCCGACTGCGCGTGGCTCGAGGCCCGCGGTGTGATGGTCCAGTACCGGGCCTCGCTTGAACAGGACCTGGCCGCCTTTCGCGAATTCAAGCCGGATCTCGCGATCGGCACGACGCCCGTGGTGCAGGCGGCCAAGGAGGCTGCCACCGCGTCGCTCTACTTCACCAATCTGATCTCGGCGCGGCCCTTGATGGGACCGGCCGGGGCGGGCTCGCTCGCGCAGGTGGTCAATGCCGCGATCGCCAACCGCGGACGCTTTGATGCAATGAAAGAATTCTTTTCCGGGGTGGGGGAGGGGCACGCCGCGGGAATCTGGGAGGACGTGCCCCGTGATCGGCCCGAGTTTCGTGATCTGACACGCCGCCAGATCATCAAGCTCGCCAAAAAGCGCAAAGCAGAGGAAATGATCTGATGTTGGTTCTCGATCACGATCGCGCGGGCGGTTATTGGGGTGCCGTGTATGTCTTCACGGCCATCAAGGGGATGCAGGTCGTCATCGACGGACCGGTGGGTTGCGAGAATCTCCCGGTCACGTCGGTCTTGCACTACACCGACGCCTTGCCGCCGCACGAGCTACCGATCGTCGTGACGGGGCTCGCCGAGGAGCAGCTTGGCCGCGAGGGGACTGAAGGTGCGATGAAACGCGCCCATGCGACCCTCGATCCGGACCTGCCGGCGGTTGTCGTCACCGGCTCGATTGCCGAGATGATCGGCGGGGGTGTGACGCCCGAGGGCACGAACATCCAGCGCTTCTTGCCGCGCACCATCGATGAAGACCAGTGGCAATGCGCCGACCGCGCGATCTACTGGCTCTGGACCCAGTACGGACCGAAGCGCGTGCCGGCACTCAAGCCGCGTGCAGCGGGCGTCAAGCCGCGCGTGAACATCATCGGGCCGTCCTATGGCATGTTCAACATGCCCAGTGATCTTGCCGAGATCCGCCGGCTGGTGGAGGGGATAGGCGCCGAGATCAACATGGTGTTTCCGCTCGGCAGTCATCTGGCGGACATCGAGAAGCTCGCCGACGCCGAGGTCAATGTCTGCATGTACCGCGAGTTCGGACGCATGCTCTGCGAGGCGCTCGAGCGCCCCTACCTGCAGGCTCCGATCGGCCTGCACAGCACGACCAAGTTCCTGAGGAGCCTGGGCGAGCTGACCGGGCTTGATCCGGAACCCTTCATCGAGCGCGAGAAGCACACCACCATCAAGCCCCTGTGGGATCTGTGGCGCTCGGTCACGCAGGACTTCTTTGCGACCGCGAGTTTTGCGGTGGTGGCCAACGAGACCTACGCGCGCGGCCTGCGCCATTTCCTCGAGGAGGAGATGGGTCTGCCCTGCAATTTCGCGGTCTCCCGGCGCGCCGGCGTGAAGCCCGACAACGAGGCGGTGCGCAAGCTCGTGCGCGACAAGCCGCCCCTCGTGCTCTATGGCAGCTACAACGAGCGCATGTATCTCGCCGAGGCCGGCGGCCGCTCGACCTATATCGCGGCGTCATTTCCGGGCGCGATCATCCGGCGCCATACCGGCACGCCCTTCATGGGCTACAGCGGTGCGACCTACCTGATCCAGGAATTCTGCAATGCGCTCTTCGATGCGCTGTTTCACATCCTGCCGCTGGGCACCGAGATGGACAAGGTCGATGCGACCCCGGCGCGGCTGCATCGGGAACTGCCCTGGCAGGACGAGGCCAAGGCGTTCCTCGACGAACTCGTCGATGCCGAACCGATTCTGGTGCGCATCTCGAGCGCGAAGCGCTTGCGCGACCGGGCCGAGCGCTTGGCGCGCAGCGCCGGTGCGGAGCGTGTCACGAGCGAACATGTGGCCCGCTCACGCAAGGCGCTGGCCGAGGGAGAACCTGCGTGAAGCCGGATTTCGAGGTCGCAGTTGTAGCAGGCAGAGCAGTGCATCGCGTCGCAAGACGAGATGAAACCCCACTGCCCGGTAACGGGCGCTGCAGGTGGCCGCAAGGCCTTTTGATGTTGAACTGACAGGAGGAAATTGAAATGGCAGATGACAAGCGAGCCGGGTCTCTATCCGGATTAACGGACGCGGAAGCCAGGGAGTTCCATGGCATTTTCGTGACCAGCTTCATTATCTTTTTGGTGGTGGCGGTAATCGCGCACTTCCTGGTGTGGCAGTGGCGTCCCTGGTTGCCAGGCGTCAATGGCTACACCTCGATGCTCGAAGGGGTGAGGGCGACGGTTGCCTATGTCATGCCCTTCACCAACATGGCTTAAGGAGACCGGAACATGTGGAGAATTTGGCTGCTATTCGATCCGCGCAGAACGCTGATCGCCCTGTTTGCATTCCTGTTCGTGCTGGCGCTGGTGATTCATTTCATCCTCCTCAGTACGGATCGTTTCAACTGGCTCGAAGGCGCCCACAAGTCGGGCGTGGTGGCTTCGCAGAACTCGCCGCTGCCACCGGCGAAGTAGCACCGTCGAATGTGGACCTGGGTCGGCGCGCCGCGCGCCTTGCCAGGCCCACCCTCGACACCTGGCTGCCTGGAGCAATCCGCAGCCACTCATTTCTGGGGCAGCGCCCACTGGCGCTGCCTGGTTGGGAATTGTCAGACCGGAGATTTTGACGATGGCCATGCTCAGTTTTGAACGTAAGTACCGGGTGCGAGGCGGCACCCTGGTCGGCGGAGATCTGTTCGACTTCTGGGTCGGGCCGTTCTTCGTCGGATTCTTCGGTGTGACGACCGTTTTCTTCGCCACGGTGGGCACGCTGCTCATCGTCTGGGGCGCCTCGCAGGGTCCGACCTGGAACCTCTGGCAGATCAACATCGCGCCTCCGGACATCAAGTACGGGCTGGCACTCGCGCCCTTGAGCGAGGGCGGCCTGTGGCAGCTGATCACAATCTGCGCGCTCGGCTCGTTCGTCTCGTGGGCGTTGCGCGAGGTCGAGATCTGCCGAAAGCTGGGCATCGGGCTGCACGTGCCCGTCGCCTATGGCGTGGCGATCTTCGCCTACTTCTCGCTGGTCGTGATCCGCCCAGTGCTCCTTGGCGCCTGGGGCTTCGGTTTCCCCTACGGCATCCTGAGCCACCTCGACTGGGTCTCGAACACCGGTTACCAGTACCTCCACTTCCATTACAACCCCGCCCACATGCTCGCGGTGAGCTTCTTCTTCACCACGACCTTCGCGCTCGCGCTGCACGGGTCCCTGATCCTGTCCTCGACCAATCCCGCCAAGGGCGAACCCGTCAAGACGGTCGAGCATGAGAACACCTTCTTTCGCGATGTGATGGGCTACTCGATCGGCACGCTGGGCATCCACCGCCTGGGGCTGTTCCTCGCTCTCGCCGCAGTGCTCTTTAGCGCGTTGTGCATCATCCTCTCCGGCCCCTTCTGGACGCGCGGCTGGCCAGAATGGTGGAACTGGTGGCTGAACCTGCCGATCTGGCGCCAGAACTGATGGGCTCGCCGAACGTGATGTGTGTCAAGAGGATAAGGGGATTGCAACATGGCTGAATATCAGAACCTGTTTACCCAGGTGCAGGTGCGTGGGCCGGCGGAACTCGGAACGCCGCTACCCAGCGGCATCTGGAAGCGTGGCTTCAACAAGACGGCGTTCGTCCATCTTCTGGGCCGATTCGGCGA
>PLEY01000048.1:0-13458 GCA_003136595.1 Burkholderiales bacterium
CTGATCACTTCAAGATTGCCGTCTACTTCCATTGCGGTGGCCTTGATCTCTATCCTTCCGGCTTGACCCACAGAAAAGTCGGATGAACCGTAATCGTTAACCACCTGTGCCGTCACCATTGCCACGTCTACATTGCCGGTAAATTCGATGAAGGATTTGAGTACGCCACGCTGCTTGTTCATGGTCGCAGGCTTGAGGGTCGCTGTCCGCTCCTTCAAGTACATTTCTTTGGCAGTTTCCAGGTTGGTCCGGCTTTGGGATGATGGCAAAACGGCTGCAACCTGATTGAGCCCTGCTCTTCGAGACGCTGCAATTGTTGCAACGATTTCTGCCATGGTCCGCCCCTCTTCCGGGGTGTCAGCATGGAAGATGCCGCGCTCGAAATCGATGGTCATGAGCTTGCCAACCCGCGAGTCATCATCGAACAGGTGTGAAAAATCTGATATTTTTGGTCCGGCCATGAATCCCTCCACTGCAACACACAACGCCAAGGCACGCTGACGTGCGATTGACGAGTCCATTGTTCTCAGGCTACGCCGGTATTCCGTTTTTCCGACGTCCTTGCGCAATGCTAACGGAACAACGAGGCGGAAATAGTAGACGCCGCAACGGTCTTGAATCAGGCGGGGGGGTTTTCATGCTCACAGGCAACTCCAAGGTAGGAGCTGGATGAGCGAAGTGGATGATGGCATAACGCCGACAACACGTAAGTGCTTGTCGGCGTTAGGTTTTCAAAAAGTGGGGTGGCTGATGGGACTCGAACCCACGACAACCGGAATCACAATCCGGGACTCTACCAGCTGAGCTACAGCCACCACTGAGACTTGGCATCTGGCGATGCAAAGGGAGACGACGCTTGGCCTGCCCGGCGGGACTCGAACCCACAACCCCCGGCTTAGANNCTCTATCCGGTTGAGCTACGGGCAGATGGACCCGACTCACAGCACCGTCGGACATGCTGAAAAATCTGGTCGGGGTGGAGAGATTTGAACTCCCGACATCCTGGTCCCAAACCAGGCGCGCTACCAGGCTACGCTACACCCCGAAAAGCACTGGATGATAACTTGGCCCGCCTGAGGGGTCAAATACGAATCGGCCATGACAATACGGATCGGCCGAGCCGGGTGCCGGTGCCTAGCTCGAGACGGGGTCCAGAATCACTTCGACACTGTGCGGACTACCGGTGTCGAGGACCGGGACCGAGGTTGGGGAGTTGAAGATCAGTCGCCGACCCTGGTAGATGGAGGCCACGACCGCGTAGTGGTGTCCACGCACGATGGCGTTTTCGTCGTATTTGAGCTCGAATTTGACCGGAACCTGTCCGGGCCGCTCAATGCGCTGCGCCGCGATGATGTCCTCGCGGACCTCGCCGCTCGAGAGATCGACCAACTCCACAAGCACCACCGCCTCAGGCACCAGGGCGATGCGCTGCCTGTACGAGACGGTGCCGGACAGGGAGGCAAAGGACGGATCGTGCGGTATGTATGAGCAACCGCAAAGCACCGCACCCAAAGCAAGGATTACTGATCCCGACAGACGAGTCATGATGGACTTAGAGTACCGATGGATCAGGGTAGCACGATCGAGCCGTAGCATGCCACATCGGGCCAATTGGGCAATCGGTAGCAGCAAAGTCTAGCCGAACCGGCCGGTGATGTAATCCTCGGTCTGCTTCTTGGACGGCTTGATGAACACCTGGTCGGTGTTGCCAACCTCGATCAACTCGCCGAGATACATATAGGCGGTATGGTCGGAACAACGCGCTGCCTGCTGCATGTTATGGGTGACGATGACCACCGTGTAGTCGGCTTTGAGTTCATCGATCAACTCCTCGATCTTGGCAGTCGAGATCGGATCGAGCGCGGAGCATGGCTCATCAAGCAGCAGCACTTCGGGCTTGATCGCGATGCCACGCGCGATACACAGGCGTTGCTGCTGACCCCCTGAAAGACCATTGCCGCTTTGGCCGAGTTTGTCCTTGACCTCACCCCAGAGTGCAGCCTTCGTCAGGGCCCATTCCACGCGCTCGTCCATCTCCCCTTTGGAGAGGCGCTCGAACAGCTTGACGCCGAAGGCGATGTTGTCATAAATCGACATCGGAAAGGGCGTCGGCTTCTGGAACACCATGCCGACCTTGGCACGGATCAGGGCGACATTTTGCGTCGCAGCAAGCAGATTCTCCCCATCGAGGAGAATCTCCCCTTCGGCCCGCTGGTCCGGATAGAGTTCATACATCCGGTTGAAGGTGCGCAGGAGCGTGGACTTGCCGCAACCCGAGGGTCCGATGAAGGCGGTGACCTTCTTTTCGGGGATCTCCAGCGAGATGTTCTTCAGCGCGTGATACTTGCCGTAGTAGAAATTCAGGTTCCTGACGTGCAGCTTGGTCTTCAAGACCTCGGTCGTTGGCGCCGTGGCGAGCATAGCCTTATCCATTGTTCTTTGAAAACAGTGATCGCGCGGCAATATTGAGGGCGAGCACGCCGGCGGTGATGAGGAACACACCAGCCCAGGCGAGTTGCTGCCAATCCGTGAAGGGGCTCATCGCAAATTTGAAGATCGTCACCGGCAGATTCGCCATCGGACGGTTCAGATCGAGGCTCCAGAACTGGTCGGATAGCGCCGTGAACAGCAAGGGCGCGGTCTCGCCGGCGATACGCGCGACCGCGAGCAGTACGCCCGTCATGACACCCGCCCGGGCCGCCTTCAGGGTGATCGCCAGCACGACATGCCACTTGGGAGCCCCGAGCGCGAAGGCGGCCTCGCGCAGACTGTTCGGGATGAGACGAAGCATGTTCTCGGTGGTCCGCACCACCACCGGGATGACCAGAAGCGCGAGCGCCAGCGCACCGGCGAACCCGGAGAAACTCTTCATGCGCGCCACGTAGATCGCATAGACGAACAGGCCGATGACGATGGAGGGAGCCGAGAGCAGGATATCGTTGATGAATCGGGTCATCGAGGCGAGAAGGCCCCGCTCGCCATACTCGGCCAGATAGATGCCCGCCAGGATCCCCAGGGGCGTGCCGATCAGCGTCCCGAGGCCCACCATGATGAGGGAGCCGACGATCGCGTTGGCGAGGCCGCCATTCTCCGAGTTCGGGGCCGGGGTCATCTGTGTGAACAGGGACAGGGACAGACCGCCGATGCCCAGGGTCAGGGTCGTGATCAGGATCCAGATCAGCCAGACGAGCCCGAAGAGCATCGCCGCAAGAGAGAGCGACAAGGCAACGTCATTGACGACCTTGCGGCGCTGGAAGATCGCTTCGCGGCTCACGACGCGCTCCCCTCTCCCGCCTGCAAACGCAGGAGCAGCAGTTTGGATGCGGCCAGAACCAGGAAGGTGATGAAGAAAAGCACCAGGCCCAGTTCTATCAAGGCGGACGTATGCAGGCCCGGACTGGCCTCGGCAAACTCGTTGGCGAGGGCAGACGTGATCGAATTGCCGGGCGAGAAGAGCGAGACGTTGTCGAGCAGGTTGGTGTTGCCGATCACGAACGTGACCGCCATGGTCTCGCCCAGTGCGCGACCCAGGCCCAGCATGATGCCACCGACCACACCTGCCTTGGTATAGGGCAGAACCACGCGCCAGACGACCTCCCAGGTCGTGCCGCCCAGTCCGTAGACGGACTCCTTGAGCATCGCCGGGGTGACCTCGAAAACATCGCGCATGACCGCAGCGATGAAGGGGATGATCATGATCGCCAGGATNNAGTCCCACGAGCGGAATGCGCCCGACGGTGGCCGCCAGGGGCACCTCGATGTACCGCGAGAAGATCGGGGAGAATATGAGCAGGCCCCACATCCCATAGACAATGCTTGGGATCGCCGCCAGGAGTTCGATCGCAATGCCAAGCGGGCGACGCAGCCAGATCGGCGCCATCTCAGTCAGGAACAAGGCGATGCCGAAGCTCACCGGTACGGCGATGATGAGTGCTATCGCTGACGTGACGAGCGTGCCATAGATCGGTACCAGGGCTCCGAACTTGTTGGCCGTCGGGTCCCATTCGGCAGACAGCAGGAAGCCGAAACCGAACTTCTGGATGGTGGGCCATGAACTGACGANNGAGTGAGACGATGATCCCTGCAAGTACCAGGAGCACGAGTACTGCGGCGGCTCGCGTCAGATTGAAAAAGAGGATATCGCCGAGATCGCCGCGCGTGCGCGACGGCGGCTCCGCTGAGGGTTCGATCTGGGCGACCCTCGGCAAAGACACGGAAGAAACAGCATCCATTCGGTGTTTCTTTCAGAAGAAGGAAGCCCGGGGAAAGGGTACCCAACCGGTCTTCCGGTCCCTACGGTCACTTCAGAGAAATAGCCTTACCGGACGCATCTTTGATGTCTCGCTGCCAGGACTGCTGTATGGACAGTACGAGCTTGGCAGGAAGGGGCACGTAGTCCAGGTCCAAGGCGAGCTTCTGACCGTTGGTGAGCGCCCAATCGAAGAACTTGAGCACTTCGGCGCCTTGCGTAGGCTTGTCCTGGACTTTTTGCATGAGCACGAAAGTCGAGGCGGCGATGGGCCAGGCATCCTTACCCGGTTGATTCGTCAGGACCACATAGTAGNNTAGCGACTCTTTTCCCAGTCCGCACCTGCGGCGGCAGCCTGAAAGGAGGCTTCATCCGGTTGCACGTAGGCTCCCGCCGCGTTTTCCACGAGTGCATAAGGCATCTTCGATTGCTTTGCGTAGGCGAATTCCACGTAACCGATCGCACCGGGCAGGCGCTGCACGAAAAGCGAGACCCCCTCGTTGCCCTTGCCACCCGTGCCCACCGGCCAGTTGACCGTGGTGCCTTCGCCCACCTTGGCCTTCCACTCGGGACTGACCTTCGCGAGATAGTTGGTGAAATTGAAGCTCGTACCCGAGCCATCGGCGCGACGCACCACGGCGATGGCCGAGTCTGGCAGCTTCAGGCCAGTGTTGATNNTGATCTTGCCGAGGTAGATGTCGGCCAGCACCGCTCCAGTGAGATGCAAGGTACCGGAACTGATCCCAGGGAGATTGAAGACCGGCACGATTCCACCGATGATGACCGGAAACTGCACGAGACCCTTGGCATCGAGTTCCTCGGGTTTCAGCGGTGCGTCAGAGGCCCCGAAATCGACTGTCTTGGCCTCGATCTGTTTCAGACCGGCCGACGAGCCGATCGACTGGTAGTTGATCTGCGTTCCGGTTGCCTTGTTGTAGGCATCAGCCCATTTAGCCGTGACCGGCGCGACAAAACTGGAGCCTGCACCAGTCAATTCTGCCGCGTGGGCCGCGCCGGCGGTGCCGGCGATCATCGCCGCCACAACAGCGCACAACAAACGGACTTTCATCGTGATTCACCCCTGCCATGTTCTGGAGACAAGAGAATACGAGCCTTGTATTACAAGAACATGACAGAGGTCAAATATTCCGCATTGCGAAATATCGCCTTACCCTGGATTGCTCACGCCCCCCTCAGGCGGCCTTGGGTAGCGCTGCAACGAGCCGATCGGCGGACTCACGCGCCTGCTTCTCGCTCTCGGCCTCAACCATCACCCGCAGCACCGGCTCGGTTCCGGAGGCGCGGATCAGGATGCGTCCGCTACTGCCTAAGTGAGCCTCCACTTCGCTACGGGCCGCGATCAGGGCCGGATGGCTCGCCCAGTCGAAGTCTTTCGGAATGCGCACATTGATGAGCTTCTGGGGAAACAGCTTCACTTCTGCGGTCAGCTCGCTCAGGCTCCTGCCGCTGCGCTGGACTGCGGAGATGATCTGCAACGCACTGATGATACCGTCCCCGGTGCTGTGTCGATCCAGGCAGAGCAGGTGCCCCGAGCTCTCGCCCCCCCAGATCCAGCCATTTTGGACGAGCGTCTCCAGCACATAGCGGTCACCCACCTTGGCCCGCGCAAACGGCACCTTGAGACGCTCGAAGGCCTTCTCAACGGCCAGGTTGGTCATGAGTGTGCCGGCGACGCCCGAGGTCTTGCCTTGAGCAATGCCATCCGCAACCAGGATGTAGAGGAGCTCGTCGCCGTTGTAGAGCCGCCCCGTCTTGTCCGCCATGACGACGCGGTCGGCATCCCCGTCCAGGGAGACACCCAGGTCGGCCCGATGCGAGCGGACCGCCAGTTGCAGCGCCTCCGGATGCGTTGCTCCGCACCCCTCGTTGATGTTAAAGCCGTTCGGGCTTGCGCCGATTGTGACGACTTCGGCGCCCAGTTCATGGAACACATGGGGAGCGATCTCGTAGGCCGCACCGTGGGCGCAGTCGACCACGATACGCAGCCCGTTTAGGCTCAGATTCTGCGGAAAGGTCGACTTACAGAATTCGATGTAACGCCCGGCGGCATCCCCGACCCGCAGGGCTTTGCCAAGCTTTTCCGAGGAGACGCAGGCCAGAGGCTCGTCGAGCCGGTCTTCGATGTCCTTCTCGATCGCATCCGGCAATTTCGAGCCGTCGGCCGAGAAGAACTTGATGCCATTATCCTGATAGGGGTTGTGCGAGGCGCTGATCACCACGCCGACCGAGAGCCGCAGTGCGCGTGTCAGGTACGCGACCGCAGGTGTTGGCATGGGGCCGGTCAGGCGGACATCCACTCCGGCGGCCGTAAATCCCGCCTGGAGCGCCGCCTCAAGCATGTATCCCGAAACCCGCGTGTCCTTGCCGATCAGCACCGCCGGATGGGTACCCAGCACCCGCTGCCCGAGCACGCCCCCGGCCGCAAAGGCCAGCCGCAGGATGAAATCCGGGGTGATGGGCGCCTCACCCACGCGGCCCCGCACACCGTCGGTACCAAAATATTTTCTAGTCATGCGTGAAGGGAAGCCGGGTTCAAGCCGGCCGAAATGAGCGTCGAGGGCCGATTTTCCACTATTTCCCAGACTTTGAGTGCCTCGACTGTCAATGCGACGTCATGCACACGCAACAGACGCGCACCCCGGCTGGCCGCCGCCAGTGCGCCGGCCACGCTCGCTCCAACACGCTCGTTGACGGGACGTCCGGTGACAGCGCCCAGCATCGACTTCCTCGACAGCCCTGCGAGGACCGCGCAGCCCTGCTCACCAAACCGGTCAAGCCCCCGCAGCAGCGCGTAGTTCTGTTCCGTCGTCTTGCCAAATCCGAATCCCGGATCAACCACGATGCGCGCGCGCTCGATGCCGGCACGCTGCAGGATCAGCACGCGCTCGGCGAGGAAGCCTGCGACCTCGTCCACCACATCCTGATAGGTCGGAGCAGTCTGCATGGAGGCGGGATCGCCTTGCATGTGCATGACGCACACGGCGCAATCGCTGCCCGCCACAACAGCCACGGCTCCCGGCTGGCGCAGCCCCCAGATGTCGTTGATCATGGAAGCGCCGGCATCGAGAGCGCGGCGCATCACCTCGGGCTTGTACGTATCGACCGAGAGCGGCACGCCGCAGTCGCGCAACGCGCGCAGTACCGGCTCGAGACGCCCCCATTCTTCCAGGGCATCGAGCGGTCGGGCTCCGGGGCGACTCGATTCGGCGCCGATGTCGAGCACCGCGGCACCTTCGGCGAGCAGTTCCTCCGCCCGGGCCAGCGCAAGCTCGGGTGAGAGGTAGCGCCCGCCGTCCGAGAACGAATCTGGCGTCACGTTCAGGATGCCCATCACGCGCGGGCTCGCCAGATCGAGTTGGAAGCGTCCGCAGCGCAGAATCGGGGTCACCATAGCAAAAAGGGCGGAATCATCCGCCCTTGGGGTTGCGTGACGCGGTCCTTAGGCCGGTGCGGTTGCACTCGGAGAAATGGGGGGCTGCGAGTTCGATGAGACCGCGAGGCCCGTCCCGGATGCCTTCGGGGGCCGCGGCGGACGACCTTCGAAGATATCGGTCATCTGTTCGGCGTCGATCGTCTCCCATTCGAGCAGGGCCCGCGTCATCGCTTCAACCTTGTCGCGATTCTCAAGGATCAGCTTCTTGGCCAGCGCATACTGCTCATCGATGATGCGGCGGATCTCGGCATCGACCTTCTGCATGGTGGTCTCCGAGACATTCTTCTGCGTCGTCACGCTGCGCCCCAAGAAAACCTCGCCTTCATTCTCGGCGTAGACCATGGGCCCAAGCGCGTCACTCATTCCATACCGGGTCACCATGTTGCGGGCCATCTCGGTGGCACGCTCGAAGTCGTTCGAGGCGCCTGTTGTCATCTGCCCCATGAAGATCTCCTCGGCGATGCGCCCGCCAAAGAGCATTGAGATCTGCTGCAGGATGTAGTCGCGGTCGTAGGAATACTTGTCGCGCTCGGGCAGGGACATGGTCACACCCAGTGCCCGACCACGCGGAATGATCGTGACCTTGTGGACCGGATCGCACTTGGGCAGGAGCTTGCCGAGGAGGGCGTGACCCGACTCGTGGTACGCCGTATTGCGTCGCTCTTCGTCATCCATGACCATGGTACGGCGCTCCGCGCCCATGATGATCTTGTCCTTGGCCTTCTCGAAGTCGATCATCTCGACCACCCGGCCGTTACGCCGCGCGGCGAACAGCGCCGCCTCGTTGACCAGATTGGCCAGGTCTGCACCCGAGAAGCCCGGGGTGCCGCGCGCCAGGATGTCGGCCTTCACGTCCTGGGCAATCGGAACCTTGCGCATGTGCACGTTCAGGATCTGTTCACGCCCGCGGATATCGGGCAGGGGCACCACCACCTGACGGTCGAAGCGGCCCGGACGCAACAGGGCGGGATCGAGCACGTCCGGACGGTTGGTCGCGGCGATGACGATGACCCCGGTGCCGGTCTCAAAGCCGTCCATCTCGACCAGCATCTGGTTGAGCGTCTGCTCGCGCTCGTCGTTGCCACCGCCAAGACCCGCGCCGCGCTGACGACCGACGGCGTCGATCTCATCGATGAAAATGATGCAGGGCGCGTGCTTTTTTGCCGTCTCGAACATGTCGCGCACGCGTGCCGCGCCGACACCCACGAACATCTCGACGAAGTCCGAGCCCGAGATCGAGAAGAACGGGACCTTGGCCTCGCCAGCAATTGCCCGGGCGAGAAGTGTCTTGCCGGTACCTGGGGAGCCGACCATCAGCACGCCGCGCGGGATGCGTCCACCCAGCTTTTGGAATTTGGTCGGGTCGCGCAGGAAATCGACCAGCTCCGAGACGTCTTCCTTGGCCTCGTCGCAACCAGCCACATCGGCGAAGGTCACCTGGTTGGCGTTCTCATCGAGCATCTTGGCGCGCGACTTGCCGAAGGAAAACGCCCCGCCACGGCCGCCACCTTGCATCTGCCGCATGAAGAAGATCCAAACCCCCACGAGCAAAAGCATCGGGAACCAGGTCGCAAGCAGGCTCATCCAGAAGGACTGCTCCTCGCGCGGCTTGACATCGATCTTGACGTTGTTGGCGAGCAGGTCGCCGATCAGCCCGTGGTCGGCATAGGTCCCGATCGTGTGGAGCCGGGTATCGTCGGTCTTCACCGCGGTAATGTCCGACGTCACGATCGTGCTGTCCTGGATCGTGACCGCCTTGATATGGCCGGACTTGACCTCCGCCAGGAACTCAGAATAGGGCACGTTCGCGATGCCAGGCTGCGTACGACCCTCGAAATTTTTGAAGACCATGAACAGGACGAGAGCGATCACCATCCAGATCATTGCTTTGGAGAACGAGTTGTTCAAGATTTCCGCTCCTGCGTACTGAAATGAGACTACAAGACTGATTCTACCCCCGGGACAGCGCGGACGCCATGGACGCCTCAAACTACCCGTAGGGTCCTTCCCAGTATGAAGGTTTCCGACGATTTGTCTCGAGAAGCCTTGGGTTTTCGGGGTGAAACCGTCACGAACTGTCGCTTAAATGACTCCACAATCTGGCTATAGCCACTGCCGTGAAAGGCTTTGACGAGCAGACAACCGGTTGGTTTCAGGTGTTTCTGCGAAAAATCCATTGCCAATTCAATGACATGCTGCATCCGGGCCGCATCGGCTGCGCCCACACCAGACAAGTTTGGGGCCATGTCGGAAAGTACAAGATCGACGCAGCGCTCCCCGGCAGCGACGCCGAGCTCTGCCTCCAGCCGGGCGACCACGTCGTCCTGCCTGAAGTCGCCCTGGATGAACACCACGTCGGCGATCGGCTCCATCGCGAGCGCATCTAACGCGATGATCGTCCCGTCGACGCCGCCCCCGGCCTTTTTCAGCTTTTCCCGCACGTATTGCGACCAGCTGCCCGGTGCCGCGCCGAGATCGACAATCACCTGGCCGCGCCGGATCAGCTTGTCCTGTTCATCGATCTCCTTCAACTTGAAGGCCGCGCGCGCCCGATAGCCATGGCGCTGCGCCAGCTTGACGTAGGGATCGTTGATGTGGTCGTGCAGCCACGACTGGTTGAACTTGTTCTTAGCCACAATGCTCGCATCCTCGGCTGCGCTCGTCCTTTCCTGACACGGGGCCGGCCATCGTAAGATGACTGCCCGATTCCTGCCTGCTTCCGACGCGATTGCGGTCAATCGACCAATTTCAAGGATAATCGGGGTCTCGCGCGACAAAGCGTACTCCAGCGCGGATCTGCAACGCGCCCACCATGAAGCCTGTCCAGCTTACCCCACTCGAGCACAAGGCTCTTCGGGCCCGCGCCCATTTTCTCGACCCGGTCGTCATGATCGGTGACGCAGGCTTGACCGATGGCGTGCTGCGCGAAGTCGAGCGTAACCTTCTCGCCCATGAGCTCATCAAGGTTCGCGTCGCGGGCGAGACGCGTGAGGGGCGCGACGCGCTCCTCGCGAAGGTCTGCGAAGTTACCGGCGCGCTGCCGATCCAGCACATCGGCAAGCTCCTCATCCTGTTCCGCGCGGCGGACAAGTCGACAGCTCCGCCTGCCCCCGCCACCCGGCCGACGCGCAAGACTGCGGCGCAGGGTGCCGCCAAAGGTGCAAGACGCAATCCGGTCTCCGGCCGGACTATGGCTCCCCGGCCCGGCCAGATACTTCCCTCGACGCGCAAGACGCCCCAGGGATTACGGCCACCGCGCACGGCGCGAGTGCGCAAATCCGGTCAACGTTCTGCCAAGAAGCCTTTCCAGGACAGCTAGTCGGCGAGAGCGGGCGCGCCGACCGGCTGCGACAGCATCCACGACAGGGCAAGGGCGGTCACCGCAAGGGCGAGGTGGATGACCGACGCCGTAGCGTGCAGCGCCGCGAAGGAAAATGGCCAGCCCAATCCGTGGGCGGCGACGAGCGGCACGATGTATCCCAGCTGAAAGCCGGACAGCACGACCAGAAGCAGCGCCGAGAGCACCGGACGTGGCCGCCGCGTCTGGGCCAGCAGTAGGATCAGCACGCCGAGTCCCGCCGCGCACCAGTAACCCACCGCAAAGATCTGTCCGGCGACCTGCCCTGCCCGCGCATGATCCTCGGGTAGCAGACGAAAGACGGTCGGGGCGACCACCAGCGCAGACCATAAAAGCGCTGCCGCAACCCCCGCACTACACAGGGCGAGGGCGCGCCGCCGGCGCGGGGTACTCAGAAAGCTACTCGTAGCGCACCGACAGCACTTCGTATTCGCGCGGACCGCTCGGTGCCTGGAACCCGGCCACGTCGCCCTCGAACTTGCCGATCAGGGCGCGCGCGATCGGACTCGACACCGAGATCTTGTTCTCCTTGATGTCGGCCTCATCGTCGCCCACGATCTGGTAGATCACGCGCGTGCGGGCCGCGAGATCCTCGAGTTCGACCGTGGCACCAAACACGACCCGGCCTTCCGCATCGAGCAGTTTGGGATCGATGATCTGGGCGTTCGAGAGTTTGCCTTCGAGATCCTGGATGCGACCCTCGATGAAACTCTGACGCTCCTTGGCCGCCTCGTACTCGGCGTTTTCGGACAGGTCGCCCTGGGCACGAGCCTCGGAGATCGAATTGATCACATTAGGGCGGTCGACCGTTTTCAGTCGATGCAGTTCCTGCTTCATCAATTCGGCACCGCGCACGGTAATCGGAATGGAACTCATGGGACTCTTTTGGAAGTTCACGGCCGGGCCGCAAAGGCGTCTGAACAGGGACACCGGACCCAGCTGCGGTCCGTTAAATCAGTTTAAGCCGCGATGCAGTCCTTGTAAATCGTAGACTGTCAATTCATCGACGTGCCGCATGCCCTCGACCGCGGCGACGGCACCGGCGATGGTCGTGTACTGGGTGACGCGCGTGGCCAGAGCGGTCGTGCGGATCGAACGCGAATCCGTGATCGCGTTGCGCTTTTCTTCGACGGTGTTAATGACGAGCGAAACCTCGCCGTTCTTGATCATGTCCACGACATGGGGCCGCCCTTCGGTGACCTTGTTGACCGTCGCCACCGGGATACCGGCCGCGGCAATCGCCGCCGCGGTGCCGCGGGTCGCCGCGATGCCAAATCCCATCTGATGCAAGGCGCGCGCCACATCGACCGCGATCGGCTTGTCGGCATTGCGCACGCTGATGAAAACCTTGCCCGTTCTTGGGCCTGCAACCGGAAGCCGGATGCCCGCGGCGAGCTGCGATTTGACGAAGGCCTCACCGAACGTGCGACCCACCCCCATGACCTCACCGGTCGACTTCATCTCGGGACCGAGGATGGTGTCGACGCCAGGGAACTTCACGAAGGGAAAGACCGCTTCTTTGACCGAGTAGTGGCGTGGGACCACTTCCGGCCCGATGTTCTGCTCGACCAGGGTCTGCCCGACCATGCAGCGGGCAGCGATCTTCGCAAGCTGCAGCCCGGTCGCCTTCGACACGTAGGGGACGGTGCGCGAAGCCCGCGGATTGACCTCAAGTACATAGACGGCATCCACCCCGTCTTGCTTCTGGATTGCGAACTGCACGTTCATGAGACCGATCACGTTGAGCGCGCGCGCCATCTGGGCGGTCTGGCGCTTGAGGATATCGACCGTCGCGGCGGACAGCGAGAAGGGCGGCAGCGAGCACGCCGAATCACCTGAATGCACGCCGGCCTGTTCGATGTGTTCCATGACACCGCCGATGAAGACTTCCCGGCCGTCCGAGAGCGCATCGACATCCACCTCGATGGCATCGTTGAGAAAGCGGTCGAGCAGCACCGGCGAGTCGTTGGAAACCTTGACCGCCTCGCGCATGTAGCGCTCCAGATCGCGCTGCTCGTGGACGATCTCCATGGCGCGACCGCCCAGTACATAGCTCGGTCGGACCACCAGCGGGTAGCCGATCTCCTGGGCGAGCTCAAGGGCCTGGGCCTCGGTACGGGCGGTGCGGTTCGGCGGCTGGCGCAGCCCGAGGTCCTGGATCAGCTTCTGGAAGCGCTCCCGGTCCTCGGCCGCATCGATCATGTCGGGAGAGGTGCCGATGATCGGCACGCCGTTCCTCTCGAGCGCGCGGGCCAGTTTCAGCGGCGTCTGTCCGCCGTACTGCACAATGACGCCAAGGGGCTTCTCCTTGTCGACGATCTCGAGGACGTCCTCAAGGGTCAGGGGCTCGAAGTACAGCCGGTCGGACGTGTCATAGTCGGTCGAGACCGTCTCCGG
>PLEY01000048.1:13542-13720 GCA_003136595.1 Burkholderiales bacterium
TGCCGCCTGCGGCGCACGACATCCTCGTGGCTCTTCAAAAGGTGCGCCATGCGCCGGTCGGAGAAGCCTTTCTGCTTGAGTACGAACAGCGTGTCACGGTCGATCGCCCCGAGCGTCGTGCCTTCCATCCAGAGCTCGATGTCAACGATCTCCTTGATCTGGGAGAGAAACCACGGAT
>PLEY01000092.1 GCA_003136595.1 Burkholderiales bacterium
TTAGACATGGGGAGGATGTCAAAGCCGCGTTCTCACTGGTGTAACGTTCAGGCGTGGGGCGCGGCCCCACTTTTGTCTGGATCGGCCAGGATCGACCGGGAGGAATTGATGCAAGCTCTGCCCCTGCGCTTCACGCCGGGCGAGGATCTGCGGCGCGTTCTAGAAGCCATTCCCGGCGCGCGGGGCTCCCTGGCTGGTTTTGTGCTCGCGGGCATCGGCAGTCTGGGGCCGGCGGTCCTGCGCCTGGCGGGGGAGGACCAGGCTCGCGTGGTCCCGGGTGAACTCGAACTGCTGACCCTCTCGGGCACGCTCGCGCCCGGGGCGGCGCATCTGCACGCGTCACTCGCCGATCGCGCAGGCCACGTCCTGGGCGGCCACCTGGCCTACGGGAGCATCGTGCGCACGACCGCCGAAGTGCTGGTCCTGCTCTTGCCAGAATGGGCGTTCGAACGCACGCCGGATGCGGCCACCGGCTTTTCTGAACTGGTGGTGCGGCAGCGGGGGGACGTGTGAGGGCGCACACCTGGCCGGCTCGCCCTCGAGTGCGGTCGGGCTCCCCCGGGTTCCTGAGCAGGCCGAGCCTTGCGACGATGCCCAGAGCACGGGCAGGGCGGCATGCGCCCAGCGCGGTGCGCCCGGATGCCCTCTATGACTGAAGCGCTCGCGTCCGACCTGGCCCGCGAATTCTGGCGCCTCATGGCCACGAACGATTTCAACGCGGTCGCCGCCGTTCTCGCCGACAACTTCGTGCTGGAATGGCCGCAGTCGCGAGAGCGAATTCGGGGTGCGTTACGCTTTGCCCAGATGAACCGCGAGTACCCGGCCCACGGTCGCTGGCGTTTCACCATCCATCGCATCGTCGGTGGCGCGACCGAGGCCGTCTCCGACGTGTCGGTCACCGATGGTGTGCAAAGCGCCCGGGCGATCTCGTTTTTTCTGATCGAGGGCGCGCGGATCGCGCGCCTCATCGAATACTGGCCCGAGCCCTACCCGGCACCCGCACACCGCAGCCATCTCGTTGAGCCCTTCGACGAGGAGCGCTAACGCCGTGGCGCAGCCCGTCGGGCTCGGCTCGTGATCAGGGTGCGCCTTCCTGGCCGGGCTCGCAGAGGCTCCCTCAGCGCCCGAGGTTCAGGGCGGCCAGACCCGCGCCGAGCAGGATACTGTCGTCCTGCGGCGTGTGGATGCGGCTGCACTGGACGTCGCGCCAATGACGCTCAAGCGGATTGAGGCGCGTGAGGCCATGGTTGCCGGAGAGCTGCAGGGCGAGGTCGACAGCGCGGATCGCGTTGCGGGTCACGTTGATCTTGACGAGGCCCGCGTCGCTCGGGCGGGGCGGCTCACCCCGGTCGGTGCTCTGGATCAGTCCGTCGATGAGGACGCGGTTGGCCCAAAGGAGTGCTTCGATTTCGCCCACCGTCTGCTGAACGCGGGGCAGCGTCGCGAGCGGTGCGCCGAGGCTGGTCGGCCGCCGTCCAGCGAGAAAACCCACCAGCCAGTCCCGGGCGGCGCGGGCAATGCTGTCGTAGAGCGTCGCGAGCAGTGCGATCATCCATGCCGACTGGTCAGCGTCCGGGCCGCCCGCCCACTGTGCGGCGCGGCGGACGTCCACCGCATGCTCGGCGGGCAGCCGGACATCCTCGAAGACGAGTTCATGGCTGCCGCTCGCGCGCAGGCCCAGATGGTTCCAGCTCTCGACGATACGATAGCTCCTCGCCCGCTCGAGGGCTGCGCGTGGCACCAGGAAGAAACCCACTCTTGGCTCGGCTTCGTCGGTGCGGCCCCAGACCAGGAGCCAGCGCAAGGCCGCAATCCCGGTCGTATAAAGCTTGTGGCCGGACAGACTCCACCCCGAGCCTCTCCGTCTTGCGAGTGTCTCGGGCAGGCCACCGCGCGCCGGGGAGCCGAGCTCTGGCTCGACGCGCAGGGCATTGGCGAGCGCGCCCTCTTCAACCGCGCTCTGCCAGACCCGGGCGCGCAGGTTCTTCGGCCACTGCGAATCCGCGCGTACCGTGCCCCGGTGCACCATGTACGTCATGACGAGGATGAGGGCGGTCGAAGGCTCGCCCTGCGCGAGGGCAGCGATGATGCGGGCCGTCCCGGCGAGGTTCGCGCCAAGACCCCCGGCGGCACGCGGCACGACCGCGGCAACGAGCCCGGCTTCATGCACCGCCGCCAGGTTCTCGAAAGGAAAGGCGGCGTCGCGATCGAGTGCCGCAGCGCCCGAGGCCAGTTGCGCACGGAGCCTCTCGAGGGCGGCTGGGTCCAAGGGCTGGGATGCCGCCGGGGCGCTGCGCGCATCGAACGGAACGACGGTGGAAGACATTGGGATACCGAAGGGAGCGTGGGAGCGTAGTCAAACTACCCTACGCTGCAAGCTTTCGGCCGAGAATGATGCAAAACGTCTATCCATGGATATTTTTCTTCTTTGTCGGGCCCCGCGCGAACTCGCTATCGTCAGGGTCTGACCAAGAGGCCATGGAGGCACCTGACACGATGAGTGTGGAATTCATTGGCATGATCCAGTCGCAGAAGGTCTCAGAGATCCACCCCGCAGGTGGTCCCGCCGTCGACCGCGACTATGTACGCGCCTTCGCCCAGGCCCATGAACAGGCGGGATTCGACCGGGTGCTGGTGCCGCACCATTCGACCGGCCCGAGCGCGACGCTGACGATCGCGTACGCGGCCGCCCACACGGAGCGAATTCATTTCATGCTTGCGCATCGCCCCGGATTCACCGCGCCCACGCTCGCCGCGCGCGAGCTCGCGACGCTTGACCAGTTCAGCGCGGGCCGGCTGGGCGTGCATTTCATCTCCGGGGGTGCCGACGAGGAGCAACGGCGCGATGGCGACTACCTACCCCACGATGCCCGGTATGAACGCACCGACGAGTATCTGGACATCGTGAGGCGCATCTGGACCAGCGAGCGGCCTTTTGATCACGAGGGACGCCATTATCGGTTCCAGGGTGGCTACTCCGAGGTGAAGCCGGTACAGAAGCCTCACCCTCCGGTCTACTTCGGCGGCGCCTCGGATGCAGCCATTCCCGTCGCCGGCCGGCACGCCGACGTCTACGCGTTGTGGGGCGAGTCCCTAGAGCAGGCGCGCGAGCTGACCGCGCGCGTCAGGGCCGAGGCCGCAAAAAACGGCCGGACGGTGCGCTTTTCGGTGTCGTTTCGCCCGATTCTTGCGGCCACCGAGGATGCTGCATGGGCGCGTGCCGACGCGATCCTGGCGCAGACGCGCAAACTGCGGGTCGCGCAGGGCTTTAGCCGAGGCGGGCCGCAGCAAAGCGAGGGCGCGCGCCGGCTCTTGGCGGCCGCCGAGAAGGGCGAGCGCGTGGACACGCGGCTGTGGACGGCCATCGCCAAGGAGACCGGTGGGCGCTCGAACACCACCGCCCTGGTCGGTACGCCCGAGCAGGTCGCAACCGCGCTTCTGGACTACTACGACCTCGGTGTCACGACCTTTCTTATCCGTGGCTTCGATCCGCTCGAGGATGCGCTCGACTACGGACGCGAACTCATCCCGCGCACGCGCGAGCTTGTCGCGGCGCGCGCCGCCGAGGACCCGGCCGCGCGCGTGGCGGCTTAACAGCGCGCCGCCATACGGCTGCTCGGTCAAGCATTAGGACGTCTCGAAGACGGCGTCGACCCGGCGTGGCCGCGCTTGACCCTCGATCCACACGCCCGTGACGTGCGCGCCTCCCGAAAGAGCTCGACCGGCTGCGCCCAGGGGCGCCGACCAGACGGCGTCGGGGCCGGAGCGCCGCACTTCCGGGGGCACGCCCGGCTCGATCAGTTCCTCCTCGTCCGGGAAGAACTCGCCTGACCCGGCAACCGGCCCCAAGGTGAGTTCCAGCCGACCCGCACTGCGCCGCGCACGCACCACCGTAAACGGATAGGCCTCAGGCGTGCGTGCGAGGAAGCGGCCCACCAGCGCTGCGTCCTGCTCGCTGGGTACCGCGGGCAAGTCCCATTCGAGCCGCGCCTTCTCGGGGATGCAACTGTCCTTGCAGGCGAGCCAGGACACGGTCGCGCCGAGATGGGCCGGGGCCCCTGGCTTCCAGCCTGGAGCGGGTGAGAGCAGGACGGGCAGGACAACCTCGTTCCGGTAGCCATAGCTCGCAAGCGGGCCGGACTGGAGCCGCTCGGGTGCCGGCCACTTCGGCGCATCGGCATGCCAGCCGGCAGGAAGCTGCCAGGTGATCTGGGTCGGCACGCCCGCGTCGCCGGGATTTTTCCAGTAGGTATGCCAGCCCGGCTCGTGGCGCAGATGCACCCCGACCCAGAGCGACCCCGGGGGGGCACCTGCCGAGCCACCCGCGAGCAGATCGGCCTGGACGTGGAGCACGCCGGCCGCATGGCCTACCGGCAGCATGCCCTGACACACGACCAAGCCATAGAGGACGAGGCGGGTTATCGGGAAGATCTTGTGCATGGAGAGACCTGGCGGCCGCGCCTGCTCTCGACTCCGGGATCCCGATAGCAGACTAAAGCTCGGCGCTCATGACGCGCCCGTCGGGGCTGTGGTGCATGACAAGGCGCCGTGCTCGTCCCCAGACGGCCAGAACCTCGGGCGCGATCTGGTAGCGCTGACTCAACTCCATATCATCGACCGGCGGCCGCTCCTTGCGGCGCTCGACTCCCCGGAACCGGAAGTAATTGTAGTAGGCCCACGCGAGCAGGCTCGCGCCGAGGCAGAAGATGACGGTCGCGTAAAGTCCGAGCAGTTGGATGAGACCGAGGTAGCCCGACTGGACAATCATCTGGTAGTAGGCGATCTTAAAGCCGAGCGACCAGCCGATCAGGGCCAGGATCGGGAGCCACAGATAGATCCACAAGGCCCAGAAAATGGCCGTCATCGAGCCAAACACCAGTCTCTGGCGGGTGGTTTGCCAGTTCGGCCGGTCAATGATCAGTTCAATCATGAGGAGGGTCCCTTAAGGCCACGATCCGGACTCGTCCAGATCGCCCGTGCCTGACGCTTGCGCCGCAGCACCTTGGGCACGGCGACCACGGTGGTCAGGGCGCTGATGACCCAGAACGCGAGCGGGTACCAGATCATCCAAAAGTATACACGCCCGAGGCGGAAGTCATAGTGCCGGTCGAGGATCAGGGAGACGCCGATCTGCAACAGACAGGTGGTGCCGATCACCACCCCGGCCCAGCCGGGCACGGGAGAGGCGACGCGGATGAAGGGCGGCAGCGTGATGAACAGCCCGATGAGCCACAGGGTCGTCACGACCAGGATCGAGTAGGCCCAGGAGATGCTAAGGAGAAACTCGATAAAGATGCCCCACATGCGCCGGGTCCGCCACTGGTTGATGTCGCGCGAGTACTTGAGCACCACCTGCACGCCGCCCATGGCCCAGCGCAGGCGCTGTTTCCACAGTCCTGAAAACGTCTCGGGCATGAGGATCCAGACAAGGGCATGCGGTTCGTAGCGCACGTCCCAGTGGCGGATCTGCATGCGCCAGGTGACGTCGATGTCCTCAGTGAGCATGTCCGGGCTCCAGTAGCCAACGTCGTGGAGGGCGGTCTTGCGGAACGTGGTGGCGACACCCGACACGGTGAAGAGCCGGCCGTAGGTCCGCTGCGCGCGCTTGATGAGTCCGACGATCGCGGAAAACTCCCCGACCTGGATCTTGCCCAGCAGGGTCGAGCGCGTACGGATGCGCGGATTGCCCGTCACAGCGCCCACCCGCGGGCCCGAGAAATGCCGCATCATCCAGCGCACCGCCTGCGGATCGAGCACGGCGTCGCCATCGATGCACACCACGAACTCGTGCTGGGCGATGAGCGTGCCCATCTCGAGCGCGATCGCCTTGCCCTGGTTCTGCGCGAGGTGCACCACGCGCAGGCGCGCGTGCGTGTCAAGCAGCCCGTCGAGCAGCGCGCCGGTCCGATCGGTGCTGCCATCGTCGACGGCGATCACCTCGAACTCAGGATAGTCCATCGACATCACGTGGGCGATGGTCTCCTTCGCGTTCGCTTCCTCGTTGCGCATCGGAATGATGACCGTGACCGGTGCGGTGTAGCTGCCCTTCTCGGGCCGTTTTTGGTCCGCCGTCGCCCGCTCGTAGCGGAAGTAGTAATTGATAGCGCCCGTCATCCACACATAGGCCATGAACAGGGGATAGTAGAACGTGAAATCCAGCAGGAAATTACTGAAATCACGTATGAATTGCAGGCCCATGGCTTCTCGTCGCGCTCAGTCGTTGCCTGGGAACGTCTTGAGCGAGAGCACGGGACGGATGACCTCGAGCGCGGGATGGCCGTTCAGGAAATCGTCAGGGTAGTAGCCAATACTGTGGGCGCCGGCGCGCTTCAGGGTTTCGATCTGCGCCGCAAGGGTGGCGGCATCGACCGCTCGGTTCTGGCGCGCCCAGTCGACGCTTTGCAGTTCAAAGACCGTCTTGTTCAACCCCGTGGGTTCCTTGGCGACGCGGCCCACAAGATCGGTCAACCAGCGAGTCGCGCCGTCCCGTTGCTCCTCCAGGAAGGGCATGGCCATGAGCGCGACATAGTCATAGGCGGCAAGCGCCTGCGGCAGCGACTGGCCAAGCCACTCGGTCGAAGCCGGATTAGTGACGACATTTGCAAACAGGTTGCGCGCAGTGGTCAGGCCGTCGTGATCGGCCGCGACCAGATGGGCGAGCTCCAGGGAGAAGTCGGTCAGATAGGCGCTCTTTCTGCTGCTCCACTGGGCGAACTCATCGGGGTTCGCGCGGATCGCCGCGATGTCACCCGGCAGGCCCCACTCCTGATAGGTCGCCAGTGCGGCAGGACTCGCGTCCTCGAAGTCGTTTAGGGTCGCATCATCGGAGAACAGGAGCCCCTGGAAGGGCGTATAGATCGAGAGGTCCTGATAGATGTCGCGCACCGCCTCGCGTGCCGCGGGGTCGAAGGGCGACAGACGCCGGACGTCGCCGCCCTGCCCCGCGGCACCGGCCTCGACCCAATGGTCATGCGCCGGATCCGCGGCGGGCAGCTGGAACGCCAGCAGGGGCAGCCAGGCGTAGACGCCCACGCCGCAGCGCGTGCGCAGCTGCCAGGCGACCCGGTTGAAAAGGTCGGCGCGCATCGGCATGCGCCGGTTCGGGAAATACAGGGCGCTTGCGGTGCCGCGCCCCTCAGGGTCGGCGTAAGCCTGCAGGAAGACGGTGTTGACGCCCATCGCCTTGACGCGGTCGAGCAGGGCCGACAGATTGGCCTCCTGCTGCACGGGATCCGGATCGTAGACGAAGTCCAGGTCCACATGCATGACATGCAGGGCCTCGGGCCGCTGCGGTTCCTCGAGGGTCCGAGCCAGATCGGCCGTGGTGAAATCGTGCGTGACGAGCAGCCTGCGCATGCGCTCGAGCGGTACGTCGGGCGTGTTCAGGCCGACCTCCAGTGTGAGTCCGTAGGGCATGCCCAGTTCGCGCGCGAAGCGGTCGGTCGTCTGGTTGTGCGAGCCGTAGGGCCAGACCACCACGCGCGGGCGCCGTCCTGTGAGCGCCTCGATCCGCTCGCTGTTCAGTGCGAGGTCCTGCCGCACGCGCCCACGGTAGGCCGCGTCCGCCTCGTAGCGCCCCGCCTCCGGCAGGAACGCACGGCTCACCGCGGCGGGCTCGACGTTGCCCTGCGGATTGGCCCGGATGCCGGTGTGCAGAGCGTAGGTGTGCGAGCCAAACTCGATGAGGCCGGAGTCCTGCATCTCGCGGATCTGTGCAGCGGAGAGGAAATTCGTGCGCGCCACGTCCGAGTCGCCGAAACGGACCCGCATGCCGGGGACGTCTGAGCCCTCGAGCCACGAGCCCACGAGGCCGACGATGGCCGGATACTGGAAGGCCTTCAGGATCGGAAAGGCCCGTGCGTAGACGCTCTCGAGGCCGTCATCGAAGCTGAGCAGCACGGCGCGCGGCGGCAGCGGCCGCGCGCCGCGCCGGGCGGCGATGATGTCGTCAAGCGTGATGACGTGATAGTCATGCTCGCGCAGCCAGGCGAACTGCAGCGTCAGGTTGCGCGTCTCGACCGTGTACGAATCGGGATCCTCGATCCGATCGTCGCGGATGTCGTGATAGCAGATCACCTCAAAGCTGTTGGCAGGCCAGGGCGTGCCGCTGGCAGCCGAGGGTGTGCGCGTCGGGAAGCGCGTCGCCTGCGCGCACGCGCCACCGGCGCCCGTGAGAGCCGCAAGGATAGAGAGCATTGCAAGGAGACCGGCCCCGGCGCGCCGCAGCCGGAAGGGCAGGTTGTCACGGCAGGTCATCAGAACCGTCCCGTCAGGTGAAAGGTCAGCACGTCAAGCCGTTCGCGCTGGCCGTCGAAGGGTCGCACGGTGGTGCCAACCCCGGCCTTCAGGGTCAGGCGGTCATTGACCTCATAGACGATCTGGTAGCGCACGAGCGCGATCAGTCCCGCGCCGTAGCCCTGCTGGATGTAGTCGCCGAATCCGACGTCGAGCTCGTGGCTCAAGGACCGGTCATAGTGGCGGAACTGGAGCCACTGGTTCTCGAACGTCAGGGTCGCCGCGAAGTCACGCCGCGGGTTGAAGTAGTTGGTTGCGCCGAGGGTGTTCTGCGAAGTGTCCAGGTCGAGCCGGGTATCGAGTTTGTAGATCGGCCCGGTGATCCAGCGCTCGCGCCAGTAGCCAGCCAGATCAAGACGCGAATTGCCATCGCTGAACTGTTCGTGGGCGGCCTCGGCACCGAAGTCGCGCGCCTCACTCACCCGATAGTCAAGATTCAGGGCGAGCCGATCGGCGTGGACGCCGGTCACCACGGCGGCGATCGGGGTATCGAGCGTGCGTACCGCATAGGCTGCACCCAGGCTCAGGTGATCGTCGGGCGTGGCTTCGAGACTGAACTGGGGGTAGGGTCCGCCGCCGTCGATCTCGAGCACCTCGAGCGTACCCAGCCAGTCCCTGGTGTGGTACTCGAGCCCGACTCCCGCGGCCTGCAGGAAGGTTCTGCCCTCTACAGGGTCCCCGAGCGTCTGGTTCAGGTGCACGTAGGCGCGCCAGTCCCACTCGATGGGTGTCGAATAGAGGTACTCGTCGATCTCCGAATCAATGACGCCTGCGCGCCCGCCAAAACTCCAGCCCAGATGTCCGTCGATGATGATCTCGTTCATCTGGTGCGTGTCCCAGTCCCGCTGCGCCTGCAGCAGCGCGGCGTTGTCCGGGGGCAGACGCGCATGCATCAGCGTCAGGGTCGCATAGGCGCCACGCCAGTCGCCCATGGCCAGCTGATCGCCAAACAGCTGGGCGAGCGGCGCGTTGGATTCCGGGTCCTCGAGGATCAGTCCGCTCGCGGTGTAGGCGGCCTGCCGCGGCCAGCCGCGCGCCGCCTGGGTCTGGGCGAGCGCGAGCCTTGCATCGGGATCGGCGGGCGCGGTATCGAGGACGGCGGCAAGCCGCAACTCGCCTTGTGCCGGCACGTCGGTGTAGGTGCGCGCGAGGGCAGTCAGGACCAGGGCGCGTCCGTAATCGCCATTGTCGGTGCGCAGGCCCGGGAAACGCGCGTAGTGATAGACGGGCTCTTCCGCCGCGGTGCGGTCAGCCCACGCGACCGCTGCGGCGTAGCGTCCGCTCTCGAGGAGCGCATAGAAGTAGTCGGCTTTCACGCCATAGGACAGTACCGCGTCGGCGGGCATGGCTGCGATCAGCGCCGCCGCCCGTTCAGGCTGTTTCTGCGCCAGATAGGCGCCGGCTGCGGCACCCGTCACACTGGGTGGCGGCAGGATGCCATCGGCCCTCAGGTCTTCGAATTCGCGCGTGGCCTCGCGGGCACGTCCGCGTTCGGCGAGCACCTCGACCAGATCGCCGCGCAGGCCGTCACGCACCCCGCGGTCAAGACCCGGATCCGCGAGGGTTGTGCGCATCCTGTCGATGACGCCATCGAGCTGGTTGGCCCGCTCGCGATCCGTGATAGCCGCATCGCGCACAAAGCGGAATTCGAAGGCGAGCACATCGCGTCGCGCGGCGTCCCGTTCCACGCCGGCGATCAGCTCAAGTGGTGTGCGCGCCAGCGCAAGCTGAGGCGCGCCGCCCCTTAGCAGCATCCGAAAGCGCAGCTGCAGCGCACCCACGTGATGGGGATCGTGGGCGAGGATCTCTTCGGCGACAGCGAGCGCATCGATCGTCCTGCCAAGCGCCTCATCGGCCAGCCCGAGGGCCTCGAGCACGTCGATACGCCCCGGAGCGCGGCGCAAGAGCGCCTCGAGATCATCGTGCGCGTGGGCGGCGGCCCCCGCGTCGATCTCTGCGAGATCGCGCCCCACCTGGGCTCCCACGTCGGGTTCGCGCGCGAGAATCGTGTCATAGAAACGGATGGCCAGCTCCGGCTCGTGGGCGTCGCGCGCTGCCCGGCCGAGAGACTCGAGCACATAGACCGGGAGCGAGGGCCAGTAGAGCGGTGCCGCAATGGCGAGCGCCTCGGCGGGGTGCAGGGCACCGACTGCGGCCACGATGAAGTCGTTGCGAAAGCGCGTGTCCCCAGGGCACGCGGCGTAGGCCGCCCCGAGCAGGCCGTAGCTCGCCTCCATCCGGCCCGCGCGGAATTCCACCAGCCCGCTCTGGTAGGCGCGCATTGCCCCTTCCTGGTCTGGTCCCGAGCAGGTCGACGCCGGTGCGGCCTGCGCATGCGAGACGAGGGCGCACGCGAGCAGGGTCGCACGCAGGCACTGTGGGGCCAGAAGGAGGCCTTGATACTGCCCTGGCGGCGCGCCCTCTCGAACTCTGGTCCATACCCTATTTCTATTGTTCATATTTAGGGAAACTCCGGACGACGCATCAGACCGCGTGCAATCCCTCCATGCCTTCGGCAAAAGCTCAGGCGCGAGGCCGCAAACCGGAACCTCGCATGCCCGATGGTGTCGTTACGGCTAAGGGGGAGTACGACGATGCCAGCAAGGTGCCCGGTGCGACTTGGAAATGAGCCACCCCCTGCAGAAGCGGGGCGACCGGTTGCCGGGCCTTGCCGGGAGCAAACCCTCACTTTAACGTAGCTGCTCAGTCCGGGTTTTGATTCAGATCCTTTTTTGACACTTTCTGTGGTGAATTCGTGGCGAAGCGCAAGCCGGAGCATGAGGCCGATTAATGGGGTGACGACAGTCGAGGAGGCGGCGACAGCCGAGGATTCTAACCTGCCCCTGAAGTCGGGGGAAAAGCACTGCAACAATGTGCCCACCACTGCCCTGGGAATGTGTGCCCACTTCCGACGCAGAAGGCCCCATCAGATGACTTCATGAGGATATTTCAGTAGGCAGGTCCCATCCGACTCTTGTACGGTGAGCGCTCCTTGGGCAACCGGAGCAAGACCATGGCGCAATCGACAGGCCGCGAGAACTGGCGCTTTGAAACCCTCTCAGTGCATGGGGGCTACACACCTGAGGCGACAACCAGGTCCGTCGCCGTGCCGATCTACCAGACCGTCGCGTACGCCTTCGACAGCGCCCAGCACGGTGCTGACCTGTTCGATCTCAAGGTGCCCGGCAACATCTACACGCGCATCATGAATCCGACCAATGATGTTCTCGAGCAGCGCCTCGCAGCGCTCGAAGGCGGCGTCGCCGCGCTCGCCCTCGCATCCGGCCAGGCGGCGGTGACTTATGCGATCCTCACGATCGCCGAGGCGGGCGACAACATCGTCGCCTCGAATGCCCTCTATGGCGGCACCTACAACCTGTTTGCGCACACGCTGCCCCAGTACGGCATCGAGACGCGCTTTGCCGACTACACCCATCCCCAGGCCTTCGAGCCCTTGATCGATGCGCGCACCAAGGCCGTCTTCGTCGAGTCGCTCGGCAACCCGCAGGGCAACGTCAGCGACATCGAGGCGCTCGCGGCCATCGCTCATCGTCATGGAGTGCCGCTGATCGTCGACAACACGGTACCTACGCCCTACCTCAGCCGGCCCTTCGAGCACGGTGCTGACATTGTCGTGCATTCCCTGACCAAGTATCTCGGCGGCCATGGCACGAGCATCGGGGGCGCGATCGTCGACTCGGGCAAGTTTCCCTGGGCCGAGCACAAGGAGCGCTTTAGGCGGCTCAACGAGCCCGATGTCAGCTACCACGGGGTGGTCTATACCGAAGCGCTCGGTCCGGCCGCGTATATCGGTCGCGCGCGTGTCGTGCCGCTGCGTAATACCGGCGCCGCCCTCTCGCCCTTCAACGCGTTCCTGATTCTTCAGGGTATCGAGACCCTGGCGCTGCGCGTCGAGCGGATCAGCGAGAATGCCCTGCGCGTGGCCCGGCATCTCGAGAGCCACCCCAAGGTCGCCTGGGTCAACTACCCCGGCCTCGAGCGCCATCCTGACCATGCGCTGGTCAGGAAGTATCTCTCGGGCAAGGCCTCGGGCATCCTGACCTTCGGGCTGAAGGGACCTGGGGGCGGTGGCCGCGAGCGCGGCGCCCGCTTTCTGGACGCGCTGGACCTTTTCACGCGGCTGGTCAACATCGGTGACGTGCGCTCGCTGGCCACCCACCCGGCGTCGACCACGCATCGCCAGCTTGGGCCGGAGGAACTCGTCAAGGCGGGGGTCTCCGAAGATACGGTCCGCCTGTCGATCGGTATCGAGCACATCGATGACCTCATCGCCGACCTCGATCACGCCCTGGCCGAAGTGTAGGGTGCCGATCTGGCGCCCCGGGGCCGTCCCGGGGGCGCTTTGCAGGCCAGCGCTGCGAACACCGGGACCATGAGTCTTTTTTCATATATCGAATTTCGCAAACCTTCGTTCCCGGGGTGCGGCCAAGTGCCTAATCTGGAATCTGCCGTCTATAGCCACCAGATCAACCGGAATCCCCAGGAGCCATCCATGTCAGCCGTGCTCTCAGAAGAAGTCACCCATCCCGTTTTGGAGCGCGCCCGCGAACTCGGCGCTGCTGTCCACCTGCCCTACGCCGGAGGGATCGCGCCCGCCGACGCCTGGGCCCTGTTCCAGTCCCAAAGCGCGGTGCTGATCGATGTCCGCTCGGCCGAGGAGCGCAAATTCGTCGGCCACGTCCCAGGCAGTGCCCACGTCGCCTGGGCGACCGGGACGAGCCTCACACGCAATCCGCGCTTCGTGCGCGAACTCGAGGCCAAGGCGCGCAAGGATGACGTGGTGCTGCTCCTGTGCCGCAGCGGCAAGCGCTCGGCGCTCGCCGCCGAGGCTGCGACCAAGGCGGGCTTTAAGAGCGTGTTCAACGTTCTTGAGGGCTTCGAGGGGGAGATCAACGAGGCTCATCACCGGGGTACCGCCGACGGCTGGCGCTACCGGGGCCTGCCTTGGGTCCAGGATTGAGCCCCTGCGCGCTTAGCGGGGCGGGCGCGTGAGCGAGAGCGACCAGTCCGCCGCCGCCGCGGGCGGCATGGACTTTGGGGTCGGCGGGATCGTCGCCCGGCTGCGCGAGGCGCGCGCTGACTGGCGCGTCTCCCAGCAGCGCCCAAGCGAGGTGAGGGGGCGGGAACTGCCCTCGCACGAGGTGCTCGCCGCCATCATAGAAGGGTTGCGGGGAGCCCTCTTCCCGATGCGTCTGGGGCCGCCTGACCTTCGCCAGGAGAACGAGGACTATTACGTCGGTCACACGCTCGACACCCTGCTCACGGCGCTCTTTGCGCAGGTGCGGCTCGAGCTGCGTTACCATGCCCGCCAAAAAGGGGGCGCCGCGGGTGACGTTGACGCGCGCGCGGCGCAGGTCGTGCGCGATTTCGGGGCGGAGCTGCCGGCGATCCGCTCGATGCTCGACAGCGACGTGCTCGCCGCCTATCACGGCGATCCCGCCGCCGGCAGTGTCGACGAGGTGCTGCTCTGTTATCCCGGCATCCTGGCCATGGTCCACCACCGGATCGGCCATCAGCTCTATAGCCTGGGCGTGCCGCTTCTCGCGCGCGTCGTCGCCGAGCTCGCGCACGAGCGGACCGGTATCGACATCCATCCCGGAGCGCAGATCGGACCGGGATTCTTCATCGACCACGGCACCGGTGTCGTGATCGGTGAGACCGCCAAGATCGGCCGCAACGTGCGGCTCTATCAGGCTGTGACGCTGGGGGCGAAGCGTTTCGCCACCGACGCCCTGGGCCATCTTCTGAAGGGCGGGCCGCGCCACCCGATCGTTGAGGACGAGGTGGTGATCTACGCGGGCGCGACCATTCTCGGGCGCGTCACGATCGGCCGTGGCTCGACCATCGGCGGGAATGTCTGGCTGACCGAGAGCGTGCCTGCGGGCAGTCGCATCTCTCAGGCCAGCATCCGCAGCGACGGTCATGTCGACGGTTCCGCAGGTTAGCCCCGTGACGGCGGTCCGCGAGGTCGGGCAGCGTTTTGGTGTGGTTGTGCGCGAACTGCGCGAAGCACGCGGCTGGTCGCAGGAGTCGCTTGCTAACCGGGCCGAGCTGAACCGGTCCTACATGGGCGAGATCGAGCGCGCCACCGTCATGCCCTCGCTCGCCACGGCCGCGAAGCTCGCGCACGCCCTCGAAGTCCCGCTCTCCACGCTGATCTCTCGCTGCGAGAATTCGGCCTCGGCCTGATGGCGTGCCCGCATGCAGGCTTGGTCCCGGCACGATGATGGCTATAGCCGGTTGATCTATAGCGAGCGGCTAGCCCAAACTTGTCAGTTGGTGACGTCATAAATAAACACGTTTTGAGCATATAGGAACTCCTCATGGCCGATTCCCAACCCGTACAGCTCGCGCTTGGTGACAATGCAGCGCGCCAGCTGGCAAACGCCACCAAGACCGCCCCGACGCTCTCGACCATCAGCCCGCGCTGGCTGACGCACCTTCTCCAGTGGCTGCCGGTCGAAGCCGGCATCTACCGCCTGAACAAGGTCAAGAATCCGCTCTCCGTCCAGGTCCTGTGCAGTCAGCGCGACGAGTCCGAACTCCCGACCACGTTCGTGGACTATGAGGAAGCGCCGCGCGAGTACTTCCTGAATGCCGTCAGCACGGTCCTGGACGTGCATACCCGCATTTCGGACCTCTACAGCAGCCCGCACGACCAGATCAAGGAGCAGCTGCGGCTCACCATCGAGACGATCAAGGAGAAGCAGGAGAGCGAGCTCATCAACAATCCGGACTACGGCCTCCTGTCCAGCGTGGCCTCCGAGCAGATCATCTATCCGCTCTCGGGTGCCCCGACCCCGGATGATTTCGACGAGCTCCTGACCAAGGTCTGGAAGGAGCCTGCCTTCTTTCTGACGCATCCTCTCGTCATCGCCGCGTTTGGTCGCGAATGCACGCGCCGCGGTGTGCCGCCGCCGACGGTGAGTCTGTTCGGCTCGCAGTTCATCACCTGGCGCGGCGTGCCGCTCATTCCCTCGGACAAGGTGCCGGTGGCCGATGGCAAGTCCAAGGTGCTGCTGCTGCGCGTGGGCGCGAAACGCCAGGGAGTGGTCGGGCTCTACCAGCCCGGCCTGACCGGTGAACAGAGTCCTGGCCTGTCGGTGCGCTTCATGGGGATCAGCCGCAACGCGATCGCCTCGTACCTGATCTCCCTCTACTGTTCGCTCGCGGTTCACACCGACGACGCACTTGCGGTCCTTGAAGACGTGGAAGTCGGCAAGTATCACGAGTACGCCGATACATACAAGTAAGCATCCGCCATGTCCGCTCCCGAACTACCGGCCGAGGCGGCCTTGGAAGGTCTGCCAGACACCGCCATGCTGGCACGCCTGGCCAATGAGTTCTTCGCGACGTTGCCAGGCACGACGCGTCCCCCGACGCCGCCCGGCCCGGCTGCGGCAAGCCCCGATGCGCTCGTGTTAGGCGCAGCGCCCGTCCAGACATCGGCGCTGCACACGCCAGGCTCCGCCGCGACGGCAGTGGCGCAACCCGGGCTCGCGTTGCCAGCTGCGCCGGCATCCCCGGGGGCGCTTAGCGTCCCCCAGCATTTCGAGTCTGCACCGCCGGATTTGGCGGAGTCCCCGACGTCTCCAGCGCCCCCATCGCCGACCCAGGCCTTCTACTTCATCGAGGATGCCGGCGTACCGCTGCGGCGGGAGGCTGCTCGCACGGGATTTGCCATGCCGATCGGCACGAGTGTGTTCGCCCAGTCGTTCGCCATGCCCGGTACCGAGGCGTTGCTCGCGCGCTTGCCCGCCAGCGCCGGGCAGGCCAGCGTGGGCCTGCCCGGCGTTGGCGCGGATGCCCAACAGCGCTTTGGCTTCCTTGCCGATGTGCCTGCCGCTCAGAGCATGCCGGGCGCTGCGACCCCGCTCTTTCTGCCCTCGACCTTCGACGTCCACGCGGTGCGCCGCGACTTCCCGATCCTCTCGGAACGCGTCAACGGCCGCCCCCTGGTGTGGTTCGACAACGCGGCCACGACGCAAAAACCCCAGGCGGTGATCGACCGTCTCACCTATTTCTACGAGCACGAGAATTCGAACATCCATCGCGCCGCCCA
>PLEY01000151.1 GCA_003136595.1 Burkholderiales bacterium
AAGGCCGAGCCGCACAGCATCGGCACGATCTCGCCGGCGATGGTGCGCTGGCGCAGGGCACCCTTGATCTCGTCTTCGGTCAGCGCCTCGCCCTCGAGGTACTTGTTCATCAGTTCCTCGGTGGCCTCGGCCGCGGCCTCGACCATCTTCTCACGCCACTCGCTGGCCAGCTCGGAGAGCGCCTCGGGGATCTCGCGATAGTCGAATTTCATGCCCTGCGACGCCTCGTCCCAGAAGATGGCCTTCATCTTGACCAGATCGATCACGCCCTGAAACCCCTCCTCGGCTCCGATCGGCACCTGGAGCGGTACCGGATTCGCCTTCAGGCGCGCGCGCATCTGCTCGTAGACTTTGAAGAAGTTCGCACCGGTGCGATCCATCTTGTTCACGAACGCGAGCCGCGGTACGCGGTACTTGTTTGCCTGCCGCCAGACCGTCTCGGATTGGGGCTGCACGCCGCCCACCGCACAATAGACCATGCAGGCGCCATCGAGGACGCGCATCGAACGCTCGACCTCGATGGTGAAATCGACGTGACCCGGCGTATCGATGATGTTGATGCGATGCTCGGGGTAGTTGTTGGCCATGCCCTTCCAGAAGCACGTCGTGGCAGCGGACGTGATCGTGATGCCACGCTCCTGCTCCTGCTCCATCCAATCCATCGTGGCCGCGCCGTCGTGGACTTCACCGATCTTGTGATTCACGCCGGTGTAGAACAGGATACGCTCGGTCGTGGTCGTCTTGCCGGCGTCGATGTGCGCGCTGATGCCGATGTTGCGATAGCGCTCGATAGGAGTCTTGCGGGCCACTTTGGTCTGCCTTATAAAGTTCAAGGGAGCCCCTCGTTGAGGCCCCCCGAAGCGTGCTATTCAAGATGGTCCAAAGCAGGATCGCTGCCCAGACCCCACAACGCCCTAGAAGCGGAAGTGCGCAAATGCCTTGTTTGCTTCGGCCATGCGGTGCACCTCGTCGCGGCGCTTCATGGCCCCACCGCGTCCTTCGGACGCGTCGAGCAACTCTCCGGCCAGACGCAGCGCCATGGACTTCTCACTGCGCTTGACGGCCGCCTCGCGGATCCAGCGCATCGACAAGGCCATGCGCCGGACCGGGCGAACCTCGACGGGAACCTGATAATTGGCCCCCCCGACGCGACGGCTCTTCACCTCGACCATCGGCTTCACATTGCTTAACGCCTGCGAGAAGACCTCGAGAGGATCCTTGCCCGTCTTCGAGGAGATCGTGGCAAAGGCGCCGTAGATGATGCGCTCGGCCACGGCCTTCTTGCCCGACTGCATGATGACGTTGCCGAACTTGGCGACATCGACATTGCCGAATTTAGGATCCGGCAGAATTTCGCGCTTGGGTACCTCGCGACGACGTGGCATGAATCACTTCCTTTCATATTCAGTTGAACTCCAGTCTGCGGAGTTCGCGGCCGCCCAGGGGAGCGGCCACTTACTAGGCGGAGCGGCGCGGGCCTGATCCGTCGGAAAACCCGTCCAACAATCTTACTTGGCCGGCTTGGCGCGCTTGGCGCCATATTTGGAGCGCGACTGCTTGCGGTCCTTGACGCCCTGGGTATCCAGGGATCCCCGCACCATGTGATAGCGCACGCCCGGCAGGTCCTTGACGCGGCCGCCACGGATCAGCACGACCGAGTGCTCCTGGAGGTTGTGCCCTTCGCCGCCGATATACGAGATCACCTCGAAGCCGTTGGTCAAGCGCACCTTGGCCACCTTGCGCAGGGCCGAATTCGGCTTCTTCGGGGTCGTCGTGTACACGCGCGTGCACACGCCGCGCCGCTGCGGGCAGTCCTGCAGCGCAGGACTCTTGCTCTTGACCTTGGCGATGACGCGGGGCTTGCGCACAAGCTGATTAATGGTGGGCATTACAGTTCCAGTCCGAAAACGTACCTCGCCGATGCATCGGCGCGATGGAGGTAACTCGATCAATCCAAGGGGAAACTCTGCAGCCTTGGCTCACCCGAAGCGTTCCGGGGACTCGGCGCACACGAAGAGGTGCTCCGGACTGCAAAGAACGCTACGCTGACTAGAGCCAGGTAAGACGCGGGATTTTGATGGAAATCTCGCGCCATGTCAACCCGAAGCCCTGAGGCATCTCGGCTTAGCGCGGCTCGTCGACTGCGGCTCGCTCGAGGGCGGGCGCGGCGCCGGCCAGGCGGTCTAGTTCCCACTGCGCGGCAGTCGACTCCGGCTCACCAATCGGGCCTGCGCCACGAGAGCTGAGAAGGTAGCCGCGCGCGCGGGCGGCGTCACCGCCCAGGAGAAAGTGCTGGGCGAGGTAGAAGTACCCCTGGGCACGCGTGCGATCACCCTCGCCACCCGAGTCGCTCTCGATCAAGGACTGGAAGTCCTCTGGCGTGAGCGCGCCCGTCAGAAGGGCCAGCGCGGGACGCGGCCAGGTGCCGTGCGATTGTGCCGCGGCACGCAGACGGATCGCCTCGGGGGGCGGTCGATGCAGACGCAGCGCGGTGCAAACAAGCCAGACGTCGGCATCCTGCGCCTCGTCAGCAGGGTTCTGGCGGATGGTCTCGCGGAAATCCTCGAGCGCGCGCTCATAGTCACTCTGATAATAGCGGGTGATCCCCCGCCGCAGCAGCACCGGCCCCGGCTCGACACCGAGCGACAGCGCGTGAGAGTAGTCGAGCGTGCTCTTCTGGAAGGCCCCGGAGTCGAAGTAGAGCGCGGCCCGACACGTGAAGACCTCGGGGAGATCGGGCGCCATCTGCACGGCTCGATCAGCATCGCGCAGCGCCTCGTCGAGCCTGCCGAGCAGACCCAGAGCCCGCGCCCGGTCGCAGTACGCGCGGGCAAGGTCTGCGGAGCCGAGCTGGGCGGCTGCGATGGTCGCGCTGATCTGGCGCACCGCATTCTCCTGGCGCTTCTGCACGGCTTCCCTCGTTCCCTGCGCGCTTCCTAACCCGTCCCCGCCGCGCACCGCGTCTGCGGGCACGAACGCCAGCACGCGGGTCAGCGCCTGGCTGGCACGCACGGCTTCGTTATAGGGGCGGGCTTCTTCGGCCTCGATGCGGTCGCGCGATGCGATCAGCTCCACGCTGAGCTTCTGGGTATGGCCGCGAAACGCGCTCGCGGAACTGACGCTAAAGCCCGGCCCGCGCACGGTCTTCAGTTGCGGCTCGGCTGCCCCCGAGACCGTGTCGGGAAAATCAAGCTCCAGGCTATAGCGGTAGCGCAAGGGTGCGAGGGAAAAGCCGACGGGGCTGTGCCGGTCCGCGGCGATCGGATAGGGAAGCAGTCCCGCAAGATTGGGGGGCGCGATGGCAAGCGTCCAGTTGCCGGCCTGCTCTTCGAGCATCCTGGGTAGGGTGAAGCGGCCCGACAGGCTGATCTCATTGGCTTGCCGCCGGTCTTCGAGGAGTGCGTGCCCATGCAGTGCGGCCTCGGGAAAGCGTCGCTGCACGCTGGTCAGAAGGATCCTGTCGAGCCCATCCTCAGTAACGTTCTCGACCAGGGAGCGCATGACCTCCGCCCGATAGCCGCTCCAGGTCTCGTGGGTTTCAAACTCCACGGCCCCGTCGAGACGGGCGAAGTGGCCGATCTCGTCGAGTTCGTCGTCGGGGACCATGCCGAGCGGCGCGGGCTCGATCCTGCCCGGCGCGTGGGTCGCCGCATCCACGAGCAGGATCTGTGTGCCCTGGTGGAGCTGTCCCATGTTCTCAAGCGGGGCGTGCTGGCCGCGCCGCGTCGCGTCAAGGAAGTAACTGTGACCGTCGACGTCCGCCTGGAGGATGACATGATTGAAATCGAGCGGGCTCGGTAGCAAGGCTTCGAGCCCGTGGCGGCGGCCCACGTCGAGCAGTACCGGCCGGCTTGCAATGCCAAGCTGCTCGAGCAGGCTCATGAGCAGGAAGGTCTTGTCCTTGCAGTCGCCATAGCGCCGCCCGAGCACCTCGTTGGGCGGGGCCGGGCGATGCGAACTTGCGCCTAGAGACAGCGAAACATAGCGGATCTGCGTCTGGACGAATTCGAGCGCCGCCGCGACCTGGTCGCGGGCATTGGCTTCGCGACGCAACCCCGCGACCAGTTCCGCGAGTTCAGGGCTTGGGGAGGGATGCGGTGGAAAGAGGGCAGAAGCCCACTGCACGACATCGTCCCAGCTCTGGAATTCGGAGAACTGCAGGGTGCGGTAGGCCTGGAAATCGGCCGGAAGATTGGCCTCGGGCGCGACGGCCTTGAGGTTGCGCTCCTCAAAGACCAGCGCCACGCGCTGACCCTCGTCCCGGCGCAATGCCGCGGGGCTGCGATCAGCCCCAGCGCCGATCCATTTCCAGCTGATGGGGCGAGCACGCGGATAGGTCAGTTCGGTCCGCCGCAGCACCGTCGGCAGGGGCTCGTCCCAGGCCGCGGTGTACGCAAAGCGCCCGCCGAAGACCGGATTGTCACCCTGGATCGAGTAATGAACTTCAAGGACATCGCCCACCCTGAGGTCGTCCACCAGAACGGCAGCGGTGACAAGGCCGCCATAGAAGCCCGCTTCGAAGCCTGCCTCGCGCGCAACAAAGCGGATGCGGGAGCTTAGCGTGTGATCCAGCCACGCCCCCTTGCGGCGGATGCGCACGCGATGAAGCTCCAGGCGCTGATAGGCGGGCGCGAACTCGATCGAAATCTGGCCGGCGGCAGCGAGTGCGCTCGCCTCGTTGACGGCCAGGACGCGCCGCACCGACACGCAAGACGGCCCCTGCAACAGCAGCTGGGTATCGGCGAGCAGGATAACGAGCGGATCGTGGGCTTCGGCGTCTGGAATCGGCACCGCCTCCACCCACTCGGGCACCGACCGGTCACGCACGAACGCCTCCTGGCTGACCTGGATGTCCGCATCGTCCTGCACGGACCCCGTAGCCGCGCTCGAAAGCGGCGCTACAGGGCCTGCCTGCGCCCAGGTTTCGGCATTGACCAGGAATCCGGCCAGAGCGAGAGTCAAGCTCAGCGCAAGACCCACGCATGTCATCGGTTGACCTCCGAAGAAATCTCGCAGGTCAGTCTACCAAACAGGGCCGCAGTGCTCCTAGAGATTGCTCTCGACGAAGGCGCTGAGCTGGGACTTCGAGAGCGCACCCACCTTGGTACCCACCACGGTGCCATTCTTGAAAAGCATGAGGGTCGGAATGCCGCGCACGCCGTAGCGGGTGGCCAGAGCGTGGTTGTCGTCGACGTTGAGTTTGGCGACGGTGAGCTTGCCCGCATAGTCCTTGGCGGTCTCGTCCAGGATGGGTGCGATCATCTTGCAGGGGCCGCACCATTCCGCCCAGTAATCGACGAGAACCGGGGAATCCGAGTTGAGCACCTCGTTGCTGAAGGTCGCTTCGGTGACGTGTTTGATGAGAGACATGGTCTACCTCCGGGATATTTTCAGGATTTTTTTTCGTGAAACCGGCGACTCGCGTGTCCGCCACGCCCGCCGAATGCACTTTTCCAATGTAATCGTTCAGAGGGGCAATATAAATAGATTAATATTGAATTTACTATTTAGTATTCCTGAACAATCATGGACAAGTTGCATGCCATGGAAGTCTTCGTGCGCGTCGTCGAGGCGGGTGCCTTCACCCGTGCCGCAGCAAGCCTGGGAATCCCCAAGGCTACGGCCAGCACACTGGTACAGGGACTCGAAGCAGCCCTGGGCGTGAAACTGCTGAACCGGACCACCCGCCGCATCGCGCTGACACCAGATGGGGCCGCCTACTATGAGCGCTGCGTGACGCTCCTCGCTGAGCTGCGCGAGACCGAGGAGGCGTTAACGCGAACGCACGCCAGTGCGCGCGGCCGGGTCCGCGTCGAGGTGTCTTCACTCATGGCCCGCCTGGTCATCATCCCGGCGCTGCCCGCGTTCTTTGAGCGCTACCCGGAAATCCGCCTCGAACTCGGATGCAGCGATAGGCCGGTTGATCTGATCGAGGAAGGCGTCGACTGTGCGATCTGGAGCGGAGAATTGGCCGACTCGAGCCTCGTCGCGCGGCGGGTCGGCCTGGTCCACGTCGCCACCTGCGCCGCACCGGCCTATCTCGCAAGCCGCGGCGTGCCCTTGCACCCGCGCGACCTCGCCCATCACCAGTGCATCAATTTTTTCTCGCCGAAGACGGGTCGGATCGTTGATTGGGACTTCTCCAAGGACGGCGAGCGCATCCAGGCCCCGTTTGCCGGCCCGATCTCGATCAATGATGCGAACGGCTACCTGGCTGCGGCGCAGGCCGGACTCGGGGTTGCCCAGATACCCGCCTTCGTGCTCAAGGACTCAATGGACAGCGGCACTCTCGAGCCGGTCCTCGGAGAGTGGTTCTCCGATCCGGTCCCGCTCCAGGTCGTCTACCCACAGCGACAGCACCTGTCGAACAAGGTGCGGGTCTTTGTCGACTGGATCACTGAGCTATTCGCCGAGCATGACGCCATCCAACTGCGCTCCTTGATCGGCGCTCCGGCGCGCAACGAGCCGCCCGGTTGATCCAGGAAGCAGTGCGCTCGACGAGACCGGCGCCCATGTCGTCGGCCGACGCCAATCATCGGCAGGCCCGACATCACGTCGTACAGTTTGTTAGGTGACAGCGATTGTCCTCGCCCGTTAGGAGCCGGATGCTGAAGTTTTTGGCATCGCCGTCCGGGGCGCGCAGCATCCAGAAATGGATTTGCGAGGCCATCAGAGTACCTACGGACCCGATGTTCAGCTGCTTGTTACAGGCGGACAGGGCCAAGGTGAGATCCAGTGGCAAGAACAGGTCGTCAACAACAGCTTGGCAGCAAAACCTGGTCAGCCATCGCGGGAGCAGCAAGGCGGGCGACCCGGGAATCAGCTGAAACTCGAAGCGTGCAGAGGAAAAGACTGCGATCCGGTTCTGCTGGGGATTGCACACTCCATTGGCGGTGCAAAAAAAATCTCCCCCAGGGGACGCGATGTTCCGCTGGAGGAGAGGATGCTACAGCGACCGTTGGCCGGTCCGGTGGGCCCGGACCGGCCGACGGGTTATGCGTCGGCGGCAGGTTCTTCGGTCGTCTCGGCGGGAACCGACTCCGGCAGGGCCGCAAACTCGGCCTGGGCGGCCAGTTCGCGCTCCTTGGCGTCCGAGAGTTCCTTGGCCTTACGGGCCGTATGGTACGCAAGACCGGTGCCGGCCGGAATCAGGCGGCCGACGATGACGTTCTCCTTCAGTCCACGCAACTCGTCGCGCTTGCCCATGATCGCCGCCTCGGTCAGGACCCGGGTGGTTTCCTGGAACGACGCTGCAGAGATGAAGGAGTCTGTCGACAGTGACGCCTTGGTGATACCCAGGAGAATGTTCTCATAGGACGCAGGGCGCCGGCTTTCGGCAATGACGCGATCGTTCTCGTCGAGGAGTTCCGAGCGCTCGACCTGCTCGCCCGGGATGAAGCCGGCATCGCCCGGATCGACCACCTGCACGCGCCGCAGCATCTGGCGCACGATCACTTCAATATGCTTGTCGTTGATCTTCACGCCCTGCAGACGGTAGACGTCCTGTACCTCGTCGACGATGTATCGCGCCAGAGCCTCGATACCCAACAGGCGCAGGATGTCCTGCGGGTCCGCCGGACCGTCCACGATCAGTTCGCCCTTGTTCACCACCTGACCATCGTGCACCAGCACGTTCTTGTCCTTGGGGATCAGGAACTCCGAGGCGTTGCCATCGAGGTCAGTGATGACCAATCGCTGCTTGCCCTTGGTCTCCTTGCCGAAGGTGACCGTACCCGTGACCTCGGCCAGCATGCCCGCATCCTTTGGCGAGCGGGCTTCAAAGAGCTCGGCCACCCGGGGCAGACCACCGGTGATGTCGCGCGTCTTCGAGCTCTCCTGGGGAATCCGGGCCAGCACTTCACCGACCTGAACATCCTGGCCATCCTTGACGGTGATGAGCGCGCCCACCTGGAAGCTGATCGTGACCGGGTGCTCGGTGCCGGCAATCATCACCTCACCACCCAGCTCGTTGATGAGCTTGACGACCGGCCGTACGCCCTTGGTCGTCGAGCCCCGCCGCTTCGCGTCGATCACGACGAGCGTCGACAGGCCGGTGACCTCGTCGAGCTGCTTGGCGACCGTCACGCCCTCTTCGACGTTCTCGAATTTCACGCGCCCGGCATACTCGGTGATGATCGGCCGGGTGAGTGGATCCCAGTTCGCCAACGGCGTGCCGGCCTTGACCTGCTTGCCATCGAGCACCGCCAGGGTGGCGCCATAGGGCACCTTGTGGCGCTCGCGCTCACGACCGTGGTCATCAGTGATCAGCACCTCGCCGGAACGCGAGATGACGATCTGTTCCGATTTCGCATTGGTCACATATCGCATGGTTGCCGTGAAGCGCACGGTGCCGTTCGACTTGGCCTCGACCCCGCTCGCCACCGCGGTGCGCGACGCGGCGCCACCGATGTGGAAGGTGCGCATCGTGAGCTGCGTTCCCGGCTCGCCGATCGACTGGGCAGCGATGACACCCACCGCCTCGCCGGTATTGACCATGGAACCGCGACCGAGATCACGTCCGTAGCACTTGGCGCACAGACCGTAGCGGGTTTCGCAGGTCAAGGGCGTGCGCACACGGACCTCATCGATGCCCAGAGATTCGATGCGCTCGACCGCGTCCTCGTCGAGCAGGAAGCCGGCCTCATAGAGCGTCTCCTGCGACTCGGGATTGACGATATCGACCGCAGCGACACGGCCGAGAATCCGGTCGCGCAGCGCCTCGATCACCTCGCCACCTTCCACCAGGGCCTTCATGCCCACGCCGTTGGACGTGCCGCAGTCATCCTCGGTGACGACCAGATCCTGCGTCACATCGACCAGGCGGCGCGTCAGATACCCCGAATTGGCAGTCTTGAGCGCCGTGTCGGCCAGACCCTTACGCGCGCCGTGCGTCGAGATGAANNGGCGTCTCGATGATCGAGCCGTCCGGCTTGGCCATGAGACCCCGCATCCCCGCCAACTGGCGGATCTGCGCGGCCGATCCCCGGGCACCCGAGTCCGCCATCATGTAGATCGAGTTGAACGACTCCTGACGCGTCTGCGTGCCGTGACGGTCGGTGGTCGGCTCGGTCGCGAGTTGCTCCATCATCGCCTTGCCGACGCGATCGCCGGCCTTGCCCCAGATGTCGACGACGTTGTTGTAGCGCTCCTGCTGGGTCACGAGGCCCGAGGCGTATTGACGATCGATCTCCTTGACGTCGTGGGCCGCGCTGGAAATGATCTCCTCCTTTTGCGTCGGCACGAGCATGTCGTCGACGCAGATCGAGATGCCGGCGCGCGTGGCGAGCCGAAAGCCCGACTGCATCAGCTGGTCGGCGAAGACCACCGTGGCACGCAGGCCGCAGCGCCGGAACGAATTGTTGATGAGCCGCGAGATCTCCTTTTTCTTCAGTGCCCGGTTCAGCACCGAGAAAGGCAGGCCCTTCGGCAATATTTCCGAGAGGATCGCCCGGCCGACGGTCGTCTCGTACCGGCTCACCTTCTCAATGAATTCGGCAGCGCCCTCGGCGGTGTCGGTATTGCGCAGGAATTCGCGGATGCGCACCGTGATGCGCGAGGCCAGTTCCACCTCCTTGTTCTCGTAGGCGCGATGCACCTCGCTGACGTCGGCGAAGTAGCTGCCTTCGCCCTTGCCGTTGAGCTTCTCGCGGGTCGCATAGTAAAGACCCAGCACGATATCCTGGGACGGCACGATCGAGGGATCGCCGTTCGCCGGGAAAAGGATGTTGTTCGAGGCGAGCATCAGTGCGCGCGCCTCCATCTGGGCCTCGAGGGACAGGGGCACGTGGACCGCCATCTGGTCNNTGGATCGCCTTGCCTTCGATCAGGACCGGCTCGAACGCCTGGATGCCCAGCCGGTGCAGCGTGGGCGCGCGGTTCAGCATCACGGGATGTTCGCGGATCACTTCCTCAAGGATGTCCCAGACGATGGGGGTCTCATTCTCCACTTCCTTCTTGGCTGCCTTGATGGTCGTGGCGACACCCATCTGCTCGAGCTTGTTGAAGATGAATGGCTTGAAGAGCTCAAGCGCCATCTTCTTCGGNNCCGAGCAGGTTCTGGCGGAACCGCCCGCCCTTGCCCTTGATCATCTCGGCCAGCGACTTGAGCGGCCTCTTGTTGGCCCCGGTCATGGCCTTGCCGCGACGGCCGTTGTCGAGCAACGAGTCGACGGCTTCCTGGAGCATGCGCTTTTCGTTGCGCACNNAGCGGCACCAGGGGGCGCAGCTCGGGTGGCAGGACCGGCAGGACTTCCATGATCATCCAGTCGGGCTTGATGCCCGACTTCTGGAAGCCTTCGAGCACCTTCAGGCGCTTGGCGATCTTCTTGATCTTGGCCTCGGAGCCGGTCGCCTGGAGATCGGCGCGCAGCTGCTCGACTTCGCGATTGATGTCGATCGAGCGCAGCAGTTCGCGAACGCCTTCAGCCCCCATCAGCGCGTGGAAATCGTCAGCGTACTCCTCGACCTTGGCGAGATAGTCGTCCTCGGTCATGATCTGGCAGCGCTTGAGCGGCGTCATGCCCGGATCGACCACGACGTAGGCCTCGAAGTACAGGACGCGCTCGATATCTCGCAGCGTCATGTCGAGCACCATGCCAAGGCGCGAGGGCAGGCTCTTCAGGAACCAGATGTGGGCGACCGGAGAAGCGAGCTCGATGTGGCCCATACGCTCGCGGCGGACCTTGGCGAGGGTGACTTCGACACCGCACTTCTCGCAGATCACGCCCCGATGCTTCAGGCGCTTGTACTTGCCGCACAGGCATTCGTAGTCCTTGATCGGCCCGAAGATCTTCGCGCAGAACAGTCCATCGCGCTCCGGCTTGAAGGTGCGGTAATT
>PLEY01000101.1:0-22306 GCA_003136595.1 Burkholderiales bacterium
CTCAGACCCGCGTTCTGACACGTCCGGTGAGCGGGGAGCCAAGCGCGCCGCCTGGGACTGTGGCAGGGCGGGTTGCAGCGGATGCTGCAGGGACTGCTGCAGGGGCGGCGGTACGGGCATCGGGATCANNCGGGGACGAACGCAGGTGCGAACGCAGGTGCGCCCAGCGCCGCATGGAAGCGCTCATCGAGAAGGCCGCGCGCAAGCGCGAGCGTACACAGGGTGATCAGCACCATGTCGACCGAGAGCACGCTAAACCAGTGGCTCTCGGTCAGATTGGTGAGCGCCTGCTGAAAAAAGAGTGCGCAGTAGAGGGCGCCCTGCGTGCGCTCCGTCTGCAGAACCCGAAGCGTCTGGCGCAGGAACGTGACGAGATAGCCGACGAGGCAGGCAAGGCCCGCCCAGCCGAGGTCGTTCATGACCTCGAGATAGCCGTTGTGCGCCGATCCGGGATAAAACGACTGGTCCTTCAGGATGAACTGGTAGGCGTCGGATCCGACCGCCGGATTGGCCGTCCAGTACGCCCCAAAACCCGTACCCGTCAGGGGATTCTGGCTGATGTGCTCAAAGAGGATCGACCAGATGCGGGTGCGCCCTGTCAGCGTCTGATTTTTGCCGGTGAGTTCCGTGATCGGCGTCAAGAGGGCATCGAGGCCCGGGATCACATCGAGGACCGCCAGGGCATAGAGACCGAGCACGAGGGCGCCTGCCGTGATGAGCGCGCCCAGGTACGGCTCCAGCGCGTGGGGCGTGCGCAGGATGAGGACCAGGAGCGCGAGCACTGCGAGGGTCGCAAAAAGTGCCGTGGTGCTGCGCGACAGCACCATGCATGCGAGCGCGAACGCGGCGCCCAAGAGGGCCGAGCTCGTGCTGACCTCGCGGGCGAGCCAGGCGTGACACCAGAAGATGAGACCAAAGCCCGCGAGAGCCCCCAGGCCATTCTTGTGGTTGGCAAGCCCCCGCCAGGCACCGGCCAGCTCCGCCGAGACCTCCTGGTGGATGCCCAGGAGCGGAAAGAAGAGCCCGAAGAGGAGCGAGCCTGCGAGCATCACGGTCAGAATCGGGCGCACCACGTTCTGGAAGCGGCGCTGGTGCCACCCGGTGAGGACGAACGCACTGCACACGAGGACGATGGTGAAGAGGCGCAGCACGCGCCTTGCACTCAGTTCCATGTCGATCGACCAGGCCATGCTCGCCGCAGCCAGGATCACGAAGGCGAAGAGGAAGGGATTGGCGCTGCGGACCAGGAGCCACGCCAGACCCGCCCGATAGAACGTGAAGAGCCCGCCCAGGCCAAGGAGGATGAGCCAAAGGAGCCGGCTTAAGATCCCGCCGGAGTCGGGTGCGCGTACGGTCGCAAGACTCGCGTAGTCAAAGCCATCGGGGACGATCATGAGCACGATGAGCGTCCAGAGCAGCGCGCACAGGATGACCGAGAAGCGCGTGTCCGTGCGCCAGGCCGCCGCCGGGGCCAAGAAGGGCGCTTCCGGTCGGACATCCATCGGCGTATCCATCGGCGTATCCATCGGCGTATCCATCGGCGTATCCATCGGGGCTTCCATGCGAACTTCCATGCGGGCTTCCACGGGCGGCGCTGCCGGGATGAGGGAGGACCTGCAAATAAAGCGGGGAATCCTGAACCGGAATCCAGGGCCGGCTGCGGTCAGGCGCGCAGCCGCTTTGCCGACCTGCCGCCCTGCGGACCCGCCGCGCGAGGCGCCCCTTCAGAAGTGGTTGATGACCGCGCCCAGGATCTCCGAGCGCGTCGAGGCGAGTCGGCGCAGCATGTCCTGCATGTCCTTGTAGGGCGTATGCTGCGCGCGACTGAGCGCGAGCACGTTGCCCGCAAGCGAGGCGACGGCGAGGCCGTCCGAGTAATGGCCGGCCGGGGCCGTGTCGATCACGATGAACTCGAAATTGTTGCGCCAGTTCTCGATCATGTTCGCGAACACCCGGCTCGTCAGGAGTTCCAGGGGGTTGCCCGAGACGACCCCCGCCGTCAGCACCGACATGCGCGGCATGCCCTGGACACCCTGCAGGTTCGGCTCCCGGTCGGTCTCGATCGCCTGCGCGAGTCCGAGCACGTTTTTCGCGCCAAAGAAGCGGTGCAGGTGCGGGTGGCGCAGGTCGCCGTCGACCAGGAGCGTCGGGCAGCCGGTCTCGGCGAAGGCCAGCGCCAGCTCGGCGGCCAGGAGCGAGCGGCCCTCGCCGGCGTGGGGACTGAGGAGCGCGATGGTGTTGGCGCGCTCGCTCAACCCGCGGCGCAGGAGGAGTTCCGTGCGCAGCATGCGGATGCGCTCGCAGCGCGGATTCAAGGGATGGTGCGCCATCATGAGACGCGGGTCCGCCTCGAGGCTGCGATTCGGCGCGTCGGGTGTGCGCCGTGCGGCCGGGGTCGGGTCCGTCGGAGTGCTGGCGTCAAGCTGGGGTGCCAGCGGGATGAAGCCTGCCGTCATGTCCATGTGCGATTCCTGGTGGGAAGTTTGTCGAATTCCATCAAGACGGGGATGCCATGGTGGCGTTCGAGATCATCGCGGCAGCGCACCCGGCGGTGTGCCAGCTCGACGGAGAAGGGGATGGCCAGTGCCGCAAGCACCGAGAGCACGCAGCCGATGGCGATATCGGTCAGCATCCGCGGGCTCGTCGCCTTTTGCGGAGGCGTCGCCTGGCTCACCACGCTGACATTGCTGTAGAGGCTCGCGACGCCGAAGACGATCTGGTCGTAACCGTCCAGCGCGCGCTTGTAGACGGCCTGCGCGGACTCGAGCTCGAGGACGTAGCGCTCGGACTCGCCGCGCAGCTGGTCGTTGGCCTGCATCTGCGCCCGTTGCCTGCCGACCGCCTGCTCAAGGTTCTGCTCGAGTCGCTCGGCACCATCCAGACCCGAGCGCGCATTCGCCGAATAGTGGGCGATCGCCGCGTCCAGGGTCTTCTGGGTGATGGCGACCTGCTCGCGGGCACTCTGGACCTCGGGGTGGGCCGGCTGGAAGACGCGCTCGAGCTGGGCGAGGCGCAGTTGCTGGGCGGCGAGCTGGCTCTTCAGATTCTGCACCTCGACCGAGGACAGCACCTGGTCGCTCGCGGACTGGTCGCCCGTGCGGCGCACGCTCGCCCCATGTCGGGCGCTCTGGGCTTCGAGCAGGTGTCCCTGGAGGTTGGCGAGCAGCGCTGCGTTGACGGTGGCGCTGGTCTGCTCGTCGATCATGCCGTTCTTCTGGCGGAAGTCGGCGAGGTCGTGGCGGGCGTGTTCGACGCGCGCCTTCAGATCGTTCAACTGCACGGCGAAGCGCTTGGCGCGTTCGGCGGGCGGCCCGGTCGAGCGCAACCGGTCCTGCTCCTTGTAGACGTCGACGATGGTGTTGACGATCTGGGCCGCGAGCACCGCGTTGTGTCCCTTGTAGGTGACGTAGATGAGCTGGCTGCCCATCTGGCCCTGGAACACCGCGAGATCCGCGCCCACCTTGCGCGCCACCCATTCGTGCAGCGTCCCCGCATCGCTTGAATAGCCCGAGGTGTAGTCATCGTTGCTGGTGAGGTTCAAGCGCTCGGTCACGGCCTGGAGCAGTTCCGGCGTCTGCAGGAGTTCGATCTGGGTGGCGAGGTAGCTCTCGAGCTGGCCGATGGGCAACTCCTTGCCGTTCAGGGGATCGTTGACCTCGTAGTTCACCATGAGCGTGGCCGACGCCGTATAGGTGCGCGGCCAGTACGTCATGACGAGTGCCGTGATCGCAAGCCCGAGCAGGAGAAGCAGCACCATCAGGCGCCGGTTGGCCCAGACGATCGCGCCGAGCTGCGGCGCGGTCAATCCCGGCGTCACATAGTGCAGGGGCACCACGGGCACGCTCGTGGCCGGGGAGCGTGTTCGGATCAATGCAGGAAGATCGGTCATTTCAGCGTGCAGTCCTGTGTGGTCGGGTGTGAGGGCTGCGCCTGGCCGTGGCCCCCTCGGGCGCCGGACCGATGCAGACGCGCTGGTGTCGCACGGAAAAGCGCTTGATGCCTGACGGCCTAAATTTTCACGGGCCCCCGGCGCGTCAGAGGACTGGGACCGCATGAGTCTTTTATCGTCTCTGGGGAAAGAGCGTCTGTACGCTGACGTACAGTCTTGCGGGCCCTCTGCGCTACCCTTGCTGGAGTCCATCTGGGGCGCGCGGGACCGTCACTGTTCTCCATCCAGAAAGAGCCCCTTGTGCGCCCCTATGCATCCTTCTACTGGTGCACGCTGATGCACCCTTGAGCGCCTTCCTTTTGCCGCCATCATGAGCCCCAATCTTCGTGCGCAGTTCTCGACACTCATCCTTCTCGTGTACCTGGCAGGACCTTTCGGCACCTCGCCGGTGGCCGCGGCAACGCCATCCCGAGGCTACGTCACCCATGGCGGCCAGATCCAGGACGAGTCCGGCACCGTGCTCAACCTTCGCGGCATCAGTCACTTTGGCTTCAATGCCTTGATCCTGCAGCCCGAGTATCTCTGGCAGATGGGCTGGAAGGAGCAGATCGCGCAGATCAAGGCACTCGGGTTCAATGCGGTACGTGTGCCCTTCGTCCCCGACACGCTCTACAACACCACGCCCGTGGATCGACTGAGTTTCGTCGAGCCGCACGCCAATCCCGAACTGATCGGCAAGACGCCCCAGGAGGTCCTCGATCTCTGGATGGTCGAGGCCGACCGGCAGGGTCTCTACATCCTCCTTGACTTCCATAGCGTCTCGATGCAGAGGCAGTATCCGACCTGGTTCGTGAGCGATCCTGCTGACTTCCATCTCATCTACAACCACGCCGCCTATAGCGCCGATGATTGGGTGCGCGATCTGGTGTTCGTCGCCAAGCGCTACGCAGCACTTAAGCACTTCCTGGGAATCGATCTGTACAACGAGCCCAACAGCAGCGTGCGCTGGAGCAGCGGCGATCGCAATTTCACCGATGCGCAGCGCTTCTGGAAGCCTGCCGCAGAGAAGGCGGCCAACGCCGTGCTCGCAGCCAACCCGCGGCTCCTCGTGTTCGTCGAGGGGATCAACGGGGATTTCGATGGCATCGAGAATTCGCGGCTGCCAATGAACTGGGGCGAGGACCTGCAGCCCGAGGCCTATCAGCCGCTCGCCATTCCAGCCGACAAGCTGGTGCTAAGCCCGCATACCTACGGACCAGATGTCTACATGAAGTCGTCCTTTGGCGCATCCGACTACCCGGCCAACCTGGGCGCCGGGTGGGATGTACTTTTCGGCCAGTTCGCACGCGACCATCCGGTCGTGATCGGCGAATGGGGCGGGCAGTATGGACAGGGACCGAGCGGCGCGCGCGACGTTCTCTGGCAGGACGCCTTCGTTGACTATCTCATCCTGCGACACGCGGCCGGCAGTTTCTACTGGTGCTATACGCCAAACAGCGGTGACAGCGGCGGCATCCTCGATGCACAACTGCGGGTCCGTGCCGACAAGATGGCGCTGCTGCATCGCCTCTGGGACGCAAGCCGCGAGGAGCCCATGATGGGACGCGGAGGCGCGGCCCCGGGAATGCCGCCAATGATGCAGGAGATGAGTCCCAGCAGTTTGCCCGCGATGACACCCTCGATGACACCCACAATGCCACAGTCGATGGCGCCTTCATCAGAACCGCCGCAGATATCCAGATAGCGTGCAGGCGGTGACACCGCAGCAACCCCATGGTAGCGGGCCGAGGTGCCGCGCCTGCGGGGCCGCCAGCACATTGGGTGAGGTCCCTGTCGGGTGCCTTTACGCACTTTCGTCGTGGCCGACTGCGCAAGCAGCGATGCGGCAGTGCCGGGCTTGGGCAACAGGCACCCTAAGCAGGTGTTCCAGGAATTCCGAGGCAAGATTTCTGTGTCCCCGCGCCCCAGTTGCGAGCTTGGATTCAGCTTAGGCCGGGTAGGGAGTCGGGTGCTACGAGCAACTCGATGCTGCGCGCAACCCCAGGTGTGCGCCGGATAAAGCCCTTGCGTTCCAGGGTGAGCACCATCTGGTGGACGCTGGGCGGAGTGACCTTGAAGTACATTTGCAGGTCAACTTCGGCAGGCGGGCGACCGTGCAGTCGCGTGTACGCGTAGATAAACGCCAGGTATCGTCCTTGGGTGGGAGTCCATGTGTTGTGCGTCGCAGCCATTCTGAGGCAAGATTTGGGAAATGAAGGAGCGATATTGCCATGGAAAGTTCATCCAGAACTCGCACCAAAGGGCGCCACCCGAAGCGCGACCCCGGGTCGGCGACCCCAAATTTTGCGGCTTCGACGCCGTGGCCGAGAATCGAGCAATTCCTCGATGCCGGGGAAGGGACGCTGTGTCTCGGTCCCATCAACCACGGAGCGCTCGGCTACACCGCTGTGGCCTCCGATCAGCACAACATGCTTGTGGCACTGGTGGCGCACGGCGGCGAATCGCTGCATCAACTCCTCGATCGTCTTGAGGACGCGCTGGGTCCAGCGCTTGACGAGAACGTGTACGTCGATGAAATGAATGGGTAGGTGCTGCACCATGCCCGTGCATGACGCCCGCACCCGCCGTGGTGACCACAGCTCGTTGACGCCACCGTCGACCTTAGCGCAGCGGCTTCGGGTGGGCGCACTTCTGCGCATCCTACAGGGAGGCCCCTGAAGCCTGGGCCGCGCGTGGCGTGCGCAAGAGGATCTGCGCCCGGCACAGCAGCCAGAACACGCGCGGCCCCCTGATCAGGTAGCGGTGGCCCATGCGGCGCGGAGCGCGGATGAGCCGAAAAGCCCACTCGAGTCCAAACTCCTGCATCCAGAGGGGTGCGCGGCGTTCCCGTCCGGTCAGGAAGTCGATCGATGCGCCCACGCACAGGGCAAGGCCGCGGGCCACGCCGCGTTCCTGCAGACGGCGCGCGAGCATCTCCTGCTGGGGCGCGCCGACGGCGAGGATGCAAAAACGAAACGGGCTATGCATCTCGATGAACCGAAGGCAAGTCTCGAGCGCCTCAGGGTCACGGATGAATCCCATCGCCGGGTTGAAGTGCACGAGGTTACGCGGCCCGAAGTAGCTCACGAGCCGCTCGGCCTGCTCGCGGGACGAGCCGATCAGCACGATCCGGTCATGGGGCCGTATCACCTTGGTAAAGAGCGCAGCTGTAAGATCGCTTCCGGTACACACCGGCAGACGCAGCCCACGAGTGACGCGCAACAGGCGCGCGAGAAACCGGCTGTCGAGGAGCACAAAGCTCGCCGACGAATAGAATTGGCGAAAGGCCGCGTCGTCATTGAGCCGGATGATGTGATCGGCATTCGGCGTGACCGCGTAGCCATAGCGTTCGGCGCCGAATTCGGTCGCAGTCCGCGTGAATTGGGCGAGGTCGAGATCGTCGAATTCGAGGTGCAGACCGATGCTCGATGAGCTCTCCCCCGATGCACTCTCCCTATTCCGGGGCGCACTGGCTCGGCCCGCTGCGCTCACCGTATCGGACCCCGCACCCATCCTTGCTCCGGACGACCCTGCGCGATGTGCACCGCGTGCGCTCTGATTCCCGATCAGCTGCCTGCGTAGCAGCGTCACAAGCGCAAACGCGCCCAGCTCGACGAGGTGCAGGAGCCAGTGCGGCAGATAGCGCCTGCTGCCTTCGAGGAGCGCATGCCAGCGGCCCCTTGGGCGTCCCGCAAGAAGGCTGATCGGGACGGCACCGGCGATGAAGTCGACCGCCCGATAGGGCATGGTCAGGCCGGTTTCGGGTGGGCAGAGGCCAATCGGCACCGCGAGCGCGCGCAAGCGTGCAACGATCGCGTGAATGCGGTGCTCGGCGGTGGGCGGCAGGGTGAGAAGGATCCAGTCGATCCGGTGGGTCTTGCCGCACTCGATGAGTTCTTCGAGGTTGCCGAGCGCCGGAATGATGGACGGAGACGCCTTGCGGGTCTTGTCGTCGAAGACCCCGAGGAGTTCTACCGCTGCCGGGCGTTCACCAAGGAGCGCAGCAACCAGCCGGTCGGCGCGCGGCCCCGCACCGACCACCGCGATCACCTCGGTGAGCATGCCATGGCGCTGCAGCAGCCGCACCCCGGCCAGGACCGTCAGCCGGATGGCTGCCGTCAACGCGCCCGCCAGGAGCCACCAATTGCCCAGCCAGACGAGCGGCACGCCGCGCAGCATCTGGCTCCCTGTCCCGAGTGCGAAGAGGACCGCCGACAGGAGCGCAAAGCGGACCACAAAGGGACGCAGCCAGAGGCGCTTGGGTCCCCGCGCCGCCTCTTCACCGAGGCGTGCATCGTAGAGGATGAGCGGACCGAGGACCGCGGCGATCAGGGCGGCATGGCTGAAGGTCAACTCTGTGTTCTGGTTCGCGGCAAGACTTAACGCCGCGTCCGGTCCAAAGCCGCTCGCAGTCAGTGCGAGCGCGACCAGGCACACGAAGTCGGCGGCAGCCACGACGTCGCTCGCCATCTCGGTCGCGCTGTAACTGAGCGGGCCGCGCGGAGGGCGGGCGGCCATGCGGGCGCGATGCGTTCGCCACACTGCAAGCGCTTCTTCATCTGAGGGACTCATGGAGACCTTTGTCAATCTGAAAGGACGTGCTGGAAGAATGAAGCGTGGCTCTCGCCATGCCGCGGGTCTGTTCGTCGTTGCACTTAGTGCTGTGAAGGGACCTCATTGGCGCAACGACTTGGCGCGACTTAAAGAAGCAGCGAACGCGCGTCACGAAGCACGTCACAGCACGCGTCACGAAGCAAGCCAATAAGCGCGTCTCGATTCAATTTAGGATCCAATTCACGATCCGATTCACGAACTGAACTCGGCTCGAGTTGATCCTGACTGACCGGGAACGAAGTGGGCTGACCTACCGGTCCCCTAGAAAGCGTTGTCGCGCTTGAGCACGACCGACGTGGTCAGTGCCAGGATCTTCAGGTCGAGCAGGAGCGACCACTGGTCGATGTACTGCAGATCCAGTTCCACGCGCCGGTGGAGCTGCTCGACCGTGTCGGTCGCGCCGCGCGCCCCCTTGACCTGGGACCAGCCGGTGATACCGGGCTTGACACGATGCCGGTGGGGATACCTCTGGGTGATCTGCGCGCCCAACTGGTTCTCGGTGCGCATGTCGATGGCATGGGGGCGCGGACCGACCAGCGACATCTCGCCTTTGAGCACGTTAAATAGCTGCGGCAGTTCGTCGAGACTCGTGGCGCGCAGCAGGCGTCCGACACGCGTGACGCGCCGGTCCGAGCGCGTGGTCTGCACGAGCGTCGCTCTGGCATCGGGTCCTTCCCAACGCATGGAGCGGAACTTGTAGATGTCGAACTCGCGGTTGTTCACCGCGTGGCGACGCTGCTTGAAGATGATGGGACCCGGACTGTCGAGCTTGATCGCGAGCGCGACCAGTGCCATGAGCGGGAGCAGAACGAGCAGCATCAGGCTGCCCAGCAGCAGGTCTTCGGTCGCCTTTTGCACCGCACCCCAGCGTTGCAGCGGGCGGCGGGACAGGAGACTGACTGGAACGCCCGCGCCGACGTAGTCGACGACCCGGTAGGGCAGTGTCAGGCCGACCTGCTCGGGGCAGAGCCCGATCGGAACACCCAGGACCTTCAGGCGCTCGACCAGGGCACGGATCCGATCGTCGGCAGCAGGCGGCAGGGTCAGGATGATCCAGTCGATGCGGCGCGTGGCTCCCAGTTCCAGCAGCTTCGCGAGGTCACCCCGCGCGGCAATCTCACAGGCCGGAGCGCCCAGGAGCTTGTCGTCGAACACCCCAAGGATCTCGACGGCGGCGTGACCGTCGCGCTTGACGGTCGCGACCAGCCGGTCGGCAAGCGGACCAGCCCCCACCACGGCGATGACCTCGTTCAGCACGCCCTGCCGTTGAAGTAGCCGCACGCAGGCGAGCGCCGCCACGCGCGTGGCGGCCGTCAGAAGCAGCGCCACCGCCAGCCAGTCGGCGATCCAGAAGGGCGGAATGGACTCGAGCATGCGGCTCGCAAGCCCCAGGATTCCAAGGACACCGGCAAACAGGACAAAGCGTGTCAGAAAGAATCGCAGCGCCCTCGCCAGCGAGCCGTGGGTCGCAAGAACCCCCGAACGCCGGTCGTAGAGGATGAAGGGCGCGAGCACGGCTGCGATGAGGGTGCTGTGGCCGAAGGCCGTGACCGGGAGAGCCCGTGTGCCAGCATGTGAGGCCAACCCGGCACAGGTCAGGGTGCCCAGCCAGGCAAGCAGGAGAAGACTGGCGAAGTCCAAGAGCGGCAGGAGGGTACTCGACGCTGCAGCCAGGTTTCCTTCGACAGGACGCTGTGGGGGAAGCTGTGCGAATCGGTCCACGATCGAAGTCCCTGAAATCAAAAACCTGAATTTAGGTACCCGCACATTGATCGTCTGTTCGGCAGGGTACCCATTGACGATATGCACAGAGTGCGCTGGCGAACGGATGGTGCGAGCGCTTTGCGGCAGCCTTGGCGGGGTTGGAGCGAGGTCGCGGTGCACCTGCACGGCCACTGGACGGGCTGACAATGAAGAAGGGCGAACCTCGATCATGGCGGAACATGGACAGTAGCTGCCAGCTGTTGCGCGTCGAGCCGACAAGGCTCGAGACGCTAAAGCACGAGCCGCCAATACACGAGCAGCGTGGGCGGGCGCGTGACCACACGCTGACCGGAGGTCCACTCGATCAGCCGGCGCTCGAAGCGCCGCGCATCCTTCTGACCGCGACCCTGCGCTGGACCATCTCGGCACGGCTTGCAATCAGCTTCACGGATCTGGGCTGTCATGTCGAGGTCGCCTGTCCGGCAGAGCACCCTGCAGCGAAGACCCGGGCGGTCGCACGCATCCACGCCTACGGCGTCTTCAACGTGCTGCGCTCCTTGCGCGCCGCGATCGAATCCGCAGAGCCCGACCTCATCATCCCGTGTGACGACGGCGCAGCACTCCATCTTCATGAGCTCTACGAGTCGTGCATCGCGCGGGACTGGGCCGAGGCCGCGTTGCGCGCCCTGATCGCGCGCTCGCTCGGCAACCCCGAGGCCTGCTCGCTCGCGACCCGGCGCGGCACCTTCATGGATCTTGCCGGTCAGGAGGCGCGCGTGCCCAAGACGACGGGCATTGCAGACGACGCTGCGCTCGAGGCCTGGATCGCGGCCAACGTGTTTCCCGCGGTGCTCAAGATCGACAGGACCTGGGGGGGGCAGGGTGTGTCGATCGTGGGCAACGCATCCGAGGCGCGCACACAGTTTCAGGCGATGGCGTCCAGGCCCGCGCTTTCGCGCGCCGTGGTGCGCACTCTGCTCGAGCGCGATCCCTCCTTTGTCGTCAACACCTTTCGGACCTCACGACCGACGGCCGTCCTGCAGAAGCTCATCATCGGCATGCCCGCCAACCGCGCCGTGGCCTGCTGGCAGGGTAAGGTGCTAGGCGGCATCAGCGTGCTCGTGCTCGAGACACGCCATCCGATGGGGCCGGCAACGGTGGTGCGCGTGATCGAGAATGCCGAGATGGCGGATGCGGCCACGCGGCTGGTGCGCAGGCTTGGTCTGACGGGTCTCTGGGGACTCGACTTTGTGCTCGAGTCCGCCACAGGCGATGCCTACCTCGTCGAGATGAATCCGCGGGCAACGCCCATCTGTCACCTCGCCCTCGGCGAGAATTCGACCTTGAGTGCCCTCATCCATGGGCGCCTTGCGGGGCTCGCCAGCGCCCCCGTGGCGTCTCCCGCATCGCCTGCGACCATCGCTCTTTTTCCGGGGGAGTGGCAGCGCGACGCCGCCAGCCCCTACCTGCGCTCCGAGTTCGAGGACATTCCCTGGTGCGAACCGGAACTCGTCGCAGAATGCATGCGCAAGCCCTGGTCCGAGCGCGGTGCATTGGCCCGTCTGTGGTCCGCGGTGCGTCCCGCGGACCGGGTTGTCGCCGATGAGGAATTCGCGTCGGGCGACTTCAACACCATCGTCCCCCGCGAAGTCGGCATCTAGACTGCGGCAAAGAGACGTCGGTAGTCCGATGTCCGTGTCCAGAGGGCAAGAGCGAGCCGTCACCAGACAAGTGGCCGCGGCTTTTTTCCCACATCCCGATTCGGATCGGAGCGGGCGAGATCAGCCTTGACGAGCTCTTCCTCAGGCGCTGGCACCGGACGCTGGCACCGAGGGCCCGCATGGAGCGTCCGGACAGGAAGCACCCCGGCAGATCTAATCCGTCTTCCACATCCCTCTCAAGTTGAGCGCGGCGAGGCAGACCTGCAGCGCGATCAGGCCATAGGCATGATCCTGCCAGCCCCAGATCACCCAGAGCACATTACCCGCTATGAACCAGTAGAAGCTCTGGTTGCGGCGCGACTTGATGTGCGATGCAACCAGATAGGAGGCGATGACGGTGGCGAGCATTGCCGGCCACTGGAGCAATTCGATCATGAACTTCCTCATGTGCACCGGCGCCGTCAGGACCGGCTGGAGAGCGGCTGGGGGACGTCTTGGGGACGCCTTGGGGACGGCTGGGGTACGGCTTGGAGCGGTCGACCGACCCCCTCGGCTCCATCCAGGGATTCTTATTCCGATGGGCCCTCGGTCCTCGGGAAGTTTCCTAGGGTGTGTACTCCCAGAGGTCGTTCAGGCTCCCGGCGCCGGTCTGGGCATTACCCAGGCCGCCAAAGAGCCAGAGGTTGCCGCTCGCGTCCAGCCAGTTGTAGGTCGAGGAACGTGCTCCCGGCACGCTCGTCACCGCGACCTGGCCCACGGTGCCGTAGATCCCCAGTACATCGGCGTGATTGGATCCCGCAATCCAGGTCCAGTTGTCGGCGGCCACGTTGTATTCCCAGAGATCGTTAAGCGGCCCGGATACACCCGCGGAGTCGAACCCAACCCCCCCGAACAGCCAGAGGTTGCCCGCGGCATCGATCCAGGAATTGGCATTGGTACGGCCACCTGGCAGGTTGGCTGCAGCCGCCACGCCCTCCTGTCCATAGACGCCAACGGCGTTTGCCGTCGTCGGTCCGGCGATCCAGGTCCAAAGCCCGGAAGTGGGACTGAATGACCAGAGATCCGCGAGGCTGCCCGGCGCGCCGACCGAGCCGTAGCCCTGGCCCCCGAAGAGCCAGAACGTGCCGCTCGCATCGGTCCATGACACCGCCCCAGTGCGCGCCCCGGGGCTGTTGCCAGCGGCCCCGGTCCCCTCTGTCCCGTAGGTACCCGCGGCATTGGCGAGATTCGAGCCCTGCACCCAGGTCCAGGTCCCATCGGTGGTGCTAAAGCGCCACAGATCGTTCAGTTCACCGACGGCAGCGACCGAATCGGCACCCGCGCCGCCAAAGAGCCAGAGATTGCCGGCGGCGTCCGACCAGGAGCGCCCATCCTGCCGGGAGCCAGGCACGTTGCCCACCGCCGCGGTGCCGCGTGTGCCATAGACGCCCGAGGCGCCGACGCTACTGGAGCCACCGATCCAGGCCCAGAGCGCCTGGCTCGGCGTGTATTTCCAGAGGTCGTTCAAGGCCCCCGACGTGCCAGCGGTATCAAAGCCATCCCCGCCGAAGAGCCACAGGTTGCCATACGTGTCGGCCCACGAACTGCCCTGCTGGCGTGCGCCTGGGATGTTGGCTGCGGCAGCCGTGCCCCGCACGCCATATGAGCCGCTTGCATTCGCCGAGCTCGAGCCGCCCACCCAGGTCCAGATGAAGGGGCCCGAACAGTTACAGTAGGTCCATAGATCGTTCAGGCTGCCGCTTTGGCCTGACGCGTCATAGCCCGCCCCACCGAAGAGCCAGAGCTTGGCCGGGGTGCCTGTCCAGGCAATCGCTCCGGCGCGTGCTCCCGGAATGTCCGCCGCCGCATCGACGTTCAGCGCCCCATACTTGCCCGCCGCATCCACCAGATTCGAGCCGCCGATCCAGGTCCAGACGTTCGCAAGACAGACCACCGCGATGTTCGTCACATCAGTTGTGGCGAGGACGCCGCTCGCACTGGCGATCGAGCACTTCTCGCCACTCGGGGACGTGAGGAGCGTGACTGCGTATTTCGAGCCCTGGTTGGCCGGCTTCGTGAAGGTGAACGGGCCATCGGCTCCGATGGTGAGGTTGTTGGCGCCATTGTTCTGGAGCACGAGCGTGGTTCCGCTATGGAGTCCGGTCACGGTGCCCCCCACCGTCAGCCCGGTTACCCCGACGCTCGCCGTGCTGGCTGTCGCGCCGCCACTGCCCGAGCCGCCACCACCACCGCCACCGCCACAGCCGCCGGCCAGGAGGGCAGCGAGCAGCGGCAGGCTGACGGTCAGGCTGACAGGCGGGATGGTGGACACACGGTGCCACGAGGGCGAGAGCGAGCGCATGGGCGACTCCTTTGTCGTTTTTTGGCCGCGTGCATGGCGTAAGGCCGGGCCAGTTTGGCCGTTATCCTCGATCGGCGCCTGAGCCGTCTGTATGACACCGCACACTGGCAAGAGCGGTTCTATGAGCAAATGGGTGTGCGCGAGGGTGTGCGCGCGAGGCCCGAGCGGGAGGGTTTGCAGGCTCTGGGTTTCGGTGGCGTGCAGGGCGTGCAGGGCGTGCGTCGAGCCCGGGTGCGCAGGCACGGCTCGATTTGATGCAGGAGATGGGGCACGTTCTTGCGCCTTCCTTGCGCTCAACGAGCGATCCCTCGCGCGGGATGGAAGCCGGGGCGAACGAGGGGCGAGCGGACCGAAAGAGGGCCGAACGAGGGCCGAAAGAGGGCCGAAAGNNGGGTCGAGAAGAAGCCCTGAGCCACCTGGCGGCGAATCGCCGAAAGTCCCCGGTCCGAATCCCAAATTCCGGGAAATCCCAGAGTTCGGCGTAGATTGTTCTAGGTGAGACGCCTAGCTTGCCCTAAGGGTTTGCCCGTTCGAGGCGAATTGAGCCAAGAACTATCCAGTCACCTACTCAGGAATAGGTATCCTACAACTGGTGCGATGCGGCTTGACACCGAAGAATGTCAATCGTCAGGCAACAAGTGTGACTTTGCTGTCATGGCTTTACAGTTTGCGATCGGAGCGGCCCGTCTTACCAGGGGCGTTCTTTGAGGGGTGTCCCATGTCAGCGATGTTTCCAGCAGGGCAGCTCCAAGCTCGTGCCCGCGCGTTCTCTGTTTTTGTGCTGTGCGCCGCGCTCACCGCCTGCGGCGGCGGGGGCAGCAGCGGCAGCGGGTCTGGTGCGGCAACCTCCAGTACGGCCGGAGCCACCGGTGCGACGTCTGCGGCCGCTGCGCCAGCTTTTGCGATTGCGCTCTCCGTCTCGGGTCCAGGCACGGTCACGTCAAGCCCCGCAGGCATCTCGTGCAGCGGAACCAACGAGTGCACGGGAACCTTCAAGAACGGAACGACCGTGACGTTGCATGCGAACTCCAGCACGGGTGCAAGCATCTCCAGCTGGGGCGGCGACTGCGCGGGCAATAACAATGCCTGCACGCTCCAGGCGACCGATGGACGCAAGGTGACCGTCGCCTTCGTCGGCGGCAGTGCGTCGGGCAGCGCCAGCGCCTCGAACCTGTCGATCCGCGTCTCGGGCAATCAGTTGATCGACGTCAAGGGCAACCCGGTCCAGTTACGCGGTGTGAACATCAGTGGCCTCGAGACCGTGGCGATCCAGGGCTGGGACCCCGCGAATCCCTGGGGCGGCGTGACGGGCGATGCGACTCCGAACTGGAACATGATCAAGACCTGGGGGGCGAATGCCGTACGTCTGCCCTTAAACGAAGCGTCATGGCTTGGTCTTAGCTGCGTCGACGTGGCGGGGATCGGCTCGGTCGTGAAGAATGGCGTGAAGACCGCGGATGCACCGGGTACCACCATCAATGCCGATCCGGGCAGCAACTACCAGGCGACCGTTGCCGCGAGCGTGGCGAGCGCGTCGGCGGCGGGCTTGTACGTGATCCTCGATCTGCACTGGACGGCACCTGGCAATGCCTGTCCGATGGCCCAGAATCCGATGGCCGATGACGATCACTCCATCGCTTTCTGGACATCGGTCGCGAAAACCTTCAAAGGCGACCCGAATGTGATCTTCGAGCTCTTCAACGAGCCCTACCTGTTCTGGCTCGGGGCCAATGAGACCGATTGGGGCGTGCTCCAGAATGGCGGGGGCGAGACCCAGTACGTGACCGGTGGCACGCCCTACCAGGTCGCCTTGAACTGGACCGCGGCTGGCATGCAGCAGATGGTCGATGCGGTCAGGGCCACCAGCGCGACCAACGTCATCCTGAGTTCGGGGGTGAACTGGGCCAAGGACCTGAGTTCCTGGCTGGTGAACAAACCCAACGATCCGCTGCACCAACTCGGCGCCGTATGGCACGCCTACCCGGCCTACGGCACGACCTTCGGTACACCTGCCTACATCCAGCCGGACTATGCGCCGCAGATCTGGAGCAACGTGACGGGCATCCTCGCGGCTGGCTATCCGGTGGTCATCACGGAATACGGCGACCACGATGCGCCCGGCACCACGAGCGCACCGTTTGCGTCGAATCTCTTGCCCTGGGCCGATCTGCACGGGGTGAGCTATATGGGCTGGACCTGGGACCTGTGGCAGAACGCTGACAATGTGCTCATCACCGATGAGGCCGGAGCGCCCACGCCTGGCTTTGGTGTCTATGTCCGCGCGCACTATCTATGCCGCGCGGCGGGCACTGCGACCTGTCCTTGAGGGCCACGCCGAGGAGTTCAGGCAAAGCGCAGGCGCTGGCCCACGCCCTGACCTCGCGCCTTCTCAAGCAGTGCGCATCCCAGCGCGATGTCGGTGATCGACAGGCCCCGGTGCCAGAAAAGGATGGTCTCCTCCTCGTTCGCGCGCCCGGGCTTGGTTCCCGCGACGATCTGGCCGAGCTCCGCATGGAGGTTGCGTTCGGTCAGCCGGTCTGAGTCCACGTGGGCGCGCAGGGCGCCAAACGGCAGGCCCTTCTTGCACTGGCCCCAGTCGTCCACCACGATCTTGTCCATGATGTCGGTGAGCGAGAGTTCGAGCGCACTCATGGTGCCGTACGGTACGACGAACGCACCCGGTTTGATCCAGGCAGTCTTTAACAGGGGCTCCGGTGCCGGAAGACGCGAGGCTTCCACCACGATGTCGGCACCCCGCACGCAGTCCTCCCAGCTGTCCGTGACCGTCACGGGCTTGCCGAGGTCCGCACTGAGACGTGCACCAAACGCCTCACGGCTCTCGGGCCTGCGCGAATGTACGCGGATCTCATCGAAGTGAAACAGGTGATCCAGAAGACGGACGTTCCAGTAGGCCGTGCCGCGTGCGCCGATGTGACCCAGGATCCGGCTTCCTCGGCGGGCGAGGTGCCTCGCGCCCAGCGCCGTCATGGCACCGGTGCGCATGTCCGTGATGGCGCTCGCATCGATCACCGCCACCGGCATGCCGGTCTCGGGATCGAAGAGGTTCAGCAGTGCCATCTCCGAGGGCAGGTTGCGCCGATAGTTCTCGACGAAATCCCCGACAACTTTGACGCCGGCAACGCCGAGCGGGCGGATGTAGCCGCGCAGCACGTTGAAGTGGCCCTTCGTGGATGATTCGGGCACCAGATGCACGCGCGGCTCGATCACGGTCTCGCACCGCCCCTGGGCGAGCAGTGCCGCCGCGACCGCGGCCAGGATCTCAGAGTCTGTCAAAGCCAGCCGCTCGACGTCCGGACCGTTCAGATAAGTCAGAAAGACTTCTTCCATCACGGGCTCATTGAGGTACTCATTGGGGTACTCATTCGGGTACTCGTCGGGACGCTCATGGAGGGGACGCTCAATCTGGACCTCGACCAGGACCTCGTTCAATCGAGGGGCTCGATGTTCGCCTTTTTAACGATCGCATCCCATTTCACCGTCTCGGTCTGGATCAGGGCATTGAAGGCGGCAGAGGTGCTACCGACGGGCTCCAGTCCCAGATTCCCGAGTCGGGTGCGCACCGTGGGATCGGCAAGCGCCTCGGCAATGTCGTGCTGCAGTGTCACCACCGTTGCAGCCGGTGTGCCGGCGGGCACCAGAATGCCATACCATGAGGTCACTTCAAAGCCGGGCAGGCCACTCTCGGCAACGGTGGGGACCTCGGGCAGAAGCGGCACACGCTTCGGGCTCGCGATCGCCAGTGCCCGCAACTTGCCGCTTTTGACCAGTTCGAGCACGCTCGAGATGCCGGCGAACATCATCTGGACGTGGCCACCCAAAAGGTCGTTGATCGCAGGACCAATGCCCTTGTAAGGGACGTGCTCGATGCTCACGTGCGCCTCGGCATTGAGAAGCTCTCCCGCCAGATGCGCTCCGCTGCCTTCGCCGGGCGAGGCGAAGTTAAGCGCCCCGGGGTGTGAGCGCGCGTAGGTGATGAGTTCGGCCACGCTGTGCACGTCGAGCGCGGGATTCACCACGAGGACATTGGGCGAGGCGGCCAGTTCCGTGACGGGCACAAAGTCGCGCCGGACGTCAAAGCGCAGATGCCGGTAGAGAAGGGGAGTGACCGTCAGGTTTCCCGCGGGGGCGAGGATCAACGTCAGGCCATCGGGCGCGGCGCGCGCGCCCGCGTCCATGCCCAGATTGCCTCCGGCCCCCGGTTTGTTGTCGATGATGACGGGTTGACCCCAGGTCTTCGCGAGTTCCTCGCCAATGACGCGCGGCAGGATGTCGGCGACACCGCCTGGGGCAAACGGCACGAGGATGTGCACCGGCGCGCCCGGATAGGGTTGTGCGGCGCGAACGGGTGGCGCAGGCAGGACAGTGAGCGCCATGACGAGCATGGTGCTCATCGTCAGAACAGCCAGTGCAGCCCGTGCCGGGGCTTTCAGTCGGGTTATGCGACCTGAATGCCGGGCGCTGAGTCGGGTGGGCTGGCCGAGCCGCGCCAAGAGATTGTGATTCAAGGATGCTCCGGTTCGTGCTGCGCCAAGGGGCCTGGCTACGGGCTGGCAAGCGCGCCTCCTTCGTCCTGACGACCCGCCCCGGCAGCCGCCGCTGATCTAGCGGTTCGTCTCCGAGCGCGGGTCGAAGGCGTCCTGCAGTCCATCACCCAGAAAATTGACTGCGATCACGGTGATGAAGATGAGCGTGCCCGGGTAGAAGGCGAGTTGCGGCGCGCGCGAGATGAGCTCCTGGGCATTGGTCAGCATGTTGCCCCAGCTCGCGGTGGGCGGCTGGATGCCCAGACCGAGAAAGCTGAGCGTGCTCTCGAGGAGGATGATGTCGCCCACCGACAGGCTCAAGGCGACGATGATCGGCGAGGCGGCGTTGGGCAGCACGTGCGTGAGCAGGATGTGGCGGGCGCTTGCGCCCTGGGCGCGCGCGGCGAGCACGAATTCGCGCCGCATGAGACCGAGCGTCGAGGCACGTACCAGGCGCGCCACCGTCGTCCACTGCACGAGCGCGATGATGAACACGATACGGTAGAGGTTCGCAGCCGGCGAGCGCACGAACTCCTCGGAAAAACCCAGCTTTTGCAGGTCGATCGCGGCAAAGACAATCAGTAGCGGCAAGATCGGCAACGAGATCACGCCATCGGTGAAGCGCATCAGCACCGCCTCGATGCGGCCGCGGTAGTAGCCGGCGAGAAGCCCGATCAGGGTGCCGATGACTGCGGCGCTGCTCGCCCCGGCGAGCCCGACCAGAAGCGAGATGCGCCCGCCATAAAGAAGTCGCGCGAGCACGTCGCGCCCGGCATCGTCGGTGCCCAGAAGATGGGCACGCGAGGGTCCGGCGAAGCGGGCGAGCAGGTCGGTGTCATTGACGTCGACGCCAAACGCCCATTCGTAGAGCGGCGCGGCGGCGACCAGGACGACCAGGAGGAGGAGCACGAGCGCGCCCGCCATCGCCGCCCGGTTTTTGGCGAGGCGGCGCCAGCGCAGCTGCCAGACGGATTCGGGCCGGTCGGCGAGCGCGACGACAGCAGGTGGGGTTGCGAGATTATTCATGAAGGTGCGCTCAGGACAGCGAGATCCGGGGGTCGAGCCAGGCGTAGGCGATGTCCGCGAGGAGATTCGACAGGAGCGTCGCCGACGTGGCGAAGAGGAGCCCCATGAGCGCCAGGTTGAAGTCGTTGCCGAGGATGGCGTCATAGATGAGCTTGCCCATGCCGCGCTGGGCGAACATGGTCTCGGTGATGAGCACCCCGCCCATGAGGCCCCCGAAGCTCAACGCGAGCACGGTCACGACCGGGATCAGGGCATTGCGCAGCGCGTGCTTGATGACCACCCGTGCCGGCCCCGCGCCCTTGGCGCGCGCGGTGCGGATGTAGTCCATGCGCATGACCTCGACCATCGAGGCCCGCGTGTAGCGCGAGAACTGGCCGACGAAGGCGGCCGTGAGCGTCATGACCGGCAGCACGTAGTACTTGGCACTGTCGGCAAGTCCTCCCGGGCCCCCGATCGTGAACATGCCACTTGCAGGCAGCCAGCCGAGGCGCACCGCGAAGAGGTAGATCAGCATGAGCGCGAGAAAGAACACCGGAATCGAGATGCCGGCAAAGGCCAGGAGGTTGATGGCGCGATCAAGCAGCGAGTCCTTGGTGAGCGCGGCGAGTATTCCGAGCAGAAGCGCGAGGGTGCTAAAGACGAGCACGGCCAAGCCGACCAGTTTGGCGGTCTGGGTGAGCGCCGGGAGCAGGATCGTGAGGACCGGTTGCTGGTAGGTGCGCGAATAGCCGAAGTCGAGCGTGGCTGCCGCCTGTAGCCAGTGCCAGTAGCGTGACAGGATCGGCTGGTCGAGCCCGTACTGGGCGCGTAGCCGCGCCACATCCTCGGCGGTGAAGCCCGGGTTGGAGTTGACCATGAGGTCGATCGGGTCCCCCGGCATGAGCCCGATGAGACCATAGATGACGAAGGACATGACGAGCAGCACGATCACGCTCTGAAAAAGCCGGGAGAGGACGAAGCGGATCATGGCTCTGGCTCCCCTTAATCCTTGAAATGGCAGGCAGCGAACTGCAGCGGCCGCCCGGGTGCTGCGGCCAGCACCGGCGCCTCGCTGCGGCAGATGTCCTGGGCCTTCGGGCAGCGCGGATGGAATGCGCAGCCGGGCGGGGGGGCAAGCGGGCTCGGCAGGTCGCCCCGGATGACGCGCCCGCGGCTGCGCCGTCCCTGGCCGATCCTCGGGATCGCCTCGATCAGCGCCTGGCTGTACGGGTGGCTCGGGGTCGCATAGAGGTCGGTGCGCGGCCCGATCTCGACGATGCGCCCGAGATACATGACGGCGATGCGATCGGCCAGGTGGTGCACGACCGCCAGATCATGGCTGATGAAAAGGAGGCTCAGGTGCTCGCGTTCGCGCAGGTCAGCGAGAAGATTCAGGATCTGGCTCTGGATCGAGACGTCAAGCGCCGAGAGCGGCTCGTCGGAGACCATGAGCGCGGGCTTTGGGCCGAGCGCCCGGGCGATGGCGATACGCTGGCGCTGCCCGCCCGAGAACTGGTGGGGATAGCGATTCAGGGCATCGACGGGCAGGCCGACCTGCGCGATCAGTTCGCGCGCGCGCTCGGCGCGCTCGCGGCGCGTGCCGAGCCCATGGATTCGGAGCGGCTCGGTGATGACGTCCGAGACCGGCAGGCGCGGATTGAGCGATTCGTAGGGGTCCTGGAAGATCATCTGGATCTCGCAGCGCACGCGCTTCTTTTCTGCGGTGGACATCGTCGTGACTTCGGCGCCCTTAAAGCGAATGCCGCCGCCCGTGGGCGGATAAAGACCCACCAGCGCGCGCGCCAGCGTGGTCTTGCCGCAGCCGCTCTCGCCAACCAGGGCCAGCGTCTCGCCCGGGGCCAGCACAAAACTCACGTCCGAGACGGCCTGCAGCACGCTCGCGGGCCGCTGCGTCAGGAACGATTTCTTCGCGAGCGTGAAGTGCACCGTGAGTTGCTCAACCTCAAGGAGCGGCGGGGGAGCCTTCAGACCCCCTGGCGCGACCGCAGCGAATCCCGGAACGTCGTTCATACACTCGCCCGGATGCAGGCGACGTCGTGACCGGGCTCGAGTTCCACGAGGGGTGGCACCGCGTCCAGGCACTCGGCCACGGCCCGCGGGCAGCGGTCCGCAAAGCGGCAGCCGCGTGTGACCTGCGCGAGATTGGGCATGCCGCCCGGGATCACGGGGAGCGTGCGCTCGCGCCCGGTGATGCTGGGGAGCGTCTTGATCAATCCCTGCGTGTAGGGATGCAGCGGCAGCGCAAACAGACGCGCCGCCGGCGCCCGCTCGACGATGCGCCCGGCGTACATGACGATGATCTCGTCGGCGAGCTCCGAGATGACCCCGAGGTTGTGGCTGATGAACTGGATCGCCATGCCGATGCGGTCCTGCAGTTCCAGCATCAGCTCCAGGATCTGGGCCTGGATCGTGACATCCAGCGCGGTGGTCGGCTCGTCTGCGACCAGGAGGTCCGGCTGGCAGCTCAGCGCCATCGCGATCATCGCGC
>PLEY01000101.1:22357-27173 GCA_003136595.1 Burkholderiales bacterium
TCCTGGAAGATCATCGCGATGCGATCGCCCCGCACGTGCCGCCAGGCGGCTTCGTCCTGGGCTAAGAGATCCGTGCCCTGGAAGTCGGCCACGCCCGTGATGCGGGTGGTGGCGGGCAGAAGACCCATGAGGGCGAGCGCCGTGGTCGACTTGCCGCAGCCGCTCTCGCCGACGATGCCAAGCGTCTTGCCGGCATGAATGTCGAAGCTGACGTCATCGACCGCGGGCAGGTAATGCTCGCCACTGCGAAACCCGACGCGGAGCGATCGCACCGAGAGCAGCGTCGCCCCCGCGACCAGCTCCCCCGCCATCTCGCTCAGCTCAACGGACACCCCAGGTCTCCACGGCGATTGATCCCTGGGGCAGGTGACCGGGGACGATGATGCCGGTGATCCACTTGGGCACGACGTACTGGTCTGTCCGGAAAAAGAGCGGCAGAAACGGCAGCTCCTCCGCATAGATCTTCTGCATCTCCCACCAGAGCGGCTTCCTCTTGGCCGGATCGAGTTCGGCCTGGGTCGCGGCGATGAGTTTGTCCATCTCGGGATTGTTGAAGTGCGTGTAGTTCGAACCCGCGAAGTTGTTCGACGCCAGCGGGATCGCCGAGCTGGCCAAAAGGTTCGTCGGGGGCGACTCCGGGTTGGTACTGAAGGCGATTTCGGCCAGTCCGGTGTACTGGAGCTTCTTCATGGTGTCGCCAAAGAGCGTGCGTGCGGGCACGTTCTTGATCACCACCTCGACGCCGACCTGCTTCCACTGGTTCTGCAGCACCTGCTGCACCAGTTCGCGAAACTTGTTCCCGGCGGTCGTCATGAATTCCAGCGAGAGGCGCTGGCCCGTGGCATTCACCCGGATTCCCCCGGCGCCGGGCTTGTAGCCGGCCTCATCCAGCAAGGCCTTCGCGCGGGCGGGATCGAACGGGTACTTGCGAATCTCCGGATAGAAGCCAGGCTCTTGCGGATTGACCCAGCTGTTGGCCACTGGATACTTGCCATCGACCAGCTGCTTGACGAGCGTCTCGCGATCGATCGCATAGAGGAGCGCCTGGCGCACGCGTTTGTCGGCAAGGGCCGGATTGGTGGGATTGATGTCGATTTGCTCGAACACCAGCTGCAGCGGGAACTCGAAGTTAAAACGCGCCTGCATCGCGGACTCGTGCGACATGATGAGCGCCTGATCGATCCCAAGGCCCAGCACGCCCGAGACCATGTCGATGTCACCCGAGCGCAGGTTCGCCTCAAGTGTCGAGGTGTTCTCGATGACTTTGAGGGTGATGCGCTTGAAGTAGGGCTTCGGGCCTCCCCAGTTCGGATTGGGCTCGAAGACGAAAAAGGCGCCTGACTGGTACTGGGTGAGCTTGTAGGGCCCGTTCCACAGGCCGACGACGGTCGGGTCCCGGTTAAACGTCGTGTTCTTGTTGTAGTCGCTCGGGCTCGCCAAGGCCTTGACCACGGGCTCCTCGATGTGGGCAGGCAGGAGCGCAAAGGCGGAGAGGTCGGCGAAATCGTATTCCGCCTTGTTCTCGTGCAATACAAAGTTCTTCGCATCGATGATCTCGACCGCCGTGATCTTCTCAAAGAGATCGGGCCGCGAATAGCCGCTTGACGGGTTCTTGGCGACCGACCAGGAAAACGCCACATCCTTGGAGGTGATCGGGGTGCCATCTCCCCACTTGGCCTCGGGTAGCAGCGTGAAGCGCACGTTGACCCCCTTCTTGCCGCCACCCAGATCGACCACCTTGGCCCGGCCGTTGGCGAGCGTCGGCACCTCGGTGCAGAGGTAGCACTGCAAAATGCGGTCGTCGTTGAAATCGGTGATGGCGCGGTAACCGAATGCCAGTACGTAGGCCTTGGCGACTGTCGGCTCGATCCCGGGATGCAGGCTCGGCGGGTACTGGGACATGCCGATGACGAGGGTGTCTTTGGGCCCATCCGCGAAGACGGGGGTTGCCGGTAGCGCGAGCGTCACGGCAAGAAGAAACAGGGTCCAGCCTTTGGTCATTGCTTTGTCCTGAAAGTCGGTGGGATCTGCCTGCAAGATTCGTGCTTCCCGGTTATGCCAGATTCATGCCCGCTCTGTGGCGGCTCCTGGCTGCCTCAAGTGTGTTTCATGCGCGTTGCCTGCAAACTCCGGGGATGATACCGGCGAGCGAGCGGGTCCGAGGGATTTCTACGCTCCTGCGACTCTCGGGACAAACCCCAAGATTCGGATTGGACACGCGTCGCGTCCTGGGTTCCGTTCCCAGCCGGGCAGAGGGAACTGGGCGCCCAGGGTTGAGCCTCATGCCCCAGACGCATCCTGGGCCGTGTACAAACTTCATATCGACATGCCCGGAACCGATGTTGGGAGCCTGACCGAGGCCACGGAGCGATCGCACCAGGAACATGCGGCGCTCTTCATTGTGTTGTGCCGCCCGCTCCCGCGTCTGGCGGGAACTATAGCCGGAACACTTCAGGCGGTGCTAGGGAAATTTTTCCGGGATTGCGATGCAGCAGGCAACCTCGCTGGCAACCTCGCTTGCAACCTCATCTCCGGGCGGGAGGCGGCACGCGCAGCGCTTCGCTTCGGGGATCCGAGATCGACGAAGTTTGCGGGTAGTTCGAGTTCGTCTCGCCCGTGACCCTCAGCCTCGGGCGAGTCGAGTCGATCAGTGAGGAAAGATGGGTTCGGGTGGCGATAGGGCGGAGGAACTTGCTGCCGAAGTCAGGCCTTCAAGGTCGCGAGGCGACAGCATTCCCGCCACCGCCTTCAGTTGCAGGTACTCGAGGATGGCGGTGTATCGTGCTGCAGCCAGCTGACGCTGAATCTGGAAGTACTGTTGCCGCGCATTGAGCACATCGACCGCAGTGCGGGTGCCGACCTGCTGGCCGCGAACCGAGCCCTCTAGAGAGATTCGGGCCGACGCGACAGCTTGCTCGAGGGCGCGCGCCTGGGCGATTGCGCTGGAGACACCTGTGTAATAGAGGCGCGCACTCTGCGCCGCGGCGTCGCGGCTCGCCTGGAGGTCGTCACGGGCTCCCTCGGCGCCGGCGACTGACTGCCGGATTGTTGAACTGCGCAGTCCGCCGTCCCAGATGGGCACCGAGACCATGATGCCGATCTCGGCTTGCTTGCCGCCAGTGCCCAGCACGTTCAGGCCGGTCTGACTGTAGTTCTGCTTGCTGACACTCGCAACCAGGTCGACCGTGGGGTAGCGACCGGCTCGGGAGCGATCGACCTCTTTCTCCTGGGAGTCAACGTTCGCCAATGCCTGGACCACCTGGTAGTTGCTGGCCTGCGCGGCCGATACCCAGTACGCCATGTCGTCAGGCTGAGGCGGATGGAGCGCCGCCGGAACCGAGATTCCTGCGAGGGACTCGGCCTGCATGCCGGTCAGTTGTTCGAGTGCACGCCGCGCCACATCCATGTCGTTACGGTTTTGCACTTCGAGTGCGGCGCTGATGTCATAGCGAGCCTTGGCATCGCTGACGTCGGTGATCGGGACCGTGCCGATCTGATAGGCGCGATGCGCCTGTTCGAGTTGCTTGGCGATCGACTCTTGCTCGCGATGCGTGGCTTCAAGGAGATCCTGCGCGAGCAGCGTGTTGAAGTAGGCCTGAGCAACCCTTAGCACCAGATCCTGTTGGGCATTGGCCAGCTGGGCGTCGAGCTTCGCGATCTGGGACTGGGCCTCGTCCACGCCGATCGAATCCGCGCGGTGGTAGAGGGGTTTGTCGAGGGTGAGCGCACCCTGGGTGGTGGCGCCGCTCGCTGGCGCCAAGCCGGTGAGGTGGGTGTCCAGATACGCGGCCGATGCGGATGCTTGCACAACAGCCCCGAGATGCGCCTGTGCCTGGGCCAGCGTTTCGATGCCACCAGTATGAGCTGCGATGGCGGAAGCGAGGATCGGGTCTCGGGCGCGCGCGGCTTCATAGCTCTCTTTGAGGTCGAGCGCATAGCCCGATTGGACCAAGCAAAGAAGAACAACCGCAAGAGCCTGCCTCGGGCCTGTAGTGTGGGCACGACCGGGCGGACCCGGCCGCATCCCGCGGGAGTCACTCTCGCACACCGTAGGTAGCGCGAGCGCCTTTAGCGTTGCTTCCCTCTGGTCTGTTTTGCGCTTTCGACCCATTGTTCTTCCGTCTCGGGGACCGTTTCTCCCCACTGAGATTCTAGCAACGCTTGGCAAAAACTTGAGGGAAGTTCGAGAAAATTGACGTAAAGTGTTCTTTATATGCTGAAAATTCCCTCAGAACTGTTTCATCTTGGCGACAGATAACGAGGCGGCCCGTGAAGAAGGGGGGCGCGCTGCCGGTCTATTCGGACACCAATCGCTCACTTTTGAGCAACCCGCGATTTCTGCGATCTGAGATCGACCAGCGTGACAACTCGGCGAACAAGCACCACGGGGGCGAGCGGGCAGCAGGCCGACTGGTCGGCTTCTTCGGGTCAAGTCCGCCGAAGTCGCTGGCACGCTCGTTGCAAGTCGTTTTGTGCACGTGAATTAAGGCTAGACCGCTGAGACGGATCGCAGCGCCTGGTACCAGCAAGATTGAGTGCAAGCGGGCATGGATGGCGCGACCGGATGGCGCGTTGCCCCTGCGCGAGTCGCAATCAGTGCTCAACTTGGGGTTGGGGCCGCAGTCCGAACCGTGGTTCGAGCGGACGTTCGCCACGTCAAACGACCCCAGGCATGGTTTTGCCACGTTCAACGTGGCACCGGAGGCATGCACGCGGGGTAACACGCTGGGCACAAGGGTCTTCTAGGGAAAGGCTCACGCAGGGGGGACCCGTGGCTTGCTCCGACCACTTGGGAAGCGGTACGGCGCTACGACCC
>PLEY01000014.1:0-23145 GCA_003136595.1 Burkholderiales bacterium
CGACGATGCCATATTCGATGGCCTCGGATACGCGCCAGCTGCGCGCGAGATCGCGCGTGTAAAGGTAGGCCGCGAGGCCGAATTCGGTATCGTTCGCCAGCGCCACGGCCTGCTCCTCGGCGGATTCGGCAGCCGCGGCAGCCTCCTCGACGAGGGCTGCATTTTGCTGCACCACCTGGTCCATCTGGGCGATGGCCTGGTTCACCTGCTCGATGCCGGTACTCTGCTCCTGCGAGGCGGCCGAGATCTCGGCGATGATGTCCGTGACGCGCTTGACGCTATGCACCACCTCGTCCATCGTCTTGCCGGCACCATCGGCTAAGCGCGAGCCGGACTCGACCTTCTCGACCGAATCGTCGATGAGGCCCTTGATCTCCTTGGCCGCCGCAGCACTGCGCTGGGCGAGACTGCGCACCTCGGTTGCGACCACGGCGAAGCCCCGGCCCTGGTCTCCGGCACGGGCTGCCTCNNGATTCACTGATCGCCTGCATCGTCAGGACCACTTCCCCCACCACCTTGCCGCCTTGCGTGGCGACGGTGGAGGCATTGACCGCGAGCTGACTGGCAAGACGGGCATTCTCCGCATTTTGTTTCACGGTTCCGGTCAGTTCCTCCATGGATGCGGCCGTCTCCTCCAGACTCGCCGCCTGCTCTTCAGTGCGGCTCGACAGATCGGTGTTGCCCTGCGCGATTTCGCGGGACGCCGTATTGATCGCTTGCGAGCCCTCGCGGATCCGGGCGACGATCTGGGTGAGTTGCTCGACCGTCAGGTTGGCATTGTCCTTCAGTTCGCCAAACGTTCCCGCATAATCGCCCGTGATACGATCGGTCAGATCACCGTGGGCGATGGCCACCAGCACGCGAGCGAGGTCGCTCAGGCTGCTCTCGCACACTTCCATGAGCTGGTTCAGATCGCCCACCATCGTGTGGAACGAGTTCTGGAATCGCGCCGCCTCGCCGCGCACAGCGAAATCGCCGCTTGCCGCAGCCTTGGAGAGCTTGCCGATCTCGCCCTGCAGGCCGATCAGGTTGCGCTTCGCCTGCCCGCAGGTCTCGGTCAGCTCCGCCTTGCGCCCTGGCAGCATCTCGAGGTCGACGGTAAAGTCGCCCACGGCATAGTGCTTCATCACATCGGCCATCTTGTAAGTGACATCGATATGGTCGCTCACCATGCGGTTGACGCCTTGCGCCATGGTGCTGTATGCGCCCTGGAAGCGCTCCTCCGGCATCCGCACGTCGATTGACCCGGCCTGGTGTGCCTCGGCCATGTGGTCCTGCGCCTTGACGATGGCACCGATCGCGTCGCTCATGCGCGCCATCGATTCCAGCAGCTGGCCGATCTCGTCCCGTGAGCGGGCGGCGGGGGTGATGGAGAGGTCGCCGCGAGCGATTGCATCGCTGGCGTCGACGGCTTCCTTCAAGGGTGTGATGATCGAGCGCGTCGTGAGCCAGGCCAAGAGGACGCTAAGGAGCAGGCCGAGCCCTGCCGCACCTAGCATCACCGCACGGGCCGAGCGCACCGAGGCAGCGCTCGTCTTCGCGGACTCGCTCTCATCGTGGACCTGGATTTCGAGGCTTTGCTTGACGGTCTCATCGATCTTCTTACGCAGCGGATCGGTCTGGTTCCAAATCAGGCCGAACGCTGCATCATTCTGGTTATCCATGCCCAGTTTGGCCGCCGCAGCCATGATCGGGCCGAGTTGCTGCAGGTTCGTCCTGGCATCGGTCAGCAGGCTCTTGATCTCGGGATTCGGGGTGCTCGCTTGGGCAGCCGCCAAGCCCTGGTTCGCTCTGGCAAAACCGTCCAGGTAGGTCTGGTTCAGGCGATTATTGGCAGCATCGTCCGTGACCTGCGTGAGGCCCAGGAGCGCCAGCTGGGCCTCCGCAAGGCCCGAGCGCGCCTGACGCACTGCTTCGGTCAACTCGCGCGACGCCCGTTCTGCCTTGGCCGCATCAGCTGCGCTGCCCAAAGCGATCAAACCTGCGCCGCCTATGAGTAGCATGACCATAAGCAAGAACCCAAAACCAAGCGCAAGCCGGGCTCCAATCCGAAACCTACGAAGCATTTCCACTGATGTCTCCAGACGGTGATGAGCGTGACGAGCGGGACGAATCGAAGGATGTCGTCCGACACGCAGAGTGCGCTGCGGTCACTGCGGGGCCACTCGAGGGCGACCGCAGGGCCGATCCAGCATTGAACAAACGGCACCGCGGCCGATTCCTGGTCGCGGCGAAGGGGTGCGCGAGGGTCTTATCGACAGATCTCAAGACTAGTTGAGCGCTGTCTGATGGATCGGGTCCCGGCAAGGACACAACCTGGCCGTCCTGCGTCTACACGGACGACAAGCTCAACGGGCGGAGCTGCGCCAGCGACGACGTGAAGCTTGGCGGCATTGAATCGGAGTGCGATGACGCCACCGTCCGGGTCAAGCGACGCGACTTGTTCCGTGCGCGACCACGTGCCGCCGAGCGCAAACTCATTGCTTCGCAGCGTGTCGGGCAGTTTGTATGACTTCAAGCTGCCGACCGGATCTTGCTGTGCGGACTGAACGTTCTCATGTGCAGTACCCCGATATATCTCGGGCGTCTGGACTCGACTCAAGTCGGCGCCATCGTTCTGAGCGACGGATCCTTCTATTCCCAAAAGCTGGCGAATTCTATTTTCGGTGCGGTGATCCTCCCCTCACCGTATCGCACGGTCGCGATTCTGCCTTCTTGATCTATCAGGTAAACCGCGGGCCAAGCGATATGCCCGTATCGCTTCCAAGCCGCGGACTGATTGTCCTGTGCGACGGGGAAAGTGATGCTGAACGTTTTACGGCTTCGTCGACGTTGACTCGCCGTGCTTCAAAGCCTAATTCAGGCGTGTGTATTCCGACCACGACCAAACCACGATCCTTGTATTTCTCCTGCTATTTGTTCAAGTAAGGGACGGTGGGCACACAGTTGATGCAGCTGCAGGTCCCAAAATCAACCAGCACAACTTTGCCGCGCAGCTGGGACAAACGCAGTGGTTCGGAATTGTCCAGCCTTCTACCTGCCATTCCGGTGCCGAGCGGGCGGATTGGGCAAGCCCAGTTGCATCGAATCCAAAATTGGCGTGCAAGGCGAGAGCTGCGCAAAGCAGGAAAGAAAACCAGCAAGGTTTACAGCACTTTCATGAGCGCGTCTCATTCCTGGACGCGAGCTTCCAGACTGCTGCCGCGAATGCTGCGGGGTCCTCCTGGGGAGGGTTGTGGCCAACGTTTGCAAGTACCCGATGCTCGCGTTCGGTGAACTTCGCCGCCGTCGACTTGCCGTCCGTTGCCGGCACGACGCCATCGTTCGCCCCATCCAGGGTAATCGTCGGCACCGTGACGAGCGGTAGCGTGGCCAGGCGCTTCTCGAGTTCCGCATACTGCGAATAGCCGTCTGCATGCCCGAGGCGATGACGATAGGAATGCAAAGTGACGTCGACGAAGTCGGGATTGTCAAACGCGATTGCGCTGCGCTCGAAAGTGGCATCGTCGAATTGCCAGGTCGGCGAATTGCGCGCCCACATGATTCTGGCGATGTCGCGCCGGTTGGCGGTCAGACCCGCTCGTCCGCGTTCGGTCAGAAAGTAGAACTGGTACCAGAACGCGGCCTCGACTTTCGCGGGCGCCGGGAATCCTGCCTTGGCGATGTCTTGGATAAGATAGCTGTTGACCGAAACAAGGCCCGCGCATCGCTCTGGCCAGAGCGCAGCAGCCACACAGGCGGCACGTCCGCCCCAGTCGTAGCCGGCGAGGACTGCGCGACGGATTTTCAGTGCATCCATCAGTGCGATGACATCGGCGCCGATCGAAGCCTGCTGGCCCGACCTCGGTGTGGTGCTGTCGAGGAATCGCGTCGTTCCATGTCCGCGCAGGTGAGGCACGATCACACGGCAGCCGAGCGCTGCAAGCATCGGCGCGACGTCGATGTAGCTGTGAATATCGTACGGCCAACCATGCAGAACAATTACTGCGGGGCCGGCGGCAGGGCCAGCTTCAGCGTAGCCAATANNGATTTGGCTGAGATCAGAATTCCTTGGTTGTTCTCGCCCGACTCTGCCTTGGCGAAACTGAGCATGCACAGATCTGCGACGGCTGTCGCAAGCGCTGCGGTGCCCAGAAAGTTGCGACGACCTAATTTGATTTCTTCGGACATTGTCTTGTTCCAACGGCGAAGCCGTTCAGCTTGCGACGCCGAGTTGGACCACGGGCATCCGGAGAGTCCGTGGTCCATGAGTGTCGAATTAGCGTAGTGGTCGGAACGCGGCGCGTAGTTCTTGCGCAAACAATTGCGGCTCTTCCCACGCCGCAAAATGACCGCCCTTGTCCACTTCGTGGAAATAGCGCAGGCTGGGATACGCACGTTCAGTCCAACTGCGTGGCGCACGATAAATCTCGCCGGGAAACACCGTTACCGCCACCGGGATAGAAATCTGCGCGGTTTTCTGGTCCACGGCATTGAAGTTGTTGTTGTTGTTCTCCCAGTAAAGCTGAGCGGATGAGATCGCGCTGTTGGTCACCCAGTACAACGTGATGTCATCGAGCATCTCGTCCTTGGTCAGAGACTTCTCGGGATCGCCACCGCTATAGGTCCATTGCGCGAACTTGTCATACATCCATGCCGCTAGGCCGACGGGAGAGTCCGTCAATCCATAGCCAACGGTTTGGGGGCGGGTCACCATCATCGCGCCGTAGCCAGCGTTCTTCGTGAAGAAGGTGCTCAAGGCGTCGTATGCGGATTTTTCTTCGGCCGACAATCCGGCTGGTGCCGGTTCCCCAGCACTCATGGCTTTGGCCGCATCGGCAGGCACGGTCGGCGGCATGTTGACGTGGATCCCAAGCAGGCCTTTGGGCGCCTGACGCGCCATTGCATCGGCCACGACCGAGCCCCAGTCGCCGCCTTGGGACACATAGCGCTGATAGCCCAGACGCTTCATCAGCACATCCCAGGCCAAGCCAATGCGATCCGGGCCCCAGCCCGTGCTCTGCGGCTTGCCTGAGAAGCCGTAGCCAGGCATCGACGGAATCACGACATCGAAGGCGTCTTCCGCGCGACCGCCGTAAGCAGTTGGATCGGTGAGCGGGCCGATAGCCTTGACGAGTTCCAGGATCGAGCCTGGCCAGCCGTGCGTGATCAGCAGCGGCAACGCCTTTGGATTTTTTGACTTCACGTGAATGAACTGAATGTCGATTCCATCGATCGTGGTCACGAACATCGGCAACGCGTTGAGCTTGGCTTCGACCTTACGCCAGTCGTATTCAGTGCCCCAGTAGTGCACGAGATCCTGGATCTTCGCCAGTTGCACGCCCTGGGATTGATCGCTGACCGTTTCCTTCTCAGGCCAGCGCGTAGCGAGAACGCGTTGGCGAAGATCAACGAGTGTCGCTTCCGGGACATGGATCTGAAACGGGTGGATAGCGGTGGCTGAGGCCTCCGGCTGGATTGGAGCGGCTGCAACGCTGCGCGCACTGCCCATGCCGCAAAACAGGACGATGGCAAGTACCGACCCGGCTGCGAAGGGATTTGGTAGGTTGTATTGAATACGTGGTGAAAATAGAAAATACATGATGGATATCCTGAAGCGAGTGGGTAAGCGTCGTGATCGCGTAAAACGTTCCCTTCAATTCAGCGATGCTGAAGTCCGTTTCGTCGTCTCACGTCATCGTTGGCGGGGAAGCGTTTTGCGCACTGGCGGTATCACAACAGAGGTGTGGCGAGCGGTCGATTGCACGATGGTGTCGGTCGATACCAACGTGTTGGCGAGCATCGATGCAATGCGCTGCGCTTGAATCGATTGCGTGCTTTGGCGTGAATGCACCTGTGCATGCGTTTGATTGCTGCTTCCGAACCAAGCAAAAAGTGCGATGCCTATTCACGGCGCATAGCGCGTGAAAACGAAGTCGTGCGCTCTCACGCGCGCTTCATGACAAGCGAAGCATGTTCGGTGCTGAGCCTCGTCGACAGGTTTGCCATCGATGAATCGACCGAAGCCCCAGCCGCCGCTAGCGGCATATTTGGTCGAGTCCTTGACCATGATCTGCAACGTGGTCGCGGCACCCGGAACGAATGCACCGGGGAACTCGGTCGATGGAACGCGCTTCCAGGCCCGCTTGGCCAGAATCGCGCCATCGGGAAACGGAAGCGTGCCGGCACGATAAGCCTGCACCGCGAGAGGGTTTCCAAGAATGGCGCGAAATTCATCGAACGCAGTTTGGTAAGACACTGCTACAAGCTCCCATTCGCGATAGCGGTCCGGGATGATCACGCCGTAGATTGGCGATATCCGATCCTCTGCTGGAATCGTTGTTGCCGCGTTATGCACAGATTTGCTTTCTTCGGCGTAAACGCATGCGTTCAAGAGCACTGGTGCAGCGGCTGCGGCTGCGGCTATCCATCGTTTTTCGATATTCATTGAAATTCCAATAGCGAGGCTGTTAGTGATGTACGGTGCTTGCTCACTCTGGTCGGCGGATTCCTCGTTGCAGCGAGTTCGCCATACACCGCTGCGGATGCGCGGTTGCTCCGTGTGGCGACTGGAGTCCGATGGCGAGAGGATCTCTGGCCCCGGCTATGGGCGAATCGCGTGGCTCTCGATTTTTCGCCCTTGACGCGAAGCACGACGCGGGGAGTGCCGTCGTTCGCCAGAGCCAATCCTGCCCCGACCCGCGTTGGCGCCAAGAGTCAAGCCAGCACGATGGCAACCTCGATATTGCCGCGCGTCGCCTTTGAGTAGGGGCAGGTCTGATGCGCCGCGTCGATAAGCTGTTGCGCGCTGTCGCGGTCCAGTCCGGGTAGGCTGACGGTGAGGCGCGCGCGCAGCAGATAGGCATCGCCGGCCGTTCCGAGGTCGACTTCAGCGTCGATCGCCAATTCGCGCGGCAGCGCAATTTTTAGTCTACGCGCGGCGATGCCGATGGCGCCTTCAAAGCAGGCCGACCAGCCGGCGGCAAACAGCTGCTCCGGATTAGTGCCGAGGCCAGCGCTGCCAGGCGGGGAAAGTTTTATGTCTAAACGGCCATCTGCGCTCTGCGAGCGGCCGTCGCGGCCGCCGCTGGTATGAACTTTCGCGGTATACAAAACGTTTTCGATGGATTGAATGGTCATGGGAAATTCTCGATCTGGTTGCACGGTCGGAAAGGTCTGCTGCGATCGGACCCGCTACTTAGGGTTCGATACAGGGAAAATATGAGACTTCACGCCGCACCCTTGGTCGATTGCACGAAGGTATCGATCGACACCTTGGTATACCTTCAACCCGGGGCGTGAGCGCCGAACTGAACGCGGCAATGCGAGTGGCCAATGAGCGGCTGGACGCGCCCCTGACTCCCGGCACTTGCCGCGACCCGACACCAAGGTAGGATGGACGCGTGCTTTGGCAGCAGCGCATACTTCTTGATCGCTGCAAGAGGACTGTATGAAAAACCAGCTAAGCCATGTCGTCGATATGCTTGACGGCCTTGTGTGGACGGCGACTGCCGATGGCCTGGTCGACTTCGTCAATCGACGCTGGCGCGAGTACACCGGCTTCGGTATCGAACAAGCCCGCGGCCAGGGTTGGCAGGCGGCGTTTCACGGCGATGATTTGCCGGCGCTGCTCAACGATGGCGCCGCCAGCCGGGCTTCCAGTGAGTCGCACGATACCGAGGCGCGAATACGCCGATTCGATGGCGAGTACCGCTGGTTCCTGATTCGTGCGCTGCCCTTGAAGGATGCCTCAGGACAGGTCGTCGGCTGGTGCGGATTGAACATCGACATTGAAGACCGAAAGCGTGCCGAACAGGCGCTGCGCGAACGCGAGCGCGAGCTGCGCGAACTACTCGATCGTGTTCCGGGCTTCATCGCCGTCGCCGATGCGGATGGTCGCACCGAATACGCCAGCAAGCGCATCCTCGCCTATACCAACGTCACCTTCGAACAGATGCGTGATGACGGCATTATCAACGCCATTCATCCTGACGAGAAGGATTGGGTGAGGAGAGAGAGATTGCGCTGCGTGGCACTCGGCGAAGTGATGGACATCGAACATCGAGTGCGGCGCGCCGATGGCGTTTATCGCTGGTTCCGAACCCGGGTCGAGCCCTTCAGAGACGACAGCGGCAAGATCATTCGCTGGTACGGGTTGCTCACCGACATCGACGATCAGCGCCGCGCCGAAGACGCGCTTCGCCAGCGCGAGCAGCAATTGTCGACCGCGATGCAGATCGCCACCGTGGCGCAACTGTCAGCGTCGATCGCGCACGAAATTAGCCAGCCGTTATCGGGGATTTTGACCAACGCGACCACCTGCGTGCGAATGTTGAGCGCCAACCCGCCGAACATCGACGGAGCCATCGAAACGGCGCGGCGCACGATCCGCGATGCGAATCGCGTATCCGACGTCATCACTCGATTGCGCGCGCTGTTCGCTAGAGAAGCTGGGCCGAGCGAATCGGTCGACCTAAACGAGGCAACCCACGCCGTATTGGCGATATTGCGCAGCCAATTGGAACGAAACCGTATCTTGGCGCGGGCTGAACTTTGTGAGGAACTGCCCCGAATTGCCGGTGACCGCATCCAGTTCGAGCAAGTTATCCTGAATCTGATGCTGAACGCTGTGGAGGCGATGACCGGTGTCGACGATCGACCGCGGCAATTGCTGGTCCGAACCGAGCGCCATGCCGGCGATGAGGTCTGCCTGAGCGTGCAAGATGCGGGCGCTGGCTTGCGCGCGGAGGACGCGGAACGGCTCTTCGACGCGTTCTACACCACCAAGAGCGGCGGCATGGGCGTTGGCCTCGCGGTCAGCCGATCGATCATCGAGAACCATCACGGAAGAATGTGGGCGGCGCCCAATCAAGGGCCCGGAGCAACATTTGCGTTTTCCATTCCGCTGAGCCCGGATCTTAGCCAGACGAGTACCGCGCATGTCCGTTGAGAACGTTCTGATCGTCACACGACCAATGGTGGCGCTTGTCGACGACGATGAATCGGTACGCGAGTCGCTTCCGGATTTGCTCAAGGAGTTCGGTTTCGCGGTCTGCGCGTTCGCTTCGGCCGAGGCGTACCTCGCGTCCGACTGCGTCCAGCAAACGCATTGCCTGATTCTCGACATCGCAATGCCAGGCATGTCCGGTCCCGATCTGCAGCGCGAGTTGACGCGCCGCCGTCAGCCCATTCCAATCATCTTCATCACGGCAAATAAAGATGACACGTTGCGCCGGCGCCTGATCGAACAGGGAGCCATAGACTGCCTGTTTAAGCCATTCGACGAGACAGTCCTTTTGGACGCGCTGCACGCCGCACTGCGAGTGAAATGAGCCATGGCCGACGTCACCCCGATCGTGTTCATCGTCGATGACGATATCTCGGTACGCGAATCGCTCGATTTGCTGATCGATCATCCCGGCTGGCAGCCACGGTTGTTCGCCGCCGCAAACGAAGTCCTGGTAACGCCTCGTGTTCTCGTGCCCAGCTGCCTGATCCTGGATTTTTCGCTACCCGAGATCGACGGCCTCCAGTTGCAGGAGCGCATCGCCGGCGATCGCATCGACATGCCGATCATCTTCCTCACCGGTTACGACGATGTGCCGATGACCGTCAAGGCGATGAAGGCGGGGGCGGCCGAGTTCCTGACCAAGCCTTTGCGCGACGACGTGCTGCTATCGGCCGTTCGGAATGCCATCGAGCGCAGCCAAGTGATCTTGAGCGAGCAAGCCCAAGTTCAGCAGCTACGAGAACGTTCCGAAACGCTTACTGCGCGCGAGCGGGAGGTCATGGCGCTGGTTGTGTCGGGCTTGCTCAACAAGCAAGTGGCGGGGGAACTCACCATCAGCGAGATTACGGTGAAGGCCCACCGCGGAAAAGCAATGCGAAAGATGAAGGCTCGATCATTAGCCGATCTCGCAAAAATGACGTCCCGTCTTGGGATCGGACTAACCGCGAAAGCGTAACGCTCCATCGGACTTTCCGGCGAAAGCCACTTGCTAGGGCATGGCAATTTCACTNNCCGACGCCGCGCGCGCATGAATAAGAATTTTGCAATTCTGCGAACGTGTACCTTCCTGTCTCAAGCGCGACTCAAAAGATGGCAGCCGACTCGCGAGGGGGCGAGCCGGCCGCCGCGTGCCCCTGCGGAGGGAAGGGCACGGCAAACCTTGTACTTGCGAGCTCTATCAGGACTGCTCGCAAGGATCATCGTTGATAAGCCTCGCGCTCTTTGAATCGGGAGCAAACACTGCTTGAAAGTCTTCTTCGAAAAGGTCCAGCAGTTGTTCTGTTTCCGTGCACACGCGTGTTGTTCTTAGCGTGAGCGTGTCATTTGATGTTTCGGACACTTGCCTTCGCCTTACCTGTGCTTTCTCAAGAACACCAAGGTGATGGCTCTGATATTTATTGTTGTCGCGAAAATGGATCTGTTGCTCGAGAAACGAAATCGCGCTTGGGCTTCGCAATCCCAGGGTTGAACGGTTTTTGCCGCCTTCTCGATCAATCTCGCAACGGTCTCGGGGTGCGAGACCATCACGACATGCGAGGCGCCCTTCACTCCGACAGTTTTCTTCGAGTGCGCGCGTTGCGCCATGAATGCCAAGCCTTCCGCGGGAATATTCCTGTCCTCGTCTCCGTAGACAAACCAGGCGGGAATAGTTTTCCAATCGGGTCCCCCAAAGGGCGCGGCCGCTCTCAGGTCCTGCGCGATTTGGCCGATAGATGGGCGGGGCCATCGACACGTTTCATACCGTGTCTGACATCGCGCCTGTGATCGCCGATTCGGCCTGAGCGTGTGGCCGAACTCCGAGCCCTGTAACCCCTGCCGGAGAATCCCCTTGAACTACCGTGCCTTGCCGCTTGCTCTGGGCGGTCTTATCGCCTGTGTACTGGTCACGCCCTGCCGTGCTGCAGATGCGGACCTGACGGTGCCCGCAAGCGCCCTTCTGGTGGCACCGCTTGCCGTTCCTGAATCCAGCCTGTTGGTTCCAGACCCCACGGCTCCGTCCGCACCCCCGCCCGCAGCCAAGGACGATCTCGACCTGGCCGCCGGATACACGCTACCCCTTGCTCCTGTGGGCACGGCCGCGGCCGAGGCCGCCCCCCTCACGGGAAACGTGACGCTCACCAGTGAATACGCCTATCGTGGCATTGCCCAGACCGACCACAAGCCCGCGCTACAAGGGTGTATTGAATATGCGTTCGCGAACGGCTTCTACGTCGGCAACTGGGACTCGAACATCACCTGGCTGTCGGACGCCAATGCGCGGGTTCATGCCCCCGTCGAGTTGGATTTCTACGGCGGCTATCGGCATAACCTCGTGGAGGGTCTTGATTACGATGTCGGTTATCTCGAGTACTACTACCCAGGCGGCTATCCCGTGGGAATGAACCGGCCCGACACCGGTGAAGCGTATGGCGCCCTGACGTTCGGCCCTGCGACCCTCAAATACTCCTACGCCATCACCAATTTATTTGGCTTCACGAGCCCCGCGGGAGACAGCACGCGGGGAAGCGGGTATCTGGACCTGAGCATCGCAACGGAAGTTGCCGCGGGTCTGACGGCAGGAGCTCATGTCGGGCATCAAAGCGTTGCCCAGTTCGGGGGTGCCTCCTACACCGACTACCGGATCTCGCTTGCCAAGGACTTCTCAGGCTGGCTCGTCACCGCTGCGGCGATTACGACCAACGCCCGGGGGGGGCCCGGGGAGCCCTATCTGGGCCCCTCGGGCAAGAACCTCGGCGCAGCCCGCCTCATTGCCTCGGTCGGTCGCAACTTCTAGAGCGATGCGGCCGCGCGGGCCGCCTGGTCGTAGTGACCCGAGAGCCTGCGCAGCAGGCGCGCGAGTTCACCGATCTCGGAATTCAGGCCCGACTCGGGATCGAGGCTCTCAATCAGGCAGCGCTCGCGGATCTCGCGGTAGCGAGCGACGACAGCGCGCCCCTCGGCCGTGATCGAGTAGAGCACCTCCTTGCCGACACGCTCGCTTTCGACAACGCCGAGCGCGATCAGCTTCTTCAACGAGTAGCTGATGACGTGCGTGTCCTCCACGTTCTGGATGAGGCACAGGTCCGCCAGCTTCTTCTTGCGCGCCCGGTGATTCACGTGGTGCAACACGTTGACGTCGGTGATCGCGAGATCAGGCAGTCCGGCTGCAGCCATGCAGCGCACGGCCCAGCGGCTGTAGGCATTCCAGCAGATGATCATGCCGAACTCGAACTCCGACAACTCAGGACTGCGTTCGGAGACCAGGTGCGACGAGGAGACGATGCCACGGCCGACGGCAGTTCGGTCCCCTCGGGCGGGGGGCACGGCGGAGCCGGTCAAGTCGGTCGGGTTCGTCGAGTGAGTCGCTGCGGGTGTCTTACGGGTCGCCATCGTTTTGTCCTCTCGTCCTCTCGTCCTCTCGGCCTTGCACGGCGCTGCCCCTCCGCCGACTGTGCACGCCCGCTGCGGGCACGCGACGCCTGCACCGTGGTGGCACAAGTGAACCGTGGGCCCTTCAGGAACTCCAGAGACCCTTGAGGGAACTCAGTAAGGGGCCTCCAAAAAGCCAATCTCGGCAACGTTATGCATACAAATTATCGATAATCTACTGGGGAACGGTGCCCCCGACAAGTCCGCGCGAGGACCGCCAAGCCCCAAGGACTTCCACACCGCCGGTGCGGCCGCTCGGTCGCGGCCCGAACGCGCCCGACCGGAACCGCATTCCGGCGGTGCGCCACGACGACGCCAAGATCCTTCGCATCTAGCTCACTCTCGCCCGCTCTCCTTCATGATCTTCTGGCTGCTGTGCGCCCGTTTCGCTACCCGCTACCGGAGTTCTGCGATCACCTGCTGCAAACCACCAGACGCTTAGGGGCAGAGCGCGTGGTTCGCCGCGTTGCCGGGAAAGGGGGGCAATTCCCCTAGCAGGGATGTTCGCGACCCCGGATAGAGCAGCCACTGCTAACATTGGAATGCATCCCGAAAGGGGCCGACCTGGCCCGCCAGAAAAAAGCGCCAGGGGTTTTGTGCCATGACTGCTGCTCCAACTGCGTAACGGGTCGGCGGGGTGGACGTCAGGGGGTGAACGTCAGCGGGCTAGTCGAGGAGGCGCCGGTGAACCATCAAGGAAGTTGTCACTGCGGCAGAATCGCCTTCGAGGTCGAAGGGGAGTGTACTCACGCGACGGCATGCAATTGCTCCATGTGCCAGCGCCGGGGGTCGCTGTTGTGCTTTGTGCCGCGCGACCGGCTGCAACTGCTGACCCCGGACGACGCGGCCGGCACCTACACCTTCAATAGGCACGCGATCAAGCATCGCTTTTGCACGGTGTGCGGCATCCATTGTTACGGCGAGGGGATCGATCGAAGCGGCAATGCCGTCGCAGCGATCAACGTGCGGTGTCTGGAGGGCCTCGACCTCGCGTCCATAGAGGTTAAGCACTTCGATGGCCGTAAACTCTGATTTGGGAGGAGTTCCCTTTGCGCATGGCCGGTACGCTCGCCCGCCAATTGCGGCCTGCGTGCGTGACGCAGATGAGTTACCCGGGTTGCGGAGACAGGGGCTTGGGATACTCCCTGTCCGTCTCGCGCGAGCTCCGCGGTGTGGAAAATGAGCATCATAATTTGGGTCGTTCAGGCCCTCGCCGCACTCCTCTACGGAGCGTCGGGTGTCATGAAGGTCTTCCTGTTTGACAGGATCAGTCACGACGTCCCGAGCTTTGGCGCACTGCCGCGCAAGGCCTGGATGGCCCTTGGTCTCCTCGAGCTCGCGTGCACGGTCGGGCTCGTCGTCCCCGCAGCATTCCATTGGCAGCCGCAGCTGACGGCGCTCGCTGCCGCGGTCTTGGCACTCGAGAGCGTTATTTTCGTGTGGGTGCACGTCCGATACGCGGAAACCACATCTGTGATCGTGACCGCAGTCCTCGGGCTCCTCATGGCGTTTGTCGCATACAGCCGGATGTTTCTGAATCCGGTATCCTGACCCGCGTCCCGCGCCCATTGCGACGACGATCGGCCTGCGGGTGCATTCGTGCCGGGACCGGTTCTAAGAGCAGGTGTCTGCACGAACCATGCGCGAGGTCGAGGAACCGAAGGAGCACCGCATGCGAAGGTGTCAAAGCGTACGGTATACCCCCTCTACGCGCGTTACGCCTTCCAGGTGCAAGAGTTTCTGGAGATCTCGATGAGTGAACAGGTAATAGAGTCGCTCGTACCGGGGTCACCGCTGCGATCCGAGCGCCAGAGCAAAGCTACTCCTCCCGCAGCCCTCGATACCGTCCGCTCTGGCGCACAGAGGAGCGGGAATTGCGTCCAAGACGGGGATTGCCGTGTGTTCGTGCCGACCCGGTGCCGACTTCGTGCCGACCCCGTGCGGCGCTCTCCCGGCTCCTGAGGCGCGCGAGCAGACGACGTGCCGGCCATAATTCCGTTAGCATCCTCGAGCCTCCCCCGGCGAAGGCAAGGGGCCCCATCGGACTGCCCGTAACTGGCGCGGGCAGCGCCCAGCCGCGCACCAGCCCAGCGAGAGAGTGTCCAAGCATGCACGTCGTCGTCATCGGCGCTGGAATCATCGGCGTCAACACCGCCTACTACCTGAACGCCGCCGGCTGCGCCGTCACGGTCCTGGAAAGCAATGCCGGGGTCGCGCAGGAGGCGAGTTTCGGCAACGCCGGGGTGATCGCGCCGGGCTATGCGACACCATGGGCTGCACCGGGCATGCCCGGCAAGATCCTCTCTTACCTGTTCAAGGCCGACGCGCCGGTGCGCCTTCGGCCCTCCCTCGACCCGAAGCTCTGGCTTTGGGCCCTGCGCTGGTTGCGCGAGTGCAATCTCGAGCGCTACCAGCGCAACCGCGAACGCATGCAACGGCTCGCCTTCTACAGCCGCGCACAGCTGCATGCGCTGCGCGAGCTGCACGATTTGCAGTACGAGCAGAGCCAGGGCTATCTGCAGCTGTTTCGTAGCGCACGCGACCTGGAACTCGCCGAGCCCGGCATCGCGATGCTAAGCGCTGCGAACGTGCGCCACCGGCTGCTCACGGCCAACGAATGCCGCGAAGTCGAACCGGGCCTGTCCACGGACGACTTCGCAGGGGGCTTGCACCTGCCCGAGGATGAAAGCGGCAACTGCCCCCTCTTTGCGAGGCAGATCAAGGACCTGGCGGCAGCGCGCGGCGTGCGGTTTTGCTTTGGCATGAAGGCCGGCGCGATCGCCGCCGACGCGAAGCAGGTGCAGGTGCGCTCTGGAACCCAGATCCTCGAGGGTGACGCCGTGGTGCTGGCCACGGGAGCCGCCTCCAGCCGGCTGCTGCGGCCGCTCGGACTGCGCGTGCCGCTCTATCCGGTGCGCGGCTACTCGGCGACCGTGGCGGTGCGTGAGCCCACCTATGCGCCGCAGCACGCGCTCATGGACGAGGCCTACAAGGTCGCCATGACGCGCCTTGGCAACCGTATCCGCATCGCCGGCATGGCCGAGCTGGGTGGCCACGCGGGCGCACCCCGGCAGGCAGCACTCGCCACCCTGATCAAGGTCGCGCGCGACTGGTTCCCCGGTGCGGCCGACTATGGCCGCGCCACCTACTGGAGCGGCTGGCGGCCGATGCTTCCGGATGGACCGCCGGTGCTTGGCGCGACGCGGCAGGCCCGGGTCTGGGTCAATCTCGGCCACGGCTCGACCGGCTGGGCGATGGCCGCAGGCTCGGCGCGCATCCTTGCTGATCTCATCACCGGACGCACGCCCGAGATCGCACTCGACGGCCTGACCATGGCGCGCTACGCTTAGCGATGATTTGCGCCACTGCAATCCGGTCCTAAGGGTCCTCCGCCGATGTCTCAGCCTCTCATGTCCGAGCCTCTCTACCTGGCCTCGGAGTTGCGCGCGCTCGAGGTGAGCGCCCAGGCGGGACTTGCGCCAGGCACGCTTATGGACCGCGCGGGTGAGGCGATTGCACGCGCGGTAATGATGCATGCCGCCGCGATCGACGGACCGGTGGTCGCCCTCGCGGGGCCGGGCAACAACGGCGGTGATGCGCTCACGGCGGCGCTGGTCCTAAGGCACCAGGGGATCGCAGTCCGGGTCATCCTCCTTGCCGATCCGGCCTCGTTCGGCGGTGAGGCAGCCCGGGCGTGGTCGCGCTGGAGCGCGGCCGGTGGCGCAAGCACCGCGGAGTGCCTGCTCGAAGAGGCCAGCGTGGTGCTCGATGGGCTCTACGGAATCGGCCTGAACCGGGCGCCGTCTGCAACGGCGGCCCGCTGGATCGGGCAGCTCAACGAGTGGCAGGCCCGTACCGGCCGGCCGGTGCTCGCGCTCGACATCCCAAGCGGCCTTATGGCTGACACGGGGCAGGTGCTGGGGAGTGCAGTGCGTGCCACCCACACGCTCACGTTTCTCGGCAGAAAGCCCGGCCTCTACACCGCCGACGGCCCCGACCACTGCGGCGCGATCAGTCTTGAGACGCTCGGTGTCACGGGCGGGGCAGCCTCCGGCATTCTTACAGCGCCCGAGGATTTTGCGGAACACTTGCCCAGGCGCCCGCAGAACAGCAACAAGGGCCAGTTCGGCAATCTGGGCGTTTTGGCCGGAGCGCCGGGCATGGTCGGCGCGGGCATCCTGTGCGCGCGCATGGGGCTCATGGGGGGTGCAGGCCGCGTCTACCTGCATCTGCCAGGGGCCGCGGCCCCGGGCATCGACTGGAACCATCCCGAACTCATGCTGCGCGACGACCTCGCCTTGACCCGGCTCTCAGCCGCGGTCATCGGGCCGGGCCTGGGCGATCCGCCCGCGGCCCTTGCCGAGTGCCGAGCGCTTCTGGCGACGGCAACCGCCACAGTCCTTGATGCCGATGCACTGAACGCGGTGGCCGGCGACGCGGCGCTGGCCGCATCCGTCGCGGCGCGCTCCGGCCCGACCCTCATCACCCCCCATCCTCTTGAGGCGGCCCGGCTGCTCGGCTGCGATGTCGGCGCGGTACAGGCCGATCGCATCGCTGCGGCGAGACGGCTCGCCACGACCCTGTCGGCCTGGGTGGTCTTAAAGGGAGCGGGCAGCGTGCTCGCGGGTGCCGACGGCCGCTGGGCGATCAATCCGACGGGGAACCCGGGGCTCGCGAGCGCGGGCACGGGTGACGTACTGGCCGGGCTGCTGGGCGCGCTGCTCGCCCAGGGCATGGCCCCCTGGCCGGCCCTTCTCGCCGCAGTCTGGCTGCACGGCAGCGCCGCCGATCGTCTTCTCGAAGCGGGCGTGGGTCCGATTGGTCTCACGGCCTCGGAACTGCTGCCGGTGATCCGCAGCGAGCTCAACGCCTGGGCGCAGCCCCGCCGCGCCCGCAGTGCAGCGTCTGGATATGGTCGGTTTAAAAACATCGCAGAACCCTAAATTTGGCCTAATGGAATCATGCAAGTCTGAACCGGATGCTGGTTTGAGAAAATGATCGACGATGCGGCGCGGGTCTGGACCTTGCTTGCCTTGCGTTCCGGAATGGATAGAGACCGACTCGAGGCGAGGCGCCGCCTCGAGGTCATCGGCAACCGGGAGGATCTACAGCGGATCGGGGTCCGGCTCGACTCTGATCTGCCGATCGGCCTCGCCTTGTCCCGACGTCCTGCCCGGGCCTTCAGCGCTGAGATGCTCGACCACCCCTTCAGACTGGGCGCAAAGGGCCGGGATCGATGCTGGCAATGCGCCCCGCTGCGAGCGTGATGCGGCGCTCGCAGCGCGCGGCGATCCCGAGGTCGTGCGTCACCAGCACGAGCGTCGAGCCGCGGTCGCGATTGAGTTCGAACATGAGATCCATGATGCCCTCACCCGTCACGGCGTCGAGGCTGCCGGTGGGCTCGTCGGCGAGCAGCACCGCAGGCAGGGTGACGAAGGCGCGCGCGAGCGCGACGCGCTGCTGTTCGCCCCCGGAGAGCGTCTTCGGGTAGTAGTGCAGTCGTTCGGCGAGTCCCACCCGGCCGAGCATCGCCATGCTGCGCGCGCGCGCCTCGGACACGCCCTGCAGTTCGAGGGGCAACATGACATTCTCGAGCGCGCTTAGATGCGGCAGCAGCTGGAATGACTGGAAGACGAAGCCGACCTTGCGCGCGCGCAAGAGCGCCCGCCCGTCCTCATCGAGCCCTGCGATCAGCTCGCCCGCGAGGCGCACTGAGCCCGCGGTGGGCTGGTCGAGTCCGGCGAGCAGGCCCAGCAGCGTGGATTTACCCGAACCCGAGGCACCCACGATCGCCACCGTCTGGCCGGCTTCGATGGTGAACGTGATATCTTCAAGAATCGTCAGCGTCCCGATGGCATCGCTGACTTCTTTTCCCAATCCCTGCACGTCGATCACAATCTCAGACATGTTTCGAAGTCAATGGCAATACCGTGCGGTGGCACGGCGGATCATCATCGCGGGGCTGCTGTGGGGATGCGCGAACGGTCCCTGGGCCCTTGCCGCCATCCCGGTCACATCCCGGACCATCCTGGTCCTCGGGGACAGCATCTCGGCCGAATACGGACTGCCGCGCGATACGGGTTGGGTACAACTCTTGCGCGGGCGCTTGCAAGATCAGCACAAGGATTATAACGTGGTCAACGCCAGCATCAGCGGCGACACCACGGGGGGAGGTGCCGAACGTCTGCCCGCCCTGCTCGAGCGCGCCAAGCCTGCGGTGGTGATCATCGAACTGGGCGGCAATGACGGGCTGCGCGGACTGCAATTAAGCGCAACTGAAAATAACCTGCGCTCGATGATCGAGGCCTCGCAGGCCGCCCATGCGCGGGTGCTGCTGGTGGGTATGCAGCTGCCCCCGAACTACGGGCGTGATTTCACGGAGCGCTTCGCCAAACTCTATCCGACGCTTGCTGCGCGCTATCACACGGCGCTCGTGCCGTTTCTCTTCGAAGGCTTTGCCGATCAGCTCGATCTGTTCCAGCCCGATCGCATCCACCCGACCGAGGCCGCGCAGGCACGCCTGCTTGGCAACGTCTGGCCGTACCTCGCCCCGCTCGTGCCCTAGCCGCGGATGTACGCGGCGAACAGGGGTAGGTTCGCCGTGCGATCGGCGTTGACCTTCTGTAGCGCCGGACGCCTGGCGAGGCGCTCGAGGTAAGCCGTGACGGGCTCGGTTGCGACCATGTCGACGCCGTAGGTCAGTTTGGTGGCAAGACCCACCACCGGCAGGTGGACTGCGAGCGCGCAGTCGGCGAGCGTGAGTTCAGATCCAAGCGCGAACGCTTCGAGCCGCGTCAGGCGAGACAGCGCCGCGAGCGCGCGCTCAAGCCTCTGGTGCACGATCTGCTTGATCTCTTCGACCGGCGGCTGGCCAAAAAACGCGGCGCCATAGAGACGGCGCGCTTCCCACTCGATGTAAAGCTCGACGAACTGCACCAATTCGTGCACCTTGGCCCGGGCGAACGCGTCGCGAGGCACGAGCGGCACCTGCGGATGGACGGACTCGATGTAGTTGACGATCGCCTCGGATTCGCTCATCACACCGGCGTCGGTTTCGAGATAAGGAATCTTGCCCAGGGGCGTTCTCGCGAGGAAGGACTCCTCTGCACTCGGCCAGACCAGCTCCTCCTCGAATGGGACACCCTTTTCCAGGAGCACGAATTTCACCTTGTTATAGTAGTTGCTCGCTGCAAATCCACAGAGCTTGAGCATCCGGCCTCTCCTCGTTCTGGTGCCCACTCGCACCCGCTCGTATCCACTCGTATCCACTCGTACCCTCTCGTACCCTCTCGTACCCTCGGCTGCCCTCTCGCACCCTCTTTTACTCTCAGGCTCCGGCGGGCGCGCTCACAAGCCACCTGCTTGCACGCTAATTCGTGTCTTCGATCGGGAAGATCTTCGCCTGCGCGAGCAGATCACGCTGCAGGACGGCGTTAAAGGTGATGGCGTCGGCACGGTCCCGGTCGCAGGTCAGGCCGCGCAGCAGTTCAAGTCCCGCCTGCGTGCCCCAGCGCGCTTTCAGCTGGCGCTCGATGTCGGGCACGCTTGCGAGGCCAAGCTGGGCGGTCTTCTGGTCAAGCGTCTCCTCCCAGCGGATCATGGGACGCTTGTAGCGCCGGGTGAAATGCTCGGCGAGCGCCTCGTACACCGGCCGCTTGTTGACCACCTTGTAGAGCTCAAAGAGCATGAGCCACATGAGCGTGGGGATGTTCTCGTCACGCAGCACGTACTGTCGCAGCACGGCGATCGCCTTGGTCGGCTCGTTGTTCGCCTGCAGCTCGCTCGCCTGCTCGACGACGGTTGCGAACTGCAGCAGCCGGAACTGCAAGGAGGCATGCTCACCAGTGGGCGCTGTGGCGGCGGGCGCCTCGGCAGACGGGACGTTCTCGTCCAGACGCAGGATCGTGTCGGGTCCGAGAGTCGGGGCCGGTGCCTCGCTGGCCGTCGGGGTTGGCGGTTTTTTGGAGGGCAGCTCGAAGTCGAGTGGTTGCAGGTTGAACGCTTCGGCGGCCTGTGGGGAAATCCCGGCACCCGAGGGCACGGCGGGCGGGCGCGGACCCTCTGCGCTCGCTGCCTTGGAGGCGCCCTGCGCCGCCGGGACCAGCGGGCTCGTGATGATCTCCGGCAGATCAAGATTGAAGTCGATCGCCGAACGCGTCAGTTCGGTGCTGTCGACGCGTTCATCGAGCGAGCCCACGATCGACGACACGGCGCCAAAGGGCAGCGCCTTCGGGCCCGAGGCGGGCCGGTCAAGGGGTACGCGCGGCGCCGCGGGAATCGGCGGCTTCATTGCAGCGGGGGCGGCCACCGGACTCGGGGCTGCGGGCCGCGCCGGTGCGGCTGGAGGGCTTGCGGGCGGTGCTGACCGAGCGGGCGACGATGACGGGGGTGACGACGATGACCGGGCGGGCACCGGCGGTGCGGCCGGNNCCCGCCAGTGCCGGGCGCCGCGCCGGCAATTTGCTGGGGACGCGCCTTGGGTGGGCGGCCCGGACCTGCGGCAGGCTTGGGGGACGTGAAGCCGTTGAGGGTGTCTTCTTCGTCGTCGGGACGGGAGTCGCCAAACGGAATCGCACCTCCTCCCCGGCGTGCGCCCCGGCCTGCTGCAGCCAGCTGCGACTGTTCCCACCAGGGATGGCTCGCGGTACTTTCCTGTACCGTGCGATAGCGCCAGCCGAACCAGGCCGCGAGCCCGAGGCCGAGGAAGGCACAGGCACCAAGCAGCCAGGGCAGCCACGACAGGCCACGGCTCGCTTCGAGCAGCTGACTGCGGTCCTGGGCTTCCTTGACCTGGGTGCGCAGCTTGGCGATATCGCCTCCCAGCTCATCGACATGTTTTTGCAGCGCCTCTTCGCGCGGTCCAGGCGTGCTATCCGGACTCTGCCCATTGAGCAGGGCCATCAGGCGCACCTGTTCCGCACGCAATTCCGCGAGGCGCTCGGCGTCGGGGGGCGCTCCCTCGCTTGGGCTGAGCTCGCTCGAGATTCGCAGGTCCGGACTGTCGAGCGCACGCGATAGATGCAGGCGGTCGCCGCGCCCTGCTCCGGCATCGGCCGCAGGGCTCGCGGGCGGCTGCCCGGCAGCCTGCGCGGCAGGCGCGGCCGGCGTCGGGGAGCCCTTCGAAGCCCGCGATGGGCCTGGGGCGGGCGGCGTGGACCGCTTCGGGCCAGCGTTCGAGGAGAGCTTCGGCGACGTCTTCGAGGGCGGCTTTGGCAGCGGAGCGGCCGGAACGCTCGGGGCCTCGTCGGAGGCGGCGGCGGTGCGGCCGCGCGCCAGCGCATTGCCCGCCGATTCGCGTGGTGCACCCCGGGACGGGGCCGATGTCGCGGCGGGTGCGCTGGCACCCGTCGGCGCCGCCGTCACGGGAAGGACAGGGGTGACAGGCGCGCTGGCGGCTGCGGGCGCGAGCGCTGCCGGGTCCAGAAACAGCACGTATTCGCGCGAAACCGGGGACGTACAGCCGGCCGCGACGACGAGCGCGATGGCCGGGTCGTCGACCGACTTGGCGCTCGTCACCGCGATGTACTGACCGCGTGCATCCGAGAGCACCTCAAAATGGAGCCCGACCGGGGGATTCAGGTCACCCCGACCCTTGACCGTGACGCACCCGACATCCTCGGATGCGGCGGCCGTCAGCGCAATGCGTAGATTAAGGGGCTGGCCGAGCGAGGAGCGCAGTTCGCTCGCACCAAGGCCGAGCGCCTGGGCTGCCTGGGTGCCTGCGAGGAGCAGCACGATCCAGCCCCATGAGACCGCCCCGCGCAGCCAGGCAGAACGGGACAACAGTGGCCGGGGATCCAGCGAACGACTGCGACAACGATGGCGACGGGAAAGGTAGGGCATGCGTTAGGGCACTGGTGACACCGCGGGCGCTCCCGTCGACGGACCGCGCCACCCCGGAAGAGCCAGGAGTTTTCTGCATCTTCCTGTTCTATGCATAGCAACTAATTGTGCCCGATTCCGGGGACATTGGACAGATTGACGTCCCTTTAGCGTCCCTTTAGCGTCCGATTCGGGCCCAAAGTGTACGATATACGCCACCCTGATGACAGTGTGGCACCACTGCGGCCTTAGCCCTGGATCAGTTCCCCCGAGCGCGCGAGACCCCGTCCGATGATGACCTGCTGGATCTGGCTTGTGCCCTCGAAGATGCGAAACAGCCGCACGTCGCGATAAAAGCGCTCGATGGCATAGTCACTGATGTAGCCGGCGCCGCCATGCGCCTGCACGCAGCGGTCGGCGATGCGGCCGCACATCTCGGAGGCGAACAGCTTGCAGCATGAGGCGTGGAGCGAGACGTCCTCCCCCGCATCACGGCGTCTTGCGGCATCTTGCACCATGCTGCGCGCCGCGTAGAGCTCGGCCTGGGAATCGGCGAGCAGTGCCGCGACCAGCTGGAATTCGCCGATCGGCTGGCCGAACTGCTTGCGCTCGCGTGTGTAGCGCAGCGTGTCGCCCAGCATGCGCGTGGCGCTGCCCACGCACGCCGCGGCAATCGTGAGGCGCCCCTTGTCGAGCACCTTCATCGCCGTCTTGAAGCCCTGACCCTCGCGCTCGCCGATCAGATTCTCGGCCGGCACCCGGCAGTTCTCGAAGATCACATCGGCAGTATGGGCCCCGCGCTGACCCATCTTGCGGTCCGACTTGCCAACCGACAGACCGGGTGTCGCCCGCTCGACGATGAAGGCCGAGACGCCGCCCGCGCCGGCGCCGCCGGTGCGGGCCATGAGCGTGAAGACGCCGGCCTC
>PLEY01000014.1:23225-28047 GCA_003136595.1 Burkholderiales bacterium
AGCTCGAAGGTCAGTTCCACCTCCTCTTCCATGGTCAACCCAAAGCCGCCATATTCCTCAGGGATGGTGAGCCCGAAGAGACCGAGCTCGCGCATCTGCTCCACGATCCCGGCGGGGATATGATCGGTTTCAGCGACCTCTTCCTCAGCAGGAATCAGCCGCTCGCGCACAAAGCGCGCGATGCTGTCAAGCAAGATACGATGAGTTTCCGGGTCACGGATCATGAGGCTCTCCTTGTGATTCATGGTGCATCCGCTAAAATCGGGTGTCAAATAAGGATCCTCGAGTCAACCCTGAGCCAACCCTGAGCCAACCCCGACTCGGCACCGCCCATCCCATGGGCGGCGCATCGGCGGGCATAACAATTCCATGACATTCGATCCGGGTTCGTCCCACCTACAGCTTGGCATCGTCGGTTGCGGCGCCATGGGGCGCGGCATCGCGCAGATCGCAGCGCAAGCCGGCCTGCGCGTCCTGCTCTACGACACCAACCCCGAGGCACCCGGCGCGGCCATCAAGACGATTGGCGAGGCCCTCGCAAAACTGGAGGCGCGGGGCAAGCTCGAGGCGGGGTCAGCAAGCCGCGCGCAAGCGCTGTTAAGCCCGGTCGCCGACTTGGCCGCACTCGGCGGCGCGGACCTCGTGGTCGAGGCGATCGTCGAGAATCTCGAGGCCAAGCGCGCCCTCATCGCCGCGCTCGAGGACTGCGTCGCGCCCGCCGCGGTGCTCGCCTCAAACACCTCGTCGCTGTCGATCACCGCGATCGCGGCCCGGGCCCGGCATCCCGGGCGCATCGTCGGCTGGCACTTCTTCAATCCTGTGCCGCTCATGAAGGTGGTCGAGGTCGTCGACGGACTGGCCAGCGATCCCGCCGTGGGCAGAGCGCTCGAGGCGCTCTCGCGCCGCCTTGGCCACACGCCGGTGCGCGCCAAGGACACGCCGGGCTTCATCGTCAACCATGCCGGACGCGGCTTTGGCACCGAGGCACTGCGCATCGTCGGCGAGGGCATCTGCGGATTCGCCGATGTCGATTGCGTGATGCGCGAGGCCTGCGGCTTTCGGCTCGGGCCCTTCGAGCTCATGGACCTGACCGCCCTGGACGTGTCGCATCCGGTGATGGAGTCGATCTACCATCAGTTCTACGAGGAGCCGCGCTTTCGTCCCTCGGTGATCACCGCACAGCGCCTCGCAGGCGGGCTGCTCGGTCGCAAGTCCGGTCGCGGCTTCTACGACTACAGCAGTCCGGCCGACGCGCTGCCGGCTGCATCGGGGTCTGCATCGGCGTCTGCTTCGTCCACTTTGTCCACCTCGTCTGCGGGTGGCGCACCCGGCATTCCGGAGGAGCTGCCTCGCTCGGTCTGGGTAAGCCCACGGGTACCCGCCCACCGCGCCCGCGTGCTCGAGGCCCTCGGGGACGCCGCGCGTGTGGTCGAGGCGCCCGACGAAGCCGAGCTGTGCATCGTGATGCCGCTGGGCCTTGACGCCACCACCGGCGCCCTGGCCGAGGGGCTCGATGCGAGCCGCACGGTCGCCCTCGACGTGTCGACCCCGCTCCATCTGCGCCGCACGCTGATGACGACGCCGCGCACCCGGCCGGAAGTGCGCGACCGGGCGCATGCGCTCTGCGCCCGGTCCGGCGTGCCCGTGACCGTGATCCGCGATTCGCCCGGCTTCATCGCGCAGAGAATCGTCGCTGCGATCGTCAACATCGCCTCCGACATCGCGCAGCAGCAGATCGCGACGCCGGCCGACATCGATCTCGCGGTGCGACTTGGCCTGAACTACCCCCAAGGCCCGCTCGCCATGGGCGATGCGTTGGGAGGTGCGCTCGTGCTGGAAATTCTAGAGAACATGCAGGCATGCTACGGGGATCCGCGCTACCGGCCCTCGCCGTGGCTCTCGCGCCGCGCGCGCCTTGGCATGTCGCTCACAGAGACGGGATTCTGACGTGGCCGCCGAACTCCTCGTCACGGTGGCGGGTCCCGCGCTCGTCTTGACGCTCTCGAATCCGGGTTTGCGCAACGCCCTCTCACCGGAGATGTACGCGGCCTTCCTGCCCGCCCTCGAGCGCGCCGCAGCCGAGCCCTCGATCCGCGCCGTGATCCTGACGGGCGCCGACGGATTCTTCTGCGCGGGCGGCAACCTCAACCGGCTCCAGGGGAATCGCGCGCAACCGCCCGAGGTACAGAAGGCCTCGATCGAGCAACTGCATGCCCTGTGCCGTGCACTCGCCGCCCACCCGAAACCGCTCATCGCCGCGGTCGAGGGTGCCGCGGCCGGGGCGGGGATGTCACTCGCACTCGGCTGCGATCTGATCGCAGCCGGACGCTCCTCGAAGTTCGTCATGTCCTACGTGAAGGTCGGCCTCTCGCCCGATGGGGGCGGCTCCTGGTTCGTCACTCGTGCGCTGCCGCGCCAGAGTGCGGCACAGATGCTGCTCACCGGCGAGCCGTTTGACGCGCCGAAGCTGGAGCGGCTGGGCTTGGTCAACGCACTCGTCGACGATGGCAAGGCGCTGGATGCAGCCCTTGCGATCGCCGAGCGTATCGCTGAGCTCTCACCCCATGCGGTGACCCGCATCAAGCGCCTCATCGCAGGCGCTGCCACGGCCGGGCTTGACGAGCATTTCGACACCGAACGCGATGCCTTCGTCGCCTGCCTGCATCATCCCGATGCGGGCGAGGCGATCGACGCCTTTCTCACCAAGCGAGCCGCACGCTTTTAGGGGTCCCGGCCCGCCCTGCCCGCCACCGACAAACATTCCTTGCCGCCCTTGCCGCCCTTGCCACCCTTGCCCAGGTTTCACGAACGCTACCACCGTCCCTAACCACGACATGACGCCCCACGAGATCAGCCCCCCCCGGCGCCGCATCTATCTCATGCGCCATGGCAGCGTGACCTACTTCGACGCGACGCGCCCGCCCGTCGAAAGCGCGCAGGCGACCTTGAATGAGACCGGACGGACGCAGGCGAGCGCCGCTGGCATCGCCTTTGCACACACCGGCGTGCAGTTCGACCGGGTCATCACGAGCGGGCTGCCGCGCACCGTCGAGACCGCCCAGCGCGTGCTCGCCGAGACGCGCCAGCAGATCGCGATTCAGACCTGGCCGGAACTCGTCGAGATGAAGTCCGGCCCGCTTGACGCCATTCCGCGCGACGAACTGCGCGACGCCGTGGTCGGCGCCTTCGAGGGCGTGGTGCCCCTCGAGAAGCGTTTCGCGCGGGGTGAATCGGTCGCCGAGCTCCTCGATCGCGTCCATCCGGCGCTCGCCCGGCTGCGTGCCGATCCCGATTGGCAGATCGCACTGCTGGTGCTGCACGGGGGTGTGAACCGCGCGATCCTCTCCTTCGCCCTCACCGGAGAGCGCGTCTTCTTCGGCAATCTGTCTCAGGCCCCCGCCTGCATCAACGCCCTGGATGTCGGCGCCGCGCCGAACGACTGGGTGGTGCGCTACACGGGCATCGCCCCGACCGATCTTCTGCAGGCCGAGGCGCGCCAGTCCACTCTGGAGGCCATGCTTCTCGAGTACCTGCGCACGCGTGCCGATGCCTGAACCTTGACCTCACCGGATCCGAAGCCATGTACGAAGAATTCGTTGGCACCATGCCGATCGCCGCGCGCCAGAAATTTGACGAGGCAGCGCTCGAGCACTACCTGAAGGAACACGTCGAGGACTTTGCCGGCCCGATGCGAATCGAGCAGTTCAAGGGCGGACAGTCGAACCCGACCTTCAAGATCGACACCCCCAAGCGCTCCTACGTGATGCGGGCGAAGCCCGGACCGATCGAAAAGCTCCTGCCCTCGGCCCACGCGATCGAGCGCGAATACCGCGTCATGCAGGCGCTTGCCGACAGCGGCGTGCCGGTGGCGCGCATGTTCGCGTTGTGCACCGACGAGAGCGTGATCGGGCGCGCCTTCTACATCATGGAGTTCGTCTCGGGACGGGTGCTCTGGGAACAGTCGCTGCCGGGCATGGCGCCAGCCGAGCGGCGCGCCATCTATCTCGAGATGAACCGCGTCATCAGCGCCTTGCACCAGGTCGACTATGCCGCTGTGGGTCTTGCGGACTTCGGCAAGCCCGGCAACTACTTCGCGCGCCAGATCAGCCGCTGGACCAAGCAGTACCAGGCCTCAGAGACCGAGAAGATCGAGGCGATGGATGAGCTTATCGCGTGGCTGCCCGGGCACATCCCCCCCGATGATGGCGCCACCTCGATCGTGCATGGCGACTACCGGCTCGACAATCTCATCTTCCATCCGCAGGAGCCGCGCATTCTTGCGATCCTTGACTGGGAGCTCTCGACGATCGGCCATCCGCTGGCCGACTTCTCCTACCACCTCATGAGCTGGCACATCCCGCCGGAGAATTTCAGGGGAATCGGCGGCCTCGATCTGCCGGCCCTCGGCATCCCGGGCGAGTCGGAGTACATCGAGCTGTACTGCCGGGCGACGGGGCGCAGCGGAATCACCGACATCGACTTCTATCTCGCCTACAATATGTTCCGGATTGCCGGCATCGTGCAGGGCATCATGAAGCGCGTCGTCGACGGCACCGCCTCGAGCGCCCAGGCCGTCGAGGCCGGCAAGCGGGCCCGGCCCATGGCCGAACTCGGCTGGCGCTACCAGAACGGCGGCATTCCCAGCGTGTCGGCCCNNTGTCTTGGAGAATGCAATGATCGATGTCTACAGCTGGGCCACACCCAACGGGCACAAGGTGCACATCATGCTCGAGGAGTGTGGACTGGCCTATCGCGCCCATGCCGTGGATATCGGCAGCGGCGCGCAGTTCGAGCCGGAATTCCTGAAGATCAGCCCGAACAA